>JAIPKB010000006.1 GCA_021733795.1 Akkermansiaceae bacterium | reverse complement strand
CAGGCCGCCGGGGGGACCCGACCCCCCACGTCCGTAAAGTCAGCGGATTTTAAGTCCGCAGCGTCTACCATCCCGCCACGGCGCCAAGCGGTGCGGTGCCGCCGGGCGGCGACAAGCCCGGACCGTAGCGGATTCCGCGCCGCCGTCCAGCGTTGATTTTGGGCGGTGCCGCAGGCGTGCGGCGTTCCAATCCCTGTGGACGGCTGCTACCGCAGGAAGCCTTTGGCCATAGGATCGGTATAATGCAGCCAATGAGAGAAAAGGTTACTACCTGTTCAAGGCTCTTCCTCAAAGACAGGACGTGCTTTTCAGTTTTTGCATCGATTACTAGCGGTGTGGTTTCTGGCGTATTCATTTTCAAAGCGAACAGTGTATTCACCTAGAGCGTAACACGCGCATAATGCGCGCGGGTGCTAACGGTGACGGTGCTCCGGCTACCGGCGTTAGGGCAGGTTTCTTTCATGCCCCCCTCTATCAGCCGCCCTCCCCCTCGTCCAGCAAAATCCGGGGACCACTGCAAATAAATGCGCTGACCCTCCCGCGGGTCCATCCTCCCGCGTATGGGGAACGAATGCAGATCTGTGGGCGCGGCCCGCCGCCGCGCCGTGACTCCGCCGCTCCGGCCCGCGTGGAAGCCGCCGCAGCGGCGGTGCCGCATTTGGACGGCGGGGGAGACTCGATCATCGTGCCTGAGGCGCGGGACCGGATGCTCGAGCTGATCGAGCGCGAGCAGCTCCCCAACGACGTGCGGACGACGCTGGCCGGGGCACTCAGCGGCGACCTGCGGCGGCAGCAGCTGCTGTTCCAGGCGATGATCGACACCTGGCCGCGGCTGCAAAAGGCGCTGGGCGAGGTGAAACGGGCGGCCCGCAAGGCCCCGTGGCAGGTGCGGGCGTGGGCGCCACGCGGGGAGAAGGCAAAGGCGGCGGCGGAGACGCTGGCCCGCGAGGTGGAAAACGACATTTGGGCGATTCGCAAAGTCCTGCTTGCAGGGGGGCGGAAAGTTTGGTAGGAGTCCCCTCATGAAAACGACGTGCCCCAACACCGGTGGGCGAAGTCTGCACTTCCGGGTGGCATTTGCAACGGTCATACAACCTGTGGTTCAATAACGTTCGGCGAAGAAAACTTCCCAGAGATTTCATCGTGCCTTCACACTGATTTTACGAATAGATGAGATCATTCTTCCATGAAACAATCAACATCATCTCTAATCCTCAAGGTATGCGTCGTCATTCTCGCACTGACGATGGTGTTCACCCTGACCCTGTTCCGGATCTACGGAGTCGATACGCACCACGCGAGCCGAGATAGTATCTGGTGGCCGGAGAGGGGCCGGAATCTGATCCCGCCTACCGCTGCCGATATCACGCTGCGGCGGGACGTGCTCGATCACTACGCCACGTACACTGTATCGGAGAAAGACCTCAACGCTTTCCTCGACAAACACTTCGCTCGCCCTGGGGAGGCGCTTGATTCTTTCAGCGAGAGATCGTCGGCGAACCCCAAGAATATTGGAAATGCAATCGGCCCGCTTGGATGGGTGGTGACAGAGGATACCGTCGTGTATACCTACGCGGCGAGCAACGGAGGTGCTCACAGTTACTATCACGATACGAAAACCGGACTGACTTATCAGAGCTCTGCATACTGGTAGTGTCTTCAGCCCGGTATCCGCAGTCCATGGACAGACGTGAATGATAGAGTTGCGTCCACCCCTTCCGCCAAAATCTGAACGCCGAATCGGGTAGGCGGGAGGTTCTGACTTCCGCCCCCCACACCACCGGCCATACGGATCCGTAGCACGGCGGTCCCAATACGCCACCTGATACCCCGGTTTCCTCTAGCCCGGCAATGAACGGTTCGGAGCGACGGCTTCTGCCTTTTGAGTGGTGCCACTTCGCTCAAGCGGTGTGACCTTCCGAGTCTTCAGATCAACGACGAACACTCTATCTCTTTCGTCGGACATGATGAGCAGACCATGGGTGACATCATGCGAAAGGGTCTTGATGAAAACGTCTTGAATGTCCTTCTCGAGCCCTAAATCGTACTTGGTCTTGTAGACTTGCACACTCCAGATGAGCCTTTTAGTTCTCGAATCGCGCGCTTCTAACACACCACCCCGGATGGGGACTCCGTTGATCTGGGCAAAGTGGGGTGCCGAAATCGTCACATCGCCCACGGCAAGCGCGGGCACTTCAATTGGGGCGGCCCGTTTCGCGAACACGCTTGATACAAGAAGGGCCGACAAGAATAGCAGGAATAAGTTTTTCATCGTCTATATGACACTCGAAGCAGGTTGTTCTTAAATATTTATTGCAGGTTTTTCATCCTGACCGTAACACGCGCCGGGGGTGTTGGGGAGAGCCGGCTACCGGCGTTGTGGCAGGTCTCTTTCACGCCCACCGGCTATCACACCCACCCCCAGCCGTCCAGCAAAATCCGGAGACCCCTCCGCGCCGTAGTCATCCCCCCGCATCCGCGCTTCACTGCGCGGTGTGAAAGCGCGCCAACTTGTCTTTGCCTTTGCCAGTCCGTTGCCCGAGGGGGGGGGGGCGTCGGAGATCGTTTATTTCCCGGAGGGTGAGCACCGCATCACCGCCACGGTGACCGTCCGCATCCCGCGCGAAAAGGGCGCGGGAATCGCCGCCGCCATGCAGGCCGCTCTGGACCAGCGCGTGGTGGCCAAGGTGCGGCCGTGGCCCAGACCGCCAGCCCCACCGTGAAGCGGAACGCCTCCTCCAGCACCACCATCGTGGCAGACGTGCTGGCCGCCAAGAACGTCATCCAAGCCTCCATCGGCGTGGACCCGAACCTGATGGTGCTGCCGCAGGATCCAGCGAATGGCAAAGGTGGCGCGGCACAGCCGGGCGGCACCTTACCCCCGGAATCAAACGACTCAACAGGCGCGGGAGCTTCCGGCATCCTGCCCGGGATGGACAGGCAGAGAGCAAAACCAGCGCTGAGGCGCATTCATTTACGGCCGCTCGTCCCCGTCGTCCTCGTCCTCGTCGTCGAAAAACCCGCCTGAATCATCCATCGGCACCGTAAAGTGGAAGCCGTCACGGCCGAGCTTCTTGGTCAGAATGCTGATGATCAAGTTGCACCGGGCCTGGTTGTCGTTCGGGCCCGCAATGAACAGGGGCTTGCCCCCCGAACCGAAGGTGAAGTTATCCGGACAGTCCTTCGGATCGATCCCGCCGAGCACCCGCGCCGCCTTTTTGTAATCCCGGTGGGGAGCAAACCCGAGTCGCCGGGCATAGTTCGCCGCAGCCTCCACCAGTTTCCGGCCCCATGCGCCGGAGTGCTCCTCCACCGCACCGCTGGTCTCGGCAATCCGTTCCACCATGTCCTGGAGAACCTCTTCGTCCCCCTGCACGAAAAACGCATTCTTCACGCCCAGACAAAAGGTATCCAACAGGAACCCCCCAATCTCGATCCGCCCGTCATTCTTGAACCGGGCGATCACCACTTGGCCCATGCCCATGGAAAAAAGGCTCTCGCCACTGTAAGTCACCGTCGGCTTTGGCATGGCCGGATGTTCGGCATCCCGCCCGCCGGTGGCAATGGGAATAACCGGATGACTGCGGAAAAACCCGGATCCACCGCCGACCACCGTGCTTTTTTGGTCGCGCCTGCCACGCTCTTGGGTCATGCTTCGGCCGAGCCACCGCCGCCATGCCCGTCCCCGCCTTCCATCCCCGCGATCCGTTGCACGGCATCACCCTTGAAACCATCGTCACCCGGTTGGTCGAGCGGCATGGCTGGGACGGGTTGGCTGCCCGCATTCCCGTCCGCTGTTTCATGTTCAATCCCTCCGTGAAATCCAGCCTCACCTTTCTGCGCAAAACCCCCTGGGCGCGCGACAAACTCGAGCGCTGGTTTGTCGCCGAACTCCCCCCTCCCTGACCACTCGCTCCCTACCGATGATCGCCGGGCGACCCACCCCCTTCTTCCTCTGCGGCCCCACCGCCTCCGGCAAATCCGCCCTGGCGCTGGAAATGGCCCGAAAACTCGATGGCGAGATCGTCAACGCCGATGCTTTCCAACTCTACCAGGGACTCGAAATCGTCAGCGCCGCGCCATCCGCAGCGGAAAAACAACTCGTCCCGCACCACCTTTACGGAGTCCTGGCCCCCACCGAGGCCGCCGACGCCGGCAGCTATCTGCGCCTCGCCCGCCCGGTCATCGCGGAAATCCAGTCCCGCGGCAAAACCCCGATCGTCACCGGCGGCTCGGGACTCTATCTGAAATTCCTCACCCACGGCCCCGCGCCGCTGCCCCAGGGCGATCCCACCCTGCGCGCCGCCATGGACGCCCGGCCACTGGGGGATCTCGTCGCGGAACTGCAAGCGCTCGATCCGGTCGAAGCCGCCCGCACCGCCCTGCAAAACCGCCGCTTCGTCGCCCGCGCCCTGGAAATCTGCCTGCTCACCGGCCGCAAAGCGTCGGACCTGCGCGACCAATGGGAAGCCCAAACCCGCGATCTCGCCGCCTCGCTGCGCGGCACCGTCATCCAACGGCCGCGCGCCGATCTCCACGCCCGCATCGCCGCCCGCACCCGCGCCATGCTCGATGGCGGGGCGCTCGAGGAGGTCGCCGCCCTGACCCACGCCTCCGGCAACTGCGAAAAGGCGATCGGCGTGCGCGAGATCCGCGGTTTGTTAGCCGGCGGGATCGACCGCGCCGCTTGTGAGGAACTCATCAACGCCGCCACCCGCCAATACGCCAAACGCCAGGAGACCTGGTTCCGCCGCGAAACCTGGCTCACCCCCCATCATTGTTAGAATAGCGCAAGATAGAGTGGTCGCCCAATTGCAGGTATTCAGTACATTTCGCGAATGCGGAAGAAGCCCGCTGTGGGATTCCTGCCGATGCGCTCCTCCAGATCAAGAGTCAGCAGGGTGTGCTCGCCTTGTGAGGGCATGAAGGATTCGAACTCATCCCATTGCGTCAGATTTTCGGAAAATTCCACCGCATAGAACGCCATCGGGCGGGAGGTCCAGTCCAAGTGGATCAGCTCCGCAGCAGAGCCTCCACCGGTCATGGAGATCCCCGTTTTCGGGGGGGCTGCAGGTGGCAGCGCTTGCGCCATCAGGCGCAGCCGCACAGTGTCGCTGAAACCGGAGGAGATTTGCGAACTCCGACCGTAGTTCCCCCAACTCAGATCGTAGGCCCATTGGCGGTTGATGTTGAGCCGCAGGTCAGGATTCTCAGGCGTGGCCGAGGGAACGGCGGAAAAACCGTCGATCAAGACATAGGAACCTGCCGCGGCGGGGTTCTTGTCTCCTCGAACCACGATTTTCAAGGTGTGCGGGCCGTCAGACAGGTCGGTCATTTCAAACAGCGCTTGTTGGTGTTGCTTGGAGGGCGCGTAGGCATCGACGGCCGATGCGACGAGGGTGCCGTCGAGATAGACGTCCGCCTTGCCGAGATTGTAATTGCGGGCGCTGATCCAACGGACCGAAGTGCCGCTGAAGGCGTATGCGCATGAGGCACCGACCGCCCCGGAATAGTTCTCGGTGCCCAGGTAGTCATTGGGATCGGCATAGGTGAACCAGGTTCCTTGATAGGTGACGGCGGCATCGCGGTCATCGATGATGGCGGCGGTGGAAGTGGCCAATTCCATGCGCACGGCGTGGGAGGCCCCATCCGATTCCACCTGGATGCGGTGACCGGTGAGCGGGTTCACCGCGGATGCTTGATAGATTGATTCCTTGGAACCGCGGAAGTCCTGGGTCAGGCCGTAACCGCCATGGGTGGGGCCGTATTGGTGGAAGTCCTCCATGTCCTGCGCCCACGGCCAGGAGGGTTCCGTCCGATAGGCGAGAGCAAGGCCGGGCCGACGCCTCGAGGCCGCACCCTGATTGCGGCCGATGTGATCGGCCGGATAGACCGAGTAAAGCCCCTTGCGGTCCCACTCAAAGCGGTCGATCGTGTTGGCGAGTTGAAACGAGACACCCACTTCGGAATAGGAGCCGGAACTGGCGGGTGGATTGGCCACGGTATATGTCATCTCGATGAATCCGCTGCCATCGATCTTGATTTGATAGGTCACTCCGATGCTGCCGTGGGCTCCCGCGATATTCACCACTGCGAACGGACTGGTGGTGGTGGCAGTCACCGCACTTGGCACAAAGGGAGCGAGGGCGAGCGGCGCGAGGTTGAGGAACGGGCCGCCGGTTAGCAGCAATTCACCGTCGTAGGTTCCGGACTGGATCGTGCCGGTGGATTTGTCGAAGATGATTTCAAAATTGCTTCCGCTTACGGTGAGGGTGGTGGCGGTCTGGACCACGGCAGGAGCGGGCCCCTGCGGGCCGGGAAACGAAAGCGTGCGCGCGGTTAGTGGCAGCTCGAACTCGTCCACGGTGTAGGTGAATTCCGGTTGGGTGACGGTGAAGCGGAGGCGGACCGAGTCGCTGTCCCCCCAGGCACGGGCTGGAATAACGATTTCGCCGGTCTGGTGGGGGGCGAGGCTGGGTGTGAGGGTTCCGCTTTCAGAACCGACTTCCCAAGTGACCGTGAGTTCATTGAAATTGGTGTGGTCGAACCAGTTTTTCACCGGGATGTGGAGTGGATTTCCTGCACCCGGGTTGCCGAGCGGGGCGTTGGCAATGCGAACGGGAGAGTAGGCCTTTTGAGTCAGCCAGTATTCCGGCTTTGGCCGCCGCCAGCCATCGAAAATCCCCCATTGGCCGTAGCCGATGGCCGCGTCCGGAGTGAGAAACACCTCGTCAACGGTTCCCCAGATGGCTCCACCCAAACTGCCTTGCGAGGGGAAGATGCCATCCCAAAACTTCTTGAGACTCTCACCCCAGAAGTTGCGGATGTTCGGATCGATGTCGGCAATGGAGCCGGGGCCGTAGTAGCACATCACATGACAGTATTCGTCGAAGATATAGGGTTTGCCGGCTTTGTTGAAATTTGAGTTCCAGCCCGGGTAATGATAGCTGTCGAGATCGAGGTAGGCGTCGGTGTTCCAGCCGGGGTTGTAGGCGTTGTGGCCGGTCTTGAGCGGTCGGGTGGGGTCCTCTTGGCGGGCGTAGTCGCGCTCGTCCGCGAAGTTGCTGCCCCAGGTGATGTTTTCGTTGCCCATGGACCACATGATGATGGAGGGATGGCTTCGGTCGCGCTCCAGGGTCTCCGAGATGGATGTCATGAAATACGGGCGGGCCGCGGATGACGAGGCGAGACCGTTGAGGATTCCTTCGGCGGCATGGTGGTCCACCCAGCAGATCGGCATTTCCTCCTCCACATAGATGCCGTATTGGTCACACAGTTCGAGGAAGCGCGGGGTGGTGGGATAGTGGGAGGTGCGGATGTAGTTGATGTTGGCCCGCTTGTAGAGCAGCACGTCGGCCTCATCAAGGCCGGGAACATCGGCGCGGCCGGCCAGCGGGTGCACGCTGTGGCGACAGCCGCCGCGCAGTTTGACTTCATTGCCGTTGACGAGCATGCGGTTGCCGTCCATCAGGACTTCGCGGAAGCCGATTTTCCGGCTCAGGGTCTGAATCACTACGCCGCTGGCAATGAGGCTGGTTTCCATGGTATAAAGATGGGGATGCTCGGCGTCCCATTTGAGGGGAGAGTTCACTGGAATCGAGACACTGGCTTCGGGGGCCGCGGCACTGAGGATCACACTGGCGGGGTTCAGCGGGATTTGAGCCCCATCGGGGTCGCTGAGGTTGAACGCCACTTCGACATCGGGTGAGCCTGGGGCAAATGCAGCTCCCACATCGAGCTTGAGGGTGGCGTTTTGATAGGCCGCGTCAAAGTCCGTGGTGGCGTGCACCCTGGTGAGATGGGTGGTGGGCAGCGCGAAGAGCGTGACATCGCGCAGGATGCCGCCGATCCGGTGCGGGACATTGTTCACCCCAAGATAGCGTCCGGCGTAGCCGCTGGCGAAGGACGGATCGTAGCGCTTGTCGGTGATGCCCACCGTGAGCCAGGCGGCCTGGCCCGGGGTGACCAGGTTGGTGATGTCCAACTGCCAACTGGTGAAGCCGCAGTCATGCTCGCCCGCGAAAACTCCGTTGACCCAAACCCGGCCATGGCTATAGACCCCGTCGAAGCGCAGAAAGACCTTTTTCCCGGCAAAATCCGCCGGGATATCGATCGATTTCTTATACGGATACTCGACATCGAAATCGATGGAGTGGCCCTGCATCCAGGGTTCGCCGGGGACCGCAATGTCCGACCACGACGCCGGGTTCGCCGCGTTTTCCCAGAATTGGGACGGTGGAGTCATGGTGAATTTCCAGGTGCCGTTGAGCGAAATGGGTGCCGCGGCGACACCGGCCACCGAAGCCGGAAGCGGAATCACCGTCGGGCGTGGCCACGGGGATTGGGCATGGCTTAGCGAGGGCAGCAGCGCGAGGGCCAGCAAGGCGGAGCAACGTCGGCGGCGAAGAGTGGAGGTAGGATCGTGGGGCATAATGCAAGTGGAGATCTCTGCGTGGATGCTAGGCGGGTGGGGCGGACAATGAAAGGGACTAGCTGGGAAGGACTGTGGGCTATTGGAAAAAGCCCGGACCGCCTCGATGAGTGGCCCGGGCTTTCAGATGGGTTTGCGAGGTTGATGTGGATCAGCGCCGGCGGCGCAGGAGGGTGAGCAACCCGAGACCTCCGAGCAATGCCGCGGCGGGTTCGGGAATGGGCGTGATGAGGAAATTTGCCACGGTCACGTCCTGCTCGGTATTCCATGCCCCGAAGGTGAACGCCTCGATGTCATCAGTCGTCCCAACCAGCGAACCAGTCCAAGCACTGGCGATCGGTGTGGAGGTGGCGATGTCCGTGACATTGAGCGTGTAGCTCGTATCCGAGTCGAAAGTCCAGTCGAAGTGGATCCCCGTGCCGGGTGTGGTTCCTGGCGCGATATCGCCGCCAACGGTAAGGGTGCTGGCATCGTTGCCATAGACGGCCTTCTTTTCAGTCGTATAGGTGAAGGTCGGAGGATCCAGCACTCCGCCGCTGGGGCTAAGAAAGCCAGCCCACGAATCCTCGATGTAGTCCGATGCGCCACCCCCATAAGTATTACGCAATTCCTTGGTCAGAAAGTAGTCGTAGCTGACGGTGTCTCCAACATTGATTGCGATCGTCGTCCACGCGCCGGCCCATAAGTTCCACGCCCCGGTCGCCGTGGCGCTTGCGGAATCGTTCAGGGTGTAGGCGGGTTGCGTTCCGTAGCTATTTGCAGCCGGTTCGTTGGTGGTCCAGGTGCGACCGCTGAAAACGAGCGTGCCGGCATTGGCAGAAGCTGTTAGAATCGCTCCCACACCTAGCAAATAGGCGCTTGTGGTTTTTAATTTCATGTCTCTTTGGTTTGGTTGGTTGGTGTGTTCAGGTGAGATGGTTCAAGGTGTCTGGGTCACCATCAGGCGGGAGAATCTCTTCGCCCGGCCGGCTGGCAGCATTTGACAGATGGTTTCCATCATGGTGTCGGTCATCGGTGTCACGGTGGTTTGCACAACGGTTGGAGATCAGTTCTCCACGCCTTCGATGCGGTAGAAGTCCTTGCCCGCAGCAATCGGAAGCGTCACCTTCCAGTATTCGTAGTTGGTTGGCGCAGCGGCTTGGTCATCATCCACGGCCGGAACCGGACTGCCAACCGCTACCCAGGATCCGGCGCCAAGAGTGGTGCTTTCCAGGAGCGTGTAGGTGGCCTGACCGGGGGTTTGACGTTGCAACCAGCGCAGCACGAGGTTGCCGCCGGTGCTTGTGGTGGTGACCAGGGACCCGTTGCCCTCGACCGGCGAACTGCCGAAGAGAAACTCCTGCAGGTTGGTGAATCCGTCGCCATCCGGGTCGCTGGTGCGCAGCGCGTCGTCACCTGTCAGGTTGTAGCCGCCCGGACCGGCCCACTCGTCATATCCGGCGGGTGGGGCGGTGGTCACCTGCACCACGCCGGCACCGGCGAAGTGAGTGCCGTCGGTGTTCGTGGCACCTGATCCGGGGGCTCCATAGGTGCCGGCAGCCATCTGCGTGCCGTCGATCCAGAGCGTGTCAACCACTTCGACCACAGGATCCACCGATTCGGTCACCTCCACCTTGCCACTGCCGTTGATTTCAAGGCGTCCGGTATCGGCAATTGAAGTGCCATTCACCACGACTATTCCATCATCGACGACGGTAGGTCCGGTGTAGGTGTTTTCCGCGGAGAAGACCACCTTTCCGGCACCCGTCTTGGTGATGCCGCCAGCGTTGATGATGAGCCCGGAAATCACCAGGTCGTCCGCGGCGGTGCCGTCGTCCACGACCAGCGACAAGGAGTTCACGAGGTTGAGCTGCGAACCGATGGTGGAACTGGTTGCCGCCGCGTTGCTGGTATAGACCGCTCCGGGCAAAGCCCTGAGTCCGTCATTTCCCGGAACCCCGGTGGTCGTTCCGGCAGTCATGGTGAGCGTGCGGATGTATTGTTCGTGATTCAACAGCCAGTTGCCGCCATTGAGATCCACGATCGGCACATCGCCACCACCCACAAAGCTGCCCATGGAGTGGTAGCCGGGGGTTTCGAGCGTGGCACCCGCATTGACCGTGATGAGCTTGCCTGCGGCAAAGCTTGTCGCCCAGCCGCCACCGCTGGCGACAAGCGTTCCACCGTTGACGGTGATGTCGCAGGTGTTGTTGGCGGCGGTCATCGCCAGGGTTCCGGAGCCACTTTTCACCAAGGTGCCTCCGGTGCCGACCATGGTCCGGGCAAGCACCTGCGCGTCCGATCGGTTCAACTCAAGAATGCCGCCATCCAGGGTGATGCTGCCGGTTCCTCCAAGGCTGCCGTTGGTGCCGCCATCGCCAACCGTGACCGTGCCGCCGCCAGAAATAACAACCGCGCCGGTATAGGTATTGTTGGTGGTGATCGCCAGGTTGCCCGCTCCGGTCTTGGTCATTCCGGTGAATCCGGCAATCGCTCCGGTGCCGCTCAGGGTGTAGTTTTTTGTCTCATTGGCGAACGTCAACACGCTCGGATTGACCGCAATATCAAGCGTAACGTCGGTGGTGCCGGTGGCGGAATCGTCGAATGTCACGATATCCCCCTCCAGAAAGGGTGAAGCCGTCCAGTTGTTGGTCGTGTTGATATCCCAGACGCCATTCGTAAAGCCGGTCCATTGGATCGGGGTGACTGTCACAGCCGTCACATCCAGATAGATCGTGCCGTCGGTGGCGGTATTGTCGAAGATACTGGCGGTAACGTTGCCAGGCAGAGTGCCCTCGATCACAGCGCCTTCGCCGGACACCGAGTCCAGGTTGACGCCCTTGAACAAGGGGTAGAGCCCCACCAGGGGGATGACACTGGTGACATGGACCGTCATGGGCTTGTCGATGTACAAGGTGCCGGCACTGACGACTGGCACTGTCGTGCTGTTGACGGCGGCGAAGGTGACCGTGTTCGCACCTGATCCTGAGACCAGGTAGTCTCCGATCGCGATCTGTCTGGTGGTGGAGATCGCCGGGCTGGTGTCACCCGCGGTCACGCCGAGCGTAGTGTCATCGTTTAGAAACACGGTGGAGTCGGCGGCGATTTGACCGGTCACAATGAGGGTGCCGTCGTTGACGGTAGTACTGCCGGTGTAGGTATTGAGGCCGCTAAGGGCCATGGTGCCCGCGCCGGTCTTGGTGAGCGCGCCGGCAGCGCTGCCCGCGTCGCCGCTTTCATTGGCCAGGATCGCGGAAACCTCCAAGTCCACCGAGGCCGCGCCATCCGCCACGTCAAACAGGACGCCGTTGCCGTCGTTCTTGTCAACGCTGAGCAAGTGAATGCCGTAGTTGGTGCCATCGGCGTCGTTGTTCTGGATCACGCTTTGCGCATCGCCGATTACGGTGATGTTGCCATTGTAGAGCTGGGCACCCTGATAGTTTGAGTCATAGGGACTGGCAAAAACCTCCACAGTAGCACCGTCGAGCACCAGCGGCGAATTTACCGAAGCGTAAGTCCCCAGGACCAATGCGCCTGCATTGTTGATGGTGCCGGTATAGCTGCCCAATCCATAGACCGTCTTGGATTCCACGGTGGCGCCGGCCGCGATGTCCAGGGTTCCGGAACCGATTCCATTGTTTCCCGCGACCAGCGTGCCCTGCTGGACATCCGTCCCGCCATCATAGGCATTGCTGGTGGAAAACGTCAGTGTGCCGGTGCCGGTCTTGATGATGGAGGAGCCGGGACCACTGATGGCGCTGGCGATGCCAAGCGTGCCACTTGTGTCCAGAGTCAGACTGCCGCCTGCGGTGATTGAAACCGGTCCGTTGATGACGGAATTCGCCGCCGAGAGGGTATAGCCTGATGTGGAAATGACCAACTCGTTGGCGGTGATGGACGCCGCGGCAATCGTGACGATGCCGGCCGCGCCTCCCAAATTCGCCTTGTAGAAGGAGTCGTTGCCCCAGGCGACGCTGGTGCCGTTGTCCCAATTCGTAGTGGAAGTGTCCCAAGTGCCGGAGCCGCCTTCGCTGGCCCCATTCGCGGTGCCGGACGTGCCATCCCAGTAGAGATTGGTGAAAGTCGGAGTGGCGGCCACGGCAAAGCAGTCCCAGCGGACATAGGATGCGCCCGATTGTTTGGTGACGTTGATGGTGAGATTGCCGCCGCCATCGGTCACACCGGTGCCGAGCAATTGAAAGTTGCGGGTTTCGGCTGAGGTGTCGTTGATATCGTCGTAGGCGGTGAATCCGGAGGTGATGACAGGCGCGTTGCCACCGTTTTGCGGCACATTGATGGTCGCGCCGCCATTCGCGGAAACCGCCATGCCGACACCACCGCCCTGGGCATACCAGGTGGAGTAGATGTTGAAGCTGGTGTTGGGGGCCAGCCCGGGGAAGGTGTAGTTGGCGTTGGCGTCATCCGCCCAGCGGCCGCTGTCGCCATAGGACTGGGGATCGAATTCATCGCCGTTGGTGGGGCCTTGGCTCACCAGGCTGTATCCGGCGTCGACATTGTCCACGAAAGTGAAGGACGCTTGCGGGATGCCGGTGTTGTTGACGACGATGGTGCCGCCGGCGAATGCCTGCGAGGCAACCAGACCTGAGACGGAGAGCAGGGCGAGGAGTGGATTTCGTTTGGTTTTCATGGGTTCTGGAATGGTTCGGCAGATTGGGATCCTATTGGGGTTTTTGGGATCAGGGGGGATGGAGGAACGTGGACACAAATCCTCTTCCCCAAGAAGTGTTTCGGCAGCTCGATTCCTGACATGAAATCGACAAATAATGGGATTTTGTCGAAATTCCCGGGGGGGTCCGCAAAAGCGTGAGAGCAGGCGCTCAGCGGATCTCGGAGATTTCCAAGTCGTCAAGCAGCAGCCAGCCGAGGCCGCGGTTGTCCAACGTCAGCAGGAGTTCCCGGCCGGTGACATCGAGCGCGGGTGGAGAGCCCGCGCTGGTGCTGATGTAAATCGGTGGACATTCGAGATTTTCCGGCATGATCAACTCGGCGGTGAATCGAAGCCAACCCGCTTTCCCGATTGGAACCTGACAGAAGGCCGGTTGGTATTGGATTTCGTCCGGCTGCGGGCTGGTGACGACGCGCAGGGAAACTTCCAGCCCGGTGGACTCCGGTTGCTCGGAATAACACCAGCCACTGACGCGGTAGCGGGCCCCCGGCCGGGCGGTGACGTGGGTGCCGTCGGCACGGTGGAGAGATTGGATGAGGTAACCGTCAGTGTGCAGGCGGGCGACATTGCGGCCGGACTTGGGCAGAATGGTGCCGCCGGAAACGCGGGCGATTTCGCAGAGATCGGTGGTTTTCGGATCGCGGAAGGTGTCCTCCCACTTTGCCAGAAACTCGCCGACCCCACGGGGTGTGAGGCTCAGATCGGTGGCCTCGAATCCGGGATTGGCCAAGACCAAAGGCGCGGGTGAGGCAAGGTGGCGCTGCGCCCATTGCCACCAGCCGGTTCCAGCTGCGGCGACAAGCAGGATCGCCACCACCAGCCACCGAAACCGTCGGCGGAGAGAGGGAACGCCTGCGGCGGGACACTCCAACAGCGGGCCGCTGAGGGCACCCCCGCCGCTATTTCGAGCGGAAATCTGGCGGGTCAGCTCGCCAGTGGGATGCTCGCCGAAGGACAGGCGGAGGCGCTTGATTTCCGTGAGTTCGACCGAGTGCGGGCCGTGGGCGTCGTGCAGGGCCGCTTCGAGGCGCAGCAGGCCAGCCATGTAGCCGACGGTATCCGGTTCAAGCCGCAGGCGCTCATTGAGCCGGGCGGCCTCGGCCTCGGAAAGCCGATTATCGAGGTAGCGGCCGGCGAGTTCGCGCAATTCGTCGTCGGGTTCGTGAGTGGCTGACGGGTTCATGGATTGGAGGTGGCACGGGCTTGAACGCAATGGCGCAAGGCGGAGCGGAGGCGTTCGAGTTGTTTGTAGAGGGTGTCGAGCGGGCGCCCGCGTTCGGTCGCCAGGCGGTGCAGTTCCTGGCCGTGACCCCGGCCACCGTAACGGGCGCGGAGTAACTCGCGTTGTTCAGCCGTGATCTTGTTCAGGCAGGCGTCGAGCCGTTGGAGAAGGGGGCGGTCGGACTCGCGCTGGTCTTGGGCGCTCACTTCGTCGGCGATGTGGATGACCAGGGCGGGATCGAGGAAACGAACGCGGGTGTCGCCGTCCTTGCGGTTGGCGGCCAGCGCGAGGCGTTTGGCACAAGCCAGGCTGAACCCGAGAAACGCCTCCTGAGTGGCATCGTGTGGACCTTTCTGCCATGTCAGGACCGCCACTTCGTTGAGGGTCTCACCCAGATTGCTGAGGTTGCCGAGGTGGGCGATGAGGTAGGCCCGCACGGCAGCCTCGCAGCGGCTCCACCGCACGGAGAAACGATCGGCAATCGACACCTCCTCCGGACCGGAGCCGGCCGGCACCAGCTCGGAAGGTTCGTGACGGATGGATGGAGTGGCCGACATGGTATCAGTCTTCGATCAACAACCAACGCCGGGGGCCGGTTTGCAGCGAGGGATGGCGGTGTGGTGGTGGAGTCAGGCACCCAGCGTATGGCTGATCGTGTTGATGGAGTGGGGTTGGTTACGGAGAGCTGCGGTTAAGGATGAAGTCTGCAAATCCCTGTGTTTTTCAAACAGGATGAATCCGGTTGTCACGTCACCCCCGGCCGCTGTTGGAGAGAGGCATCGACAACCGCCTCGACGTTGGCCCATCGGCCCTGGAGGACTGGGGTGACCATGAATGGCACATGAGAACGCGCTTCTCGATCACGCCGTTAGCACTCCGTTGCCAACTTCAACGCCCCTCGCGATTGGCCTGCTTGGCCAACTTGCGTTCCTTGGCGGTCTTGGTCGGCTTCTTCTTGGTTTCCTTTTTGGTGTCTTTCGTCTTCATGGTGGTATGGTATGGGGTGGGTTCCGGACTCCCGCAGGGTCCTCCGGAACACACCCACAATAAACCACGATTGATACCTCCACAACTACGGAATTTCGCCTGGATTGGAACTGGATGCAGGAGAAAAAATTCAACTCTGAGGCAACACGGGTCAGCCGCGCGCAGGGGCTTGCCCCCTGCGACGGCATCAGGTCGGCCCACGGGACTTTTTCCAACCCCGCGAACTACGGCTTCCAGCCGTTGGCTTCGATGATCTTTGCCGTCTCTCCCTGGCAGCCGCCTTGGTCCGGATAGAGCTTGAATTGTGTGAGGTAACGCACGGCGTTGAACATCTGGATGATCTCACCCTTCTTCGCTTCCATGCCACTGGCGGGGATTTGCTTTGCGGTCTCCACCCATTTGGCCAGCCCGCCATCCACCGCCTTGATCGCCTCGGGATCCGGATCGTAGCAAAGCGACTCCATCAACCGCAGCAGCCGTTCATTGCCGTCCTTCGATTCCGCGTCGAGGCGGATCTGCTTGGCAATTTCCTGCTTCTTGGCGGTAGCCGCAGCGGGGTCCATGGCTCCCATGTCGCCACCGTCCACCGCCCGTTTCGGCAGCGGCCGATACCAGATGTTGCGGAACCTAACCGGGTTGCCGTGGTCCTGCAGTTTGAGCGGTCCGGCTTCCGGATAGGGATGGTCCTTGCTGCGTCCCTTGTGGCCACCGCCACCTTCCAGGGGAGTGGAGTCCTGCACCACCACCCCGTTCATCAGCACCGTCAGCCGGCCGCTGTCGAGCATCTTCCCGTCCTTGAACACCGGACGGCGGAAAATGATCTCATAAACCTGCCATTTCCCCGGTGCGTTCAACGCGTTGGCATGCGGCGGGTTCACCCCGTAAACCGAGGCCGCAAAACCATCGGCGTACGTCGGATTCTCGAAGTTGTCCAGCACCTGGACCTCGACGCCCCCGGTCAGGAAAATCCCGCTGTTGCCGCGGCCCTGGCTGTTGCCGGCCACCTTTGCCGGGGCGGACCATTCGACGTGCAACTGGCAGTCGCCGAACGTTTCCTTGGTCCGGATGTAGCCGGAGCCCGGTTTGCATTGCAGCGCGCCGTCCTTGACCTCCCATTCGGTCGGTTGGCCGGGATCCTTGTCCGCTTCCCACTTGGCCAGCGAGGCGGGCGTGCCATCGAACAACACCACCGCATCCGAGGGCGGGCGTCCGGGTTGCTCTTGGCTACTGGGCGAGCCGGGCTCCACCCGTGGCGGCTGGGGACGGTTCATATCGTGGATCGCCCATGGATGGGTGGCATCAGGCGGATCGCCGTAAAACCCGCCGTCGGCAAGGACCGGGCTGATCAGCAGCACCGAGGTGCTGAGGGGAACAAGATACGTTGCTAATTGTTTCATGGTGGCTTGCCATACGGACCCTAAAGCAGTCATGTTTCAAAAACGTAGCCAGCCCTCCGCTCGGCACCAGCGCCCCCAAAAATCACAAAAAACTCGCTCATTTGGATGAAATTGAAAAAAAACCTTGCGTTTGATCCCGGCCCGTGTTGATCTCCCCGCCCGCCCGCAACGGCGGACCCTCACCACATTTCCCCTATTACGGCCATGGCCTACGCAGTGATCAAAACCGGCGGCAAACAATACCGCGTCCAACAAGGCGACAAACTCGACGTCGAGAAGCTCGACGCCGAAGTCGATTCAGAAATCCAGTTCAACGACGTCTTGCTCGTTGGCGAGGGCGATTCCGTCAAGGTGGGTGAACCCACCGTGGCGGGTGCCTCGGTCACCGCCAAGGTGCTCAGCCAGTTCCGCGGACCCAAGGGGGTGGCTTTCAAATTCAAGCGCCGCAAGGGTTACCACAAGACCAAGGGATACCGTCGTTCCCTCACCAAACTCGAGGTCACCTCGATCATTGGCTAACCTCCAACCCACCATCCACCACCATGGCTCATAAAAAAGGACAAGGTTCCGTCAAGAACGGTCGCGATTCACGCAGCAAGCGCCTCGGCGTCAAAAAATACGGCGGCCAGGCCGTGATCGCTGGCAACATCATCATCCGCCAGCGCGGCACCAAGGTCCATCCGGGCCTCAACGTCGGCATGGGCCGTGACCACACCCTGTTCGCCCTCACCGACGGCAAGGTCGCCTTCGACCGCGAAGGCCGCCGGGTCAACGTCACCGTCCCCGTCGCCGCCGACGCCAATTGATTTGGAGATATTCACCTTAAACCGCGCCCCCGCTGTGGGGTGCGGTTTTTTTTGCTTCTCCCGGCGATGAAAAATCGCCGTTCCCGCGAATTTCCTGTTGCATTCCGGGTTGCGCCTGCTAAAAAGTGCCTGCCGAAGCGGTACCGATGGAGAGTCTGAGCCTCCGTCGGCCACAGCTTCAGAAACCAAATGCCTCGGTAGCTCAGTTGGTAGAGCAGTTGACTCTTAATCAATTGGTCGTGGGTTCGAATCCCTCCCGGGGTACCCCCTTTAAAATCAACGACTTAGGGAGCCAAAAGGCTCCCTTTTTCGTGTCCTGAAATTTGTTCCGCTGTCAATCCGCTGTCAATCGTTTCCGGCACAGAGCGGCGATTGGGGAACCGACCGTCCTCCGGTTGGCTGCGGTTCGGCCCCTTCGATCGGACGTCGGGGTTTTACCCGGTCCCGTCGCCCCTTGTAATTGCCATGAGAACTCCTGGCAGAGTCCTGACAGCTCTCGAACACGGTGTCATGGTGTCATCGCCTGCAACAAATGCAGAAAGTTCATCCGGGGGTGACACAAGGACACGAAGACGCGATGGCGGGGTCAACTGCAATCATAGAATATCATCAGCTATCATTGGTTGCGGCAAGCGACTGCGGATGGCGGCGAGCGTTGCGTCCGGTTGCGTATTTTGAATCATAAGCCGCTGAAAACGATTGACTTGCGACAGGGTTGCGGATATAGCGCGGGGCGCGATTACGGATATGACAGCCTTGTGTTTTCAACCGCTTTTGAAACTCCTCCCTGCCGCCGAAGCAGGGTTGCGGCTCGACGTTTCCCAAGTGTTCGGATTTGGCGGCAACTACGCCACGGCGGGATCCACCCAACAACAACCCGGCAACAACCATGACAACGCACGAAATCAAACTGCTGCACGCTGCCTGGATAAGGACCTACGAAGTGCCGCCGGGGCTGGACCTGTGGAGCTGGCGGATCAGGGAGCGGAACCGAATCAGGGCCGGCGAGTCGCAGGTCATGAACCACCCCGACTTCGGGTGGACGATGGCGATGGACTTCGCAATGAGGGACTGCCATACCGATCTGCTGGCCGAGCCCCCGTACCGGTGGGTGCGCCACGGTATCGCGCTGCTGGGAAGTCCCGGGATCGAACACGGCTCCGATCCGGACCTGCTGGCGGTCCATCAGGCGATGCGCCTGGACGGCCAGCCGGAAATCCGCCGCCTGCTCAATGCCACGCTGCTGGCCTTCGACGCCACCGTTGAACGGGTCGCCGGTGCCCTCGCCTTTTCGGTGCCGGCGGTCGAGGCTTACACCGCCCTCTATTTCGACGTACTCGACCGCAAGGATGACCCCGCCTTCCTCCACACCGCGCTGAGGGCTGGTTCGGTGCCCCGCCGGTCGATGGAGATTCCCGACCTTGTGGACCCGGTTGAAGGGGTGCTGCTCCTCGCCGGGATCCGCGGCACGGTGGCGGACGTGGTCGCGATGCACCGACAGGGCGGGGGAGCTGCGGCGGCCTGATCGTCATCCGATACACCTGTAGGGGGGCTTACACCGCATTCTTGACTGACTGGCTCGATTGCCGGCGTTTTCGGATTGTCCGGCACACCCCGGCGGGTAGATTCATCACATGTGCAACAGTTGGGAGGACCACCCGGAACTCGGTCGCTGCTATTCGATGGTGACGACCGCCGCCTCATCCCTGATGGCTCCCATTCACCACCGGATGCCGGCGATCCTGCTGCCGGCCGAAGCCCCGGAATTCCTGAGCTGCGGGCCTTGGAGTTTCCAGCCGTTCGCCGGACCGCCGACCGTCACGCCCTGCGCCAGTCCGCTGGTGAAGCCGCAAGGGGCGGACCCGCAACAGGAATTGTTCTGAGGGCTTCAGCGGCGGCTCACTGCCGGGCCGAGTTGCCGACCTGTCGGGGCTTGTTTGACGGCCGTCCGAAAGTTTGATCCCCTTGGACCCGTCTTGCTGGCATGGCCCGCAGATCCCTCGCCCTGTCCAAAGTCTATGGCCTGCTTGAGCCGGGTCCGGTCGTCCTGCTCTCGACCGCCCGCGCGGGCAAGGCCAACCTCATGACCCTCTCCTGGCACACGATGATGGAGTTCGAGCCGCCGCTGGTCGGGTGTGTGGTGAGCGACCGCAACCACTCGTTCCGCCTGCTGAAAGCCACCCGCGAATGCGTGATCAACATCCCGACGGCGGACCTCGCGGAAAAGGTCGTGGGCTGTGGCAACACCACGGGAGCGGACATCGACAAGTTCACGGTGTTCGGCCTGACTCCCGTACCGGCCGCGCTGGTGGGCGCGCCGCTGATCGCCGAGTGCTTTGCCAACCTGGAATGCCGGGTGGCGGACACCCGGATGGTGGCCAGCTACGGGTTTTTCGTGCTGGAGGTGGTCCGGGCGTGGCTCGACCGGGCGGTGGTCCGCCCGCGGACGATCCACCACCTTGGCCACGGCAACTTCATGACCGCCGGTGAGCGGATCAAACTCAGGTCGAAGATGAAGTAGGAAGGCCGTTCTGATCTGGTCCAAGCTGACCGGGCGCTCCGGGTTCCGCTTGCCCGGCGGTTGATCCGGGGTGGGGGCTACCTGCGCGTGCGCGCCACTTGGATTCACCATGATCCACCGGCCCGGATGGCTGGTGCCGGGATCCGGACAGCGTTGATTTTGCTTGATCGGTTGCCAGGTCCGCCGTAGTTCAGGGTCTGCCAAACCGGCACCAACCACAAATCACGAAAATGAAATCCGTTAAGAACCTCACCCGCTTCACTTACGAAACCTCGGCCTTTCAAGGTTGGAGGCTCTGCGTCCGCAGCAAGGGAGCGAACTTCATAAAGTACTTCTCCGACAAGCAGCACGGGGGAGAGAGTAAATCGTTTGAGGTTGCCAAAGCCGCCCTTGAGTCGCTGAGGGTGCTGCTCGGCAAGGCCAAGCTGGTGGACGGCAAACACACCGAAAAAACCATTGAGAAAGGAACCAAGCTCCTTGCCAAGGCGGGATAGGCAGCGGGACGGCACCTGACAAACCCATCCGGAGGATTAGGCAACCATGCCCTTGCGCGGGCTGCAGGCGATGCCGAGAATCCGCAGCGGCAGGTCACCTCCGGCTTCGGCGGCGTGGACAGTGGTGATGGTGGTGGCAAGCGCGGCAGTGCCGGTGGCTGCCAGGAAGTTGCGGCGTGTCAGATGGTCTTTCATGGGATGTTACCTCTGTTGATTCTACCTCTGGAGCCCGCAAATCTTACAGAATTGTTTCCGTCCGGGACCGACCGCACGCCTACCGCCTGGTCGAGTGCGGCGGGTTCGTCAATGAACTGGCGGGCCAGTCTCCTAAAGGAGACTCGGAGGCCTGGACGCCACTGAGCGAAACCCATGTCCGGCCGCTGCTTGCCCTGCCCAAGGAGGAACGGGTGAGTTGCTGGAAGGAGATCGTGGCCGCCACTCCGCCGGCCGAACTGACCGGCAGGTGGGTGACCAAGCTGGCCAAGCTGGCAAAGCAGCGTGCCGGTGAGGGCGGGGACGGCGGCGGCGACGGCTTGAAGGAGAAACCCGCCCCAGTCAGGGAGTCCGCCAAATCCCGGAGAACCCACGCCCTGGCCGCGCTCAGGCGGCTTGAGTTCTCGGTCCGGAACCTCAGCCGTTGTTACAGCGGCAGACTCATCGGGGCTCGTACGGCAAAAACGACACACGTGTCGTATTTGGACAACTGCCTCATGTGGCATAGTGCTTCGCTCGGTTTGCCAAGGCCAGCAGACGGTCAGTCGGTCCCCGGTTCGGGATCACTGCGTAAGGCCTATCCCATCTGCCGGCCGGCAGGAGGGAGGAGGGAATCCCCGGATGACTTGTGGGGGCTCTATTCTTAAGGATCCTGGGTACTCCCTGCTCCAAAATCCCAGCAGCACTCAGGTCCATCGCCGGAATTCAGGAAATGTCGCAAGGGGCCGAAAAAAATAAATCGACCGCGACGTATTTCGTCGCATGGACCTGCCATGGTTGCGTCTGGATGCCTCACTCGCCATGGTCATGAACCAATTCCACTCCGTCAACTCCAGCCAGATCCTCGGCCGGTCGCCCACGGGCTGCCTCCCGGCGGGACCCGCTCCGTTGACGGCAGTGATCGCCCAACCTGAACCTATGACCGGGAAAACTGGCCGGAGATGATCGAATGGCTGCTGGACCACGTCCAGAAGTTGGAGAAGGCGTTTCATCCGGACTTGGCGAAGATCCGTAAGAAGTTGAATGCAGCGAACGCGAAGAAGGCCGGGGTGGTGGCTGGAGAGGTGCCTGGGGATGAGTGACCTTGAGCTGGCACACGGAGGTTTTCACGAAAAGCCAGCATGTCACGGCGGCATGAAACTCCCTTGTTTCGTGAATCCCGAACCACCTCCACCGCAGAAGCCATTGCTTTCACCGAGCGGTGAAAACGCCTTTTTTAGTGAAATTGCTTGCCAGTCTTCTTCCAATTGACCACATTTCACCCACCGGTGAAACCACGACTTTGATTGAAATCCACGATATTGAGCGGGAAATCCGCTTGCTGCTGCTTGGAAAGCTCCAGGCGATCCCTTCGCTTGTGGTGAAGGAAGATCGTTGGACCCGCCGGAAGTTGGGAGACGCCTCGGATCCGGGTTACGTGCTTTCCTTGAGGATTGGGGAAACGGAGAGCAGCCCTTGGCAGGTGCGAGTGGTGATCAAGGCTCATGCCCAGCCGCGGCAGATTCATGCGGCAGCCTGGACTCTGAAGCGGAACCTCCAAGCCTCGGCTGCGGAGGGCAGAATCTACCATCTGTTCGCCGCGCCCTACATTTCCCCCGGAGCGGCAAGGATTTGTGAGGAGGAAGGGATCGGGTATCTGGACCTGGCGGGGAATTGCCACCTTTCCTTTGGCGGCGTCCATATTCACGTCGAGGGGAAGCAGAACATTCACAAGGAAGAGCGCGGCTTGAAGAGTTTGCACGCACCGAAGGCGACCCGGTTGCTGAGGCTGCTGCTGCAAGGGCCGCTGGTGGGACACAAGGTCCAGGAACTCGCCGGAAAAGCGGGTGTGAGTCTTGGGCTGGTGAGCAAGGTGCGCACGAGGTTGCTCGATGAGCGATTGGCGGAAGACACGGCGGATGGAATCCGGATCACGAAGCCGGACGTGGTGCTGGACGACTGGGCGGCGGCGGATCGTTGGGAGGATAGGACGACGGTGCGGGAATATTCGACGCTGTTGAGCGAACCGGCGGAGATCGCGTCTAGAGTTCATGATTTGCTGGGTGGGAAGCGGCATGCGTTCACGCAGTGGTTCGGTGCGTTTCTGCGGCGTCCTTACACGCTGCCCGTGGTGACGACGGTCTATGTGTCGGAGTTTCCGGACGACGGGGCGGTGAAGGAGAAGCTGCTGGCGAGGAGGGTGGATAGCGGTGGCAGGTTGCGCTTGGTGCGGCCGAAGGATGAGGGCGTTTTCGATCATGTAAGGACGCTTCAAGATCTTCCAGTGGTCTCTGATGTGCAGCTCTATCTGGATCTGCTGCGGGCCGGACTCCGCGGGGATGAGGCGGCGGTGGAGTTGAGGAAGTCCGAGGATTTTTCAGGGGGGTGGAAATGAGCAAGCACGAGACCTTCGCCGAATATCCACCGCGCGGCCTGGCTGCGGCGGAATCGGCATTGCTGACGATCTGGCCGACGCTGAACCGCTATCATGATGAACTTGTTTTGGTGGGTGGTTTGGCCGTGCACTATCTCACGCAGCAACGCCAAGGTGGTTGGCCGGGGGCGGTGACGATGGATGTGGATCTGGGGATTTCCATCGCGGCGGAAGGTGGACAATATGGAACCGTGAACTCGGATCTGGCAGGGTTGGGCTTCAAGCCGGATGCGGAACAGTCAAACCGTCTGGTCCGGCAAGTGGAGGGGATGGCCATGTATGTGGATTTCCTGACGGAGGCGCCACCGGCAATCACAGGAACCCGCACGGTGGACGATGTGGTGGCAAATGTGGTGCCGGGGATCAACCGGGCGCTGGCATCGCGACGCATCGTGAAGATCGCAGGTCGTGATATCTATGGTGTGGCGCAGGAATGTGCATTGGTGGTGGCGGATATCGGGCCGTTGTTGGTTTTGAAACTGAATGCGTTCGGCGGGCCGACCGGCCGGCGTCATCCGAAGGACGCATACGATGTGCTGCTGGCGGTGACATCGTTCGTGGATGGGCCGCAGGCGGCGGTGGAGGCATTTCGCGCGGAAGGATTGCAAGGAAACGCGGGTTTCACTAGCGCGGTGGAGGCGCTGCGGAGGGATTTTGTCTCGTCGGATGCGGACGGACCCGTTCGCGCTGCCGAGTTTTTGCGGGGAACACTCGACGACCAGGCAAGAGTCAGGGAAGAAATGGTAACAGCCGCACGTTTCCTGCTAGGAGATTGACAGATGACCAGCACCTACACCGAAGATCACCTCGTCGAGCAACCGGCGATCCAGCTCATGCAGCATGAGCTGGGTTGGGATGTGATGAATTGTTTTGGCGAATGGGACGGTGGAGTGAGTAATCTTGGCCGGGATGGGAAGCGGGAGGTGGTTCTCACGAGCCGACTGATGGAGGCGCTCCAACGGCTGAATCCGGAACTGCCGGAGGAGGCGATTGAGGGAGCGGTGGAGGAGATTTCCCGGGATCGCACGGCGCTGAGTCTGGTGGAGGCGAACCGGGAGATCGACAGGCTGCTGAAGCAGGGCGTGAAGGTGGAGTTTCCGGACCGCGAGCACGGTGGGCAGCGGGTGGAGATGGTGCGGGTGATCGATTGGGAGGCGCCGGAGAACAATGATTTCCTGCTGGGCTCGCAGTTCTGGGTGGCGGGCGAGCTATACCTGAAGCGGCCGGATGGGGTGGGTTTCGTGAACGGTCTGCCGCTGGTGTTGATCGAGCTCAAGAAGCCGGGCGTGAACGTGCGCGAGGGATACGACAAGAATCTCTGCGACTACAAGGAGACGATCCCGCAGCTATTCCACTACAACGCGCTGCTGATCGTTTCCAACGGCGTGCAGAGCAAACTCGGCAGCCTGACGGCGAAGTGGGAGCACTTCGGCGATTGGAAGAAGGCGGTGAGCGAGGACGATGCACCTGCGATTTCGCTGGAGACGCTGCTGCGTGGGACTTGTGAGAAAGGACGGCTGCTGGATCTGGTGGAGAACTTCACCCGCTTTTCCGACAGCAAGGGGGCGGTGACCAAGCTAGTAGCAAAGAATCATCAGTTTCTCGGGGTCAATCGGACCGTGGATGCCTTGCGGATCTGCACTGACGGACGGGTCGGAGTCTTCTGGCAAACCCAGGGGTCCGGGAAGAGTTACTCGATGGTGTTCTTCGCGGAGAAGGTGTTCCGGAAGCTCAAAGGGAACTGGACCTTTGTGGTGATCACGGACCGCAAGGAACTGGACACGCAGATTTACCGGACATTTTCCACCTGCGGTGCGGCGACGGAGCTTTGCCAAGCCAGGAGCACGGAGGATCTGCGGGATCTGCTGCGGGCGGATCACCGCTATGTGTTCACGCTGATCCACAAGTTCCGCACGGACCCGGGAACCCTGCATCCGGTGCTTTCGGAGCGGGATGACATCATCGTGCTCACGGACGAGGCGCACCGCAGCCAATACGACACGCTGGCGATGAACATGCGCACGGCGTTGCCGAAGGCGAAGTTCGTGGCCTTCACCGGCACCCCGCTGATCGCCGGAGAAGAACGGACGCGCGAGGTGTTCGGCGACTACGTGAGCGTCTATAATTTCCGGCAGTCCGTAGAGGACGGGGCGACGGTGCCACTGTTCTACGAGAACCGGACGCCGGAGCTGCAAATCACCAACCCGGAGCTGAACGAGGAGATCTACCAGACGATCGAGGACGCCGGACTGGATGAGGATCAAGAGGAAAAACTACGGAAAGTGCTAGGCCAACGCTATCACCTGATCACCCGTGAGGACCGGTTGGACGCGGTGGCAAAGGACATCGTCCATCATTTCCTGAACCGCGGCTATCAGGGCAAGGCGATGGTCGTTTCCATCGACAAGCTGACGACGCTGCGGATGTATGAAAAGGTCCGCGCCGAGTGGCAGGCGGAGAAGGCCCGTGTGTTGAAGACGCTGGCCGGCATGGCTCTCGGTCATCCGGATTTCGAGACACTGAATGCGCGGCTGAAGAACTTGCAGGAGACGGACATGGCCGTGGTCGTCTCGCCGGGGCAGAATGAGATTTCCGAGATGGCGGCGAAGGGCTTCGAAATCCTGCCGCACCGCGAACGGATGGTGAAGGAGGACCTGGAGGAGAAATTCAAGAATCCGGAGGACAAATTCCGCCTGGTCTTCGTCTGCGCGATGTGGCTGACGGGCTTCGATGTGCCGAGTTGCTCCACGCTCTATCTCGACAAGCCGATGCGCGGCCACACGCTGATGCAAACCATCGCCCGCGCCAACCGGGTGTATGGCGACAAGGTGAACGGCCTGATCGTGGATTACGCGAATGTGTTCCAGGAGCTGGAGAAGGCGCTGGCGATCTACGGCGCAGGCACCGGTGGCGGCGAGATGCCGGTGAAGGACAAGACGGAACTGGTGGCGGCCCTGAAGATCGCGCTGGAACAGGTGATGGAATTCTGCCGGAAGCAGAATGTGGATCTGATCGCGGTTCTCAAGGTTTCCAAATGCTTCATCCCGGCGGTAAACCAGTTGCTGCGGACGGATGAGGTGAGGGATTCGTTCCTCGGTCAGGCGAATGACGTGGCAAGGCTTTACAAAGCGGTGATGCCGGATCCGATCATTCCCGAACTCGCTCCAACCGCGCAGTTGATCGCGGAACTGGCGGAGGCCGTGCGGGCTCAGAAGGATGCGGTGAATATCACGGAGGTGATGGGGAAGATTTCCGAAGTGCTGGACCAATCCATCGTCACAGAAGCCCAGAAGAAACCCGGAGCGGAAGCGAAGACGATTGATCTGAGCAAGATCGACTTCGACGTCTTGGAGAAAAAATTTGCCAAGACGCCGAACAAGAACATCGAAGCGCAGCGACTCCGCGCCTTGATCGAGCGGAAGCTGGACAATCTGATCCGCCTCAACGCGAGCCGCTACGATTTCCTTGACCGCTTCCAGAAGATGATCGAGGCTTATAATAGCGGGGCGTTGAGCATCGAGGAGTTGTTTGCGGAGCTGGTGACCTTTACGAAGGCGCTCAGCGAAGAAGAAGAGCGCCACGTGCGAGAGAACATCAGCGAGGAAGAGTTGGCAGTGTTCGATATTCTCACCCGCCCTGGTCCGGATCTCACGCCGCAGGAGTCCGAGGCAATCAAGAAGGTCTGCAAGGATCTACTGGCAAAGCTGAAGACCGAGAAGCTGGTGCTCGCCTGGCGGACGAAACGCACGACCCGCGCCGCGGTGCGGGTGGAAATCGAGAAAATGCTGGATTCCGGACTGCCGGAGAAATACACCACCGAGCTTTTCGAAACCAAGTGCGGTGCTCTTTTCCAGCATGTGCTGGAGAAGTATCCCGATCAGGGGGATTCGGTGTATGCCGAGACCGGGTAAGGAGCCCGCCATACCACCTTTGGGGCTCATTTGGCAACTGATCAAATCGCGGCCATCCTCATCCGCTCCAGCGCTGCGTCCACCTCGGATTTCCGGAACCTGACGGCGCGGCCGATTAGGGTGTACTGAACCCGGGAGGCTTCTCCGCCGGTGTCACACCCGCTGACATCACCGTCCACAAGCCCAGGCCGCCTAAAGCCCGCTCCTTGAAGTTGCAGATCGCATTCCCCATGTTATAGAGTAGTGTGAACGCCGAAGAAATGGTGGAATCGGTGATTGAGGCTTGTCTGGAGAACATCCGCCAAACCTCTTTCATTCCGTTCTGGACAGGGAGTCAGGAGGTGACGCCCCATGAGGAGTTGAGAAGGCTGTTCTCCGAAACCCGGGCCAATGATCGCAGGGCGAGGCAAATGCTGGATTCTGCCGCCACGAGAGCGTCTAGGGAGTCGTTTGAGATACAATTCAGAGCCGAGAGCAGGGATCATTTCGGCCATACCGTGTCGGACACTCTCTGGATCGTCCTCAGGGAAGGTCACGAGTGGGACGAGGTAATTAAAGACGCATGGGTTGGATTTGAAAGTGAAAACCCATGGCACCTCACCGACAACGCCCTGAAAGTGCTGAAATGGATCCAGGGCGCCAAGAACACAGGCGACTTTGTTCCGGAAAACCGCATTGGATCGCAGGCGTTTTTGCGAGGGGCCGGAAGCTACTCGCGCGTTGGAAGCTACGTGAAGGAGATCTGCCTCAAAACTCCCCACCAGGTCAAAATGGAAAAGAACGGAGGTTGGCCCGCCAATCTCAAGCTCACGCTCGTGGATGAAGAGAAGGAGAATCAGGCGAGCAAAAGAGTCCTCGATAACCCCGTCTTTCCATACCGCATGAAAAAGAGAGACAAAGACGCCTCACGGGCCTACATCCAGATGATCGAGGACCTTGTCCTCAATAGAGATTTCGACAGTAACGTGCAGTCGTGTATCCTGTTTGAGATTCACAGTAGGGCTGAATTGGTGCACGCACTGCCCGCAGTGGCAACCGATGCTCGTCTGACGCCATACGAGCTGAAGGAATTTCTCGGTGATCTACGATTGGCCCGTGGGTTACGTCCTGCCGCCACCTTGGAGGATGAAGCTGGCACTGGATGGTTGCTTGGGGCCACGCTTGAGAATGGTTGGACTTGGGAGCTGGTCAAAGGATCGATCCTAGAGGCACGAAATCGCAGGGATCCGGCAGAGACCTACAGCTTGTCTGCAAATGCTGCCAAGATCCTGAACTGGATCTGGAACCTGCATGATAACGAAATTGACATGGGCATGACACCATGCGTTGAAAGCGCAGCCCGCGATCAGATCGGCTTCGAGACGCTGGACTATGAACAAAACTCCAAAGCCGTCCTCCAACTGCTCATAGAAGAGATCAACGAAAAGACTCCCTATTCTTTTGGCCTGATTCCTTGGTACAGCCATCCCCGCGACCAGCACCGTATCTTGATGCGCCGAAAGGAAGACCTGGACACCCAGATTACCCGTATGATTCAGATCCGAGGCCTCGAAAAGGGCGTGGGTTTATCTGCTGCCGTCATAGAAGAAGCACTCCGTGAGCTTTGGGATAAAGGGGTATCTTTAAGCTGAGTGTGCACCATAAGTTCACAGCCACACTCATGGCTGCCACAACTGGGTGATGACTCCTCGTTTATTCTATCAACGTACGAGGTAATGCTATCCCATCCGCATCCGCTCCAGCGCCGCATCCACCTCCGACTTCCGGAACCGCACCGCCCGGCCGATCTTGAAATACGGGATCAGTCCGGCCATGCGCCAGCAGTAGAGGTTGCGTTTGCTCACCTTCAGGTAGGTGCAGGCGTCTTTTTCGGTGAGTAGCGGGTCGGCGGTTGGTTCGGTGCGCGGCGGGTCAGTTGGCTGGTCCATGCCGGTGTTGGCCGTGTCAACTGCCGTCTAACTGAAATGGTGGCGACAAATGGCGACAACCAGATTGCCACCGCGGTTCCAGTTGGCCAAAATGGTGCAAAATACTGATGGCAAGTTGCGGCCAGTATCGGCCATAATGTGTCGAATTATGCAAACTGTAACAGAAAAACGATACTCTCTTAATCAATTGGTCGTGGGTTCGAATCCCTCCCGGAGTACCAGCATCAAAAACAACGACTTAGGGAGCCAAAAGGCTCCCTTTTTTTTAGGGGGCAAATCTTGGAGCGGTGCATTTCCGGTGCATTTTCTTCCGGTAACAATGATCCCGGTTGATCAAGGTCTCTCAATTCCGCCGTGCCGCAGGCGGTGATCACGCGGGTCCAACCACGGTCAAGGTTTGACTCCCGGGTAGTGTAGGAGGCGGTAGACTGGAACGGATCGCGGCACAGGTTACTGCCATAGAATCAGCGGGAGCGAGGGCACTAAGTCACCGAGGCCCGGCAGGCCGGCCGGAAGGAGCGGGAGTTCCGATTGTGGCTCAGGCACCCGCGCCGGGGCAAAAGACCTCCCAGCGGCAAGGGAACACGGACCGTGCCTAGGTTCAAGTATGGACGGCAGTGAAGAATCGGCTTCCTCGCCAAGTTATTTGACGGATGGCGTTTTTAGCGCTTCCCTTCCGACATGCAGACGTTAGAGTCTTCGCGACTCCCATATGAACCCACGCCCGCCTCTGCGCAGCAATTTTGCCCATCTGCAATCGCACGATGAGCAACTTTTGCGCCTCGGAATGCTGGCGGAGCGGTATTTTGCCGACGATCCCAACACCTGCCTGCTGAAACTGCGGCAGCTCGCCGAACTCCTCGCCCAGCTCGTGGCCTCAAGCGTCGGGATTCTGGATCGGCCGGATGACGGGCAATACGAACTCCTGAGCCGCCTCCGCGATCACGGGATCCTTCCCTACGAGATCCACCAACTCTTCGGCGAGGTCCGCCGCACCGGCAATGCGGCCAATCACTCCCTCACCGGAGACCACCGCATCGCCCTGGCAACGCTCAAGATCACTTGGCAGCTCGGCGTTTGGTTCCACCGCACGTTCAAGGAGCCAAATTTCAAATCCGGCCCTTTCATTCCGCCCCAACCACCGGAGAACGAGACCGAGGATCTCCGCACCGAATTGGCGACCCTCTCCAAGGCACTGGCCGACCACCAGGCCGCTCATCACGAGAAAACCCAGCAACTCGATGCCTTGGAAGCGCAGCTCAAGGCTGCCAAGGACGACCAATCCTTCTGGGAAACCATGGCCGCCGAAGTCGAGGCGGAAAAACTGGCCCTTCAGAACCGCCTCACCGCGAAACAGGCCAAGGCCGCCACCCAGACTCCGAAAGCGGTTGCGTCCATCGTCAAGGCCTCCACCGCCGCCGCTTCCCACGTCCACCTTGATGAAGCCGAAACCCGCCTCCTCATCGACGTGCAACTCCGCCAGGCGGGCTGGATGGCCGATTCCGTAAAACTCCGCTATTCCAAGGGCACCCGGCCCGAGAAGGGCAAGAACATGGCGATTGCCGAATGGCCGACCACCAGGGGGCCTGCCGATTACGTCCTTTTCGTCGGTCTTACGCCAATGGCACCCGTCGAGGCGAAGCGGAAGCACGTCGATGTCTCTGCCGCCCTCCAGCAGGCCAAGCGATACAACCGGGGCTTCGGGCCTTCCGGGGAAACCCTGGTCCACCCCGACAACTGGGGGGCCAAGGGCGAGTTCCGCCTGCCCTTCGCCTTTTCCACCAACGGCCGGCCCTACCTCCGTCAGTTGGACACCCGCAGCGGCATTTGGTTCTGTGATCTCCGCCGCCCGGATAATCTCAGCCCCGAACAACAAGAAATCGTCCGCCGGGTCGAAGACCTGTTCGCCTTCGCCGACCGGATCGAAGCCCGCCTCGCCACCGCGCAAAAGACCGTCGAGCGCCTCACCCCCGCCACCCTCGCCAAAGCCTTCCGCGGCGAACTCGTCCCCCAAGACCCCAACGACGAACCGGCGAGTAAATTGTTGGAAAGATTGAAGTTGGCCGAGTCATTACCATCAGCAACTAAAACCCGTCGGAAGCGATCCGCCACGGTATGAACGACTACCTAAATCTGTTGCTCGATTTCCAATCCCTTCCCCGCGAAGCGAAGGCAAGGACTTTCATGGAGATCTCGGGGCAAGCGCACTACGAGAACGTGGCGAGCAACATACTCGCGTTCTACTTCGATCCCAAGGAGGAACACGGATTGAAGGGCCTTCTGGTCACTGCGTTCCTGGAAATGGCCGGGCACAAAGGCGTTGATGTTTCGGAAATAATTTCGATCGAAAGGGAATATCCCGCTGAAGACGGCAAGAGAATCGATCTAGTGATCGATGGCGATGTTTTTGTGATAGGTATCGAAAACAAGATCTATCACTGGGAAGCAAACGACTTTGAGAATTACGGGCGCGTCATCGATGCCCTCGGTAAAGACAAGTTGGTTACCGTTAAAGCGGTGCTTGGTCTGCACGCACCATTGTGGAAACCACCACTGCCGGGTGGGTTTCTACGTTTTTCCTACCCACAACTTTGGAGCCACGTTCGGAGTTCGCTCGGAATCTATCTCCCCTCAGCGAATCCCAAATGGGTCACTTACCTCATCGATTTTATGGAAACCACGTCCCGCCTCGCCGGAGAGAGCCAAACCAACAGGGAATTCACGGATTTTTTCCTGAAGCACAACGAGACGATCGAGCAACTCGTGGCAGAACGCCAGACTCTGCTCAACCGGCTTGATGGCTACAACTACGCCCTGGAAGAGAATCTCAAGAACGAACTCGAAAAGCACGGATGCGTGACAAAAGTCTGGGTTTGGCAGCGGATTGTGTTTGCCGTGGATTTCTCGATTCAGGGACATCGCATTGTTTTGGATCTCGCCCACTCTCTCACTGATTGGAAACTCACTGTCTTTGATAGGGATCAGAAGTCGCAGGAATTTGCCCGGGCTTTGGTCAGCACCGCACCCATGCGGGAGTGCTCGTCGAGAATCCGACCATGCGACGGCCGCCACCTCTTGGAATCATGGGATATTCACGTCACCCAGATCGATCTTCAGGATGCGGTAACGAAATGGGTCAACGCTTTGATCGCCGCCGCGGATGAGATTTCCAACCAAGCCCATTGAACCAATGGCGCTCCGCCTTCCCAAACTCCCACTGGTCCGGTTCTACCGGCGTTTCCCGATCATTCCGGGCATGCTCTGGCTGAACGTATTCAAATGGGGCATCTCCCTGAGCATCGGCAGGCAGGGATTCCGGATCACGTTGGGAAAGTCCAATGTCCGGGGAACCGTGGGAATGACGGGGACCGGTCTTTTCCTGACAAAAAACATCCGGCATTCGGCTCAATCTCCATCTGATAAAGTCCCGCCTTCCCGCGATGATCTCAGGAGCGCACGAATCAATAAATTACTCGGAAAAAACCATGGCAAGAAAGAAGGCTGATCAGATCGGACAAGGGATCGGACTCATTATTGGTTTGGCGCTGGTGGCAGCGGTGATCGCAGCCGCCCTGTTGCCGTTGTATTTGCTTGGGGCCTTGGTGAAAAACGCATGGATCTCGCGCAAACTCCGTAAGGATCTTCCCGCCGGGGGGCAGGTCGCATGGCTCACGGAAGCCGAACGTCAACGGTTCAAGCAGATTCATCCGGACTGCATCGCTCTGAGGGAATTCGTGGATGTTGCTACCGAGCGTTCAGAGCGTCCGGGTCTATTGAGAACTAAGGACGGCAGTCTTGACCTGAGAAACAGCGAAAACAAGAAACTCACCCAGGACTTGAGCAAGGCCCGTCAAATGCTTGACCGACTCGAACGCGAGCTGGGAGAGCTCGAATACAAGGCATTCATGCAATGGCATGAACTCAATGATGTCCTGAAGAAGTGTTCCCGGATGTGGATGGCGCTTTTCGGGTGGATGATCGGCGCGACTTTTCTCTACTCAAAGACAAAAGCTGGAGCACCTATCAACATTTGGATCGATTTCTTCGTGCTCGCATTATGTGCCGGCGCAGGAGTGCTGTTTGCCATGGCCTTCTCCCGCTACCCCGCCAGCGTCTATAGCCCGATGCCCGCAACAGTGGACATGGACAACGTGGATTCACCCGTCACAAGGCGACCTCTTCAAAAGCGAAGCAAGTTGATTCAATTCTTGGGGGCATTTGTCTGGTCCTCTCTCATGATCACCGCTGTTCAGAAAGGGAAGGAATATGGGGCGGCGGAAGCCATTTCCCATCGAGAGAGGATCGCGCAGCAGGAGGCTCTCTCCGCCCAAAATGAGAGAATGGCCGAAGAAACATGGGACCTAGGGCATTCCTTGCCGGAATCTGCCTCCAGATCCGGCCTCGATGCCTCTGCCTTGGAAAAGATTCGGAATACAGCGTATGAAATGCCCATCGCGCCTTTCACGATATCAAAGCTGAATGCGGGCGAGGTCGAGGACATCATTCTCAACATTTATGCCCGCCATGGAGCGGTTTTCGAGAGTGCGGAAGCTCAAAACTGGGCAGCGCAGCAACCATGGTATAGGGCGGTTCCGGGGAAAACCATCAAGGACGCAGACGAGGAATTCGGTTATATCGTGAAGACCAACGTCACTCGCCTGGTTGAACGTTGGAACCGAATACAGATCGAGGAAGGACATGCCGCGCTGCCGGTTGACGAATCCCCTCTGGCCGGGCGCGGGGTGAGTCCGGACATTGAGATGGACGTCGTCTCCGGTTCGCCAATCGTTCTCAAGGCTTTGCCTGTGGATCAAGAGCCACCATCTGCAATGTCTGGCAATTTGAAACCAGAAGAAATCGAGAGTTGGGACGAGGCAAGGGTGCGAGCCGAGATCAACACGATCTACGCTCGTCATGGAGTTGTTTTCCCCAAAAAGGAACTTCAGGATTGGGCGGAGAAACAACCCTGGTATCAACCCGTTCCCGGACTCACGTTCGAGCAAGCGGAAGAGAGGTTCTCCGTGGAAGAGCGCCACGATATCGAGGCGCTCGCCGCCCGGAGGGACTTGCTCTTGGGTGGCAATCAGCCTGAGAGGGCGTTACCCGGGTCTGCGCCATTGAGGCCCGAACTGGTCGCAACATGGGATGCGACGCGTGTTCGAAACGAAATCAACACCATTTACGCCAGCTATGGCGTGGATTTCACCAGCGCCGAGCTGCGGAAGTGGGCGGAGAAGCAGCCGGGATACAAGTGCGTTCCCGGGCTGACTTTTGCAGATGCCGAGGCGCTATTCAGCGATACAGACCGAGGTAACATTGAGGTGCTCGCGGCCAGAAGAGCCCAGATCAACAGTAGAGCACGCTGAGCCCAAGAAAACTTCCTGCCAACGACTCAACCCCACTCTTCCATTCGTCATTCTGAATTCTACATTCACCATTCCTCGCCATGCCCGACCTCAAACTCTTCAAACTCTCAGCCGATCACGTCACCGAGCTAACCGTTTCCTCGATGGCGCTGGAGAAATCCCTCCAAAGCCTCATCGAGAAACACCTCGATACCTTCCTCGGGATCACCTTTCTCGCTTCCGAATTCTCGACCGGCCCGAAAACCGCCGGGCGCATGGACACCCTTGGCATAGACGAGAATGGCGCGCCCGTGATCATCGAGTACAAGAAGGCGACCAACGCGAACGTCATCAACCAAGGGCTCTTCTACCTCGACTGGCTTCTCGACCACCGCGGCGATTTCGAGCTTCTCGTCACCAAGAAGATCGGAGCCGACAAGGCCACGAACATCGACTGGACCAGCCCGCGCCTGCTCTGCATAGCCGGCGACTTCTCCAAATACGACCTCCACGCCGTCGGCCAGATGCAGCGCAACATCGAGCTCATCCGCTACGCCAGGTATGGCGACGACCTCCTCGCCCTGGATCTCATCAACCGCACCACTGCCCCGACGCCGGGCAATGGTGGCGGCACGGGCTCTGGCACCGGTGGTGGCGTGGCTCCCAAAGCCGGCAGTTACAAGACCGTTTCCGAATACCTCGAACAAGCGGACACGGAATTGTCTGATCGGTTCGACACGCTCAAGTCGATGATTCTTGAAATGGGCGACGACGTGGAGATGAAGACTCTCAAGCTCTACTTCGCATTTCGCCGCCTGAAGAATTTTGCCTGTGTGGAAGTCCACACTAAGTCCAGGAAGTTGCTCGTATTCGTCAAGCATCCCGATCCCGATTCCGTTGTAGAGACCGGGTTCTCCCGAAATGTCACCGCTATCAATCACTTTGGCACCGGCAACCTCGAACTCACCCTCAGCACAAAGGCCGACATCGAAAAGGCCAAGCACCTGATCGAGATTTCCTACGAGTCAAATTAGAAACTCTTCGTTTGTCATTTTGAATTTGTCATTTATCGTTCCCACTCCATGGACTTCCCCATTCCCAAGCTAGGCAGACTACCATCACGCATCACGCCCTGCCCGATTCTCGAAGCGGTGATGGAAATCCGGTTCGTGACGGGTGAGGACTGGGCGCTTTTGCCCGGCCTACTCTACACCCAGATCAAGGAGCGTTATCCCCGGTCCGAGAAGCTCCCCATTTCGAACATGCCCGAAGAGTTTTTCCGGAAGGATCCCGCGCTGACCTACTCCCCACGGATGCGGTTCATCGGCGAAGGGTTTGTCATCCAATTCGGTCCGCGCGTGGTGTCGCTGCTCACTATTGGCGACTATCCTGGCTGGGAGAGGATTCAAGATGAGCTCACTTGGTTGCTCGAACGGCTCAAGCCGGCGGGCATCATCCACGAGGGGGAACGCCTTGGAATGCGGTATATCGACTTTTTCGAAGGAGACATTTTCTCCAACCTGGTGCTCGATATTCGCTCCAACGAACAAAGTGTTTCAGGGGTGGAAATGAACTTTGCGACAGTGTTCCGGCGCGGTGATCTCACCGCCCGGCTGATCCTGAACAACGGAGCGATGGTGACGCGGGGGAATGAAATCGCCAGCGGCAGCATTCTCGACCTCGACGTGTGGCTGGAAGCCTCTGGATTCGACGTGTTCGGCGATGCCGCCTTGCGCTTTGGGGAGGCCCACCGCTGCAACAAGGAAATTTTTTTCGGGCTCCTCAAGACGGATTTTCTGGACAGTCTCGCTCCGATATACGACTAATCCCTCGGTGACTATGAGCTTCTGCGATTCCGTCTTGCCCTACCAAACGGCTCTGTGGCTGTCCTCCCGCACGGAGGATTCCTCCAAGCCGCGCCATCGGATCGTCGCACCTGGTGATTCCGCCCGGGAGGCTCTGATCGCGCGCAAGCTGGGCATCAACGGCTGGGGACGCTGGCAGTATTTCCGCCAGTGCTTTTCCGGCAGGTGGGGTGACGAGGGGCAGGCCCCTGTCTCACCAAAATCCCAAGATGCATTGTTCAAAGCTCTCGAATACTTGGAATTTCCTCCCGCATCAAAACCCAGTTTGTTCCTGACCGGCGACGGCCATTTCGAGCTGGCATGGCGCGATCCGGAAGGCCGGTCTGTCCAAATGGAATTCGGCCCGTCCGAATTCGAGATATTCATTGAGGGCAGCGGGATTGAGGAAATCCACCAGAACAGTCTTATTGGCGAGATCATCGCCGACCGCTTCACTACCCGATGATCCAATGCCAATCGATTTATCGGAGGACATAGCGCGAGCGATTTGCTCCGATCAATTCGACCCGGCCACCGGCGAAATGTCCGCTAGCCTCTTCAAAGGGGTCGGCACATCTGTCAGCCGCCTGTCCATTTGTCCTCTGGAAGACACTTGGGATCTGTTCCGTCAACGGGTGGAAAAGCCGCCTGAGCGCACCTTGGAGCGTATTGGGGTCATCAATGTCGGCCGTTTGGCGGAAATCGGCAGGACCTTCACGGCCAATCCCACCGCGCTCACGGTTGAAGCGGTGCCTCTTGAAGACTACCCGTCCCATGCGGAGATTCCGCAAAAGATCTCCAGGGGACTAGCTTTTGAGATTGTCAGAAATCTAATGGTGAAAGGGGAAAGCTAATTTCCGGCCGTTCGCCATTCGTCATTCCACCTCGTGTCCACCTACGATTTGGCGACCATCGGATTACCGGCCCGACCGATGCCTGCTCGCCGTGCGTGGGCCGCAGGACGATGCAGCCCACCGTGGCGGGGCGTTTCGTCAGATCCGCGGCGAGTTGGCCACAACGATTTTGTGCCTGTGAGCGAGGGTGAGACCCAAAAGGTGGTGGAATTTGCCCGCATCCCCGAGCCCACGGTGCTGAGACTGACGTAGGATCTGGGCGATTTCATCTGGCGTCACTGCCCGGGTCAGCGCAGTTCGTCAATCAAATCCGGGGGTGTTTCCGATGGGATGTAGACCGGTGGGCAATTTTTCCGGCCCAACGGGGGATTGAGGCTATGTGTGGCGGGGGTGGAGAACTTGCGGCTTGATCAGGTGGTCAAGAGAGCTAGAAAAGGTCAGCATGTCGGCAGAGATTCAATTTGAACCAATCCAGACCCCGACAAGGCGGGTGGGGACGATTTCGCAATGGGAGGATGCCAAGGGCTACGGCTGGGTGAAGTCGGGTGGCAAGCTGTGGTTTCTGCACATCAAGGAATTCAACCGAGCGGAGCGCAGACCGCAGTTGGGGGAGGAAGTCACGTTTATTCTGGGGGTCGATCCGAAAGGCAGGAACTGTGCCACGCAGGTGACTTTTGTGAAATCAGGCGGGCGCGTGGGATTGGGAGCCTGGGTGTTGCTGGTCGGCCTGTTGCTGCTGCCCGGGCTGGCGATGCTCATGTTGCCGTTTCCGCTGTGGGTGGCGCCGGGATCCATGGTGATGATTTCGGTGCTCACCTTCTGGATGTATGCGCACGACAAACAACAGGCTCTTGCCGGTAGATGGCGTATCGCTGAGAACTCGCTGCACCTGGCCGAACTGCTCGGCGGCTGGCCGGGGGCGTTCCTGGCCCAAAGGCAACAGCGGCACAAGTGCTCGAAGGTTTCCTACCTGATCGTCTTCTGGTGCATTGTGGCAATCTACCAGATTGTGGCTGTGGATGTGCTGATGGACCATTGGCTGAGCAATATGCTGATCGATTACGTGCTTGAGCCGTAGGGTCGAGGTGGTGGGAAGGCAATCGCAAACAATCTGTTTGGCATGGCCAATGGATTCCTCGACGGAGCCATTGCGCTCAGTGCCCGTCATTCCGCCCGCTGAAGAACCTCCACAACCGGACCATGGCCAGGGTGTCTAGCTTACAATAAGCGAGGAGTTGCCGTTCGATCTCGGTCTTGCGTTCCGGAGTGGTTCCGGAAGTCATGGCTTCGAGGAAGGCTCCTTGAGCTGCCTGGCCGTGCTGCACTCCGTCGAGCGAGTCATAGGCGAGATCCGGGCAGACCGCAGGGAGGACGGCCTTGATGCTCCAACTGCCGTGTTGGTCGGGGTGGTAGTAACGGTTTCGCGCGATCGGCAGGAGGTCGACGACCCGATCGACGATGGTCAGCAAGTCCGGGCTGAGGCGAGGGAAGCGCTCGGCAAGCCCCCGCATGACTCCGTTTTCGAATCCCGCATTATAGACGAAGACCGGGCCGGTCGTGCCGCAGTAACCCGAACACCACCTCAACCTAATTATGCCCCTGGCTCCGTTTTGGCGGTCCGGCTCTGATTTTCATTGTAGCTGCCACCAAGCCACCCAATCCTCGGGATCTTGATCGTTAATTGGCCCTTCCTTATTGGCGAGCAACTCAGCGGCATCACATGAAATATTAATCGAGTCGTTGAGATGCAGATCGCCCTGATGCTTGGAGAGGGATTCGGCCGCGACATCCGGCAACGCGGTCAGGCCGTAGAGATAGAGATTGTTGCGGTGCTTGGACAGGGATTCTGCTGCCTCATCCGACAACGCAGTCAAGCCGCTGAGAATGAGATCGCCCCGATGCTTGGACAGGGATTCTGCTGCCTCATCCGACAACGTAGTCAAGCCGCCGAGATAAAGATCGCCTTGATGCTTGGACAGGGATTCTGCTGCCGCATCAGATAGCTCGGTCAGGCCACTGAGCCAAAGCTGGCCCCTATGCTTGGAGAAGGATTCGGCTGCCGTATTCGAGAGTTCGGTCACACCGTCTAACCCAAGACACACATGCCGAGAGAGAGCTTCTGCTGCTGCGTTCGACAGTTCAGTCAAAGCCACAAGCCCTAGATACCCCTGATGCTCGGAGAGGGATTCGGCTACGGCATCAGACAGCTCGGACAGGCCATTCAGCTCTAGACTTCCCTGAAACTTGGAGAGGGATTCTGCTGCTGCATCCGACAACGCAGTCAAGCCGCTGAGATAAAGATCGCCCTGATGCTTGGACAGGGATTCTGCTGCCTCATCCGACAACGCAGTCAAGCCGCTGAGATAAAGAGTGCCTTGATGCTTGGACAGGGATTCGGCTCCCGCGTTCGATAGCATGGCGAGCGCGCTGAGATCAAGACTACCCTGATGATTAGAGAGAAATTCGGCTGCCGAATCCGACAGCCCGGTCAGTCCGTTGAGCGAGATTCGCCCCCAATACTTTAAGAGAGATTTGACGGCCGCATCCGACAACTCGGTCAAGCCTTCGAGATCAAGCCTCCCATGATGCTTGGAGAGGGATTCCGCAGCGATATTCGAGAGTTCGGTCAGGCCGTTGAGCCCAAGCCTCCCATGATGCTTGGAGAGGGATTCCGCAGCGATATTCGAGAGTTCGGTCAGACCGTTGAGCTCAAGATCCCCCTGAACCTTGGAAAGGGATTCTGCGGCGGTATTCGAGAGTTCAGTCAGGCCGTTGAGCTCAAGACCCCCATGATGCTTGGAAAGGGACTCGGCTACCGAATCCGATAGCTCAGTTAGTCCATTGAGCTCAAGACCCCCATGATGCTTGGAAAGGGACTCGGCTACCGAATCCGACAGTTCCGTCAGATCAGTCAGATAAAGGCTCCCCTTATGGCTGGAGAGGGCTTCGGCTTCCGTATCCGACAGTTTGGTCAGGCCGCGGAGCTCAGGAAAAAACCCATATTTTTTGGTTTCAGCATCCGACAGCTCGGACTGGGCATCGAGCAATGCCTCCGCCTCATCCGAGAGATGCATTGCATCGGGTAGATACAGGCATCCCTGATGCTTGGAGAGGGATTCGGCTGCAGCATCCGACAGTTCGGTCAGGCCGTTGAGGCCAAGCGACCCCTGATGCTTGGACAAGGATTCGGCGGCCGCATCCGAGAGTTCGCTCAAGCCACTGAGGTAAAGGTGTCCTTTAAGTTTGGAGAAGGATTCGGCGGCCGCATCCCTAAGCTCGGTCAAGCCGTTGAGCTCAAGAATCCCCTTGTGTTTGGAGAGGGATTCGGCTGCCGCATCCGTAAGCTCGGTCAAGCCGTTGAGCCTAAGACAACCCTGATGGTCGAAGATCGCATGCTTACCCTGATGCTTGGAAAGCGATTCCGCGGCCGCGTCCGTAAGCTCGGTCAAGCCGTCGAGCCAAAGATCGCCACAAGACCGGGAGAGGGACTCGGCTGCTGTATCAGAAAGCCCGGTCAGGTTGGGGATGCAAAGATCGCCCTGATACTTAATGAAGAGGGACTCGGCTGCTGCATCCGACAGTTCAGTCAGGCCTCTGAGTCCAAGAGGACCCCGATGCTTGGAGAGGGATTCGGCTCCCGCATCCGACAACTCGGTCAAGCCGTCGAGGTCAAGCCACCCCTGACGATGGGAGAGGGATTCATGCTTGGAGAGGGATTCGATTGCCGCATCCGACAGCTCGGTTAAGCCGTTGAGCTGAAGACTCCCCTGAAGCTTGGAGAGGGATTCGGCTGCCGCATCCGAGAGCTCGGTCAAGCCGTTGAGGTCAAGGCGATCCTGAAACCTGGAGAGGGATTCTGCGGCCGCATCCGAGAGCTCGGTCAAGCCGTCGAGTCGTAGCCACCCCTCCAGCTTGGAGAGGGATTCGGCTGCTGCATCCGACAACTCGGTCAGGCCGGTCAGGTCGCTGAGCACAAGAAAAGCGTCGCCATCCTTCGAGAGAGCCTCGGCAGCGTCGTCATCGATCCCGGTGCAAGAATGAAGAGCAATACTACCAGAGTCAGCCAGAAACCGCTGAGCGAGTTCCAGATCAATCCTTCCTCCAGACAATTCCTCATCAGATTCATCTGAATCGTCCACGTCTTCTAGATCAGCATCCACCTCGTAGAGTCTGAGGGAAGCCACCCATTCTGCTGGATTTTTTTCATTGATAGTTCCTTTCTTGGTTGCGAGCGCAGCAGCAGCCGCATCCGACAAATCAATTTCATCGGGCAACCTCAGTTCTCCCCGGTGCTTAGAGAGGGCTTTTGCGCAGTCATTTGACAACTCGGTAAGACCTCCAAGATAAAGCCCTCCTAGATGCTTCGATAAAGATCTGGCTGCGGTATTCGATAGTATGGTGAGACCGTTAAGATCTAGAAACCCTCGAATTTTGGACAGGGATTCTGCAGCCGCATCCGAAATTCCGGTCAAGCCTTGGAGGTGGAGTTCCCCCTGAAACTTGGAGAGGGATTCGGCTGCCGCATCCGACAGCTGGGTCAATCTTCTAAGACTAAAAAAATCATCCCGATGCTTGGAGAGGGATTCGGCTGCCGCATCCGACAACCCGATCAAGCCGTCGAGGTTAAGAGCCCCCTGATGCTTGAAGAGGGATTCGGCTGCTGCGTCCGACAGCTCGGTCAAGCCTTCGAGCTCAAGCCCCCCCTGATGCTTGGAGAGGGATTCGGCTGCTGCGTCGGACAGCTCGGTCAGGCTGACGAGGTCAAGATACCCCTGATGCTTGGAGAGGGATTCGGCTGCATCGTCATCGATTCTAGTGTAATTCTGAACAGTGATGCTCCCCGGGTCGGCCAGAAACCGCTGAGCTAGTTCCAGATCAATCCTCTTTCCTGACAATTCCTCATCAGATTCAAACCAATCTTCCTCGTCTTCCTGCCTTGTATCCTCGTCGTCGAAGCTGTGTTCAGGGACTTTCTCATAACTGAGAATAACCCCGCATGTATATTCGTTCTCGTAGTTTCCGCCGATGTTCAACTCCGGGAACTTTTCCTGAAGGTCTGCGAGTTCTCCTTCGCTGCCCGAAATCGGAAGATTGGAGGCATTTTCATTCGCCCTTGCGCTCAAACCGACCGTCACACCAATGACCTCAAACCCCCAGCACACCACTTCGTTTGGCTTTTCCAGTCCCAACTCTTCCATCAAAGCGTAAGCATCCTTGCCCTCCTGCTGGGCCTTGTCCCAGCGTTCCTTCTTTGCCTTGAGGTAATTCAGGACCTCCATTAGGTAGTCGATTGATTCGTGGCTGAATTCCAGACGATAGTCAGTGTCATTGCTCATGGTTTTCAGTTTTGGTTGGGAAACAGTGTTGGTGGAAGCGCCCCGGTCATTTCGTGAAGAACCGGAGGAACTGCGGAGAAACCAGGGGCGAGACCGAGCTTGCCGGCGCGGTCCGCGGAAAGGGCCCCGTGAGCCGCCAAGTGCCGGAGTTGGGCGATGATGAAGAGGCTGCGGGCGGTGTCGCATTCGCCGTCGAGCTGATGCCCCAGCAGCCATGCGGTGAAGCGGTTGCGCAGGGGTTCCCGCACACCGAGAAACTCGCACAGTTCGTCGGCCGCGGCCTCGCGCCGCTCGATGCGCTCCATTTCCCGCTGGCTCAGCACCGGTCCCGGCAGTCGTTGCCGGACGCGGATGCTGGATAGAGCGTCCTTGCGCGGCGGCTTTGAATGACATTCTTCCCCGAAGACCGCGTTCTCGATCTGCTCGTATACGCTGTAGGCCATCACCAGCCGCCACTGCAGCCCGCGCACCGGGGCGGATTTTCCCACGGAACCCACCGTCGGTTGTTTCCACCCCAGAGCATACTTCATGAGTGTCGCGCCCCGGAACATCTTGCCAATCGCATGACGCGCCTCCTCGGCCGTAAGCGTGACCTTGGGTCGCACGCGCTGGAAAGATTCGACCAGCTTGCCGGGCGGCAGGTCCGCGATCGACTTGATGGAAGATGTATATCCTGCCATGCCGACTATCAGATTTTGAACAGCGGTCTTCACGGGTGTCAAGACATGGGGATGGGACGGAGCGGCTTCATTCTGACTGGGATGGGTTGTAGAAATTCCGGAGGATGGGCTCCCCTGCATGTGCATGAAGGCGAGGTTCTCCACCGTCCGCTTGAGGTGGTCACGGCTCATCTCCCGCAGTTCGGGGTGTGAGCCGGTGACCTCGCAGTAATCAAGCAGGAGCCCGGCCAGTTTACCGAAGTAAACCCGCCTGCCCGCCTCGTGGTGCCGACGGACGGCATCCAGTCTGGCGGTGAGCTCAGCGATCTGCCTCTCGCCCTTGTCAGAGAGTGCATGCATGCCCTGCGCGAGGCGCTGCAGAAGGTCGTGGAAGGCGATTTCCTTGTGCAGGTTGTATTCCGCATTCGCCTGCCGCGTCAGAATGGAATTGGCTATGGCACGGACGCGACGCTCCCTGGCCCATCTTTCCTGATGGCCGAAGCGGGGGAAGGAACCAAGGGGATGGATCATGACGGTGTGGGTTACGGGACTTCGACACGCCGCCACTGGAGGAAGCCGGGGAGCCCCCCCTCGTCCTGGTGGAATGCGCGGAAGGCGTCGAGGACGTCTTCAAGGTGGAGCAGATCCCGGAATTCACCCTTGCTGACGAAGTCGTGCTTCTTGAGCTCGAAGGCCTTGGGGCTCCCCCGGGATAGCATGCGCGGTAGTGGGCGTCGTCGCCGGAGGGATCGGTCATGCGCCATTCGAGGTGGTAGCCGTTGAAACCGTGCAGGCACTGGATGAGGGTGTTTCCGGGCAGCGACAGGCAGGCGTAGCTGTTGAAGTGGCCTGGGTTGAGTTCGCGGATGACGCGCTCCACCACCTGCCAGTGAGGGTAGCGGAAGCAGTCGCCCTTTTCGTTCTCAAGCAACATGCCTGCGTGGGCGGCAGGCGGATTTTCCGGAGCCGACTGCTAGGAAATTGCTTTTCCAGGTTGGTGTGCATGAGCGGCGATTGGGTAAAGCTGAAAAAGAGAAGACCGGGCGTTTGCGGCTGGATTCATGGGCCGATCTCTCCAACCCGGAGAATAGCCTTCCAGGCCCCGAAGCCAAGGAAAATCGGGGGGAAATCGGGGGAATCGGAGGAAGTTCCGTCCTTCCGACCCCTGACCTCCGACTCCTGACCTCTGCTCTCCGGCCGGACTTGGTGCGCATGAGGGGCTAAAGAGTGGTTCGGAGAGCGGGAGAAAAGGTTGTCTCGTCGAGAGTGACTTCACAGGGCGAGACGGCCGCGCATTTCAGGCAGCTGGCCTTCATCGCCTCCCCATGCATGTGAATCACCCGGCGGCTTCCGGCGCGCTCGTGCAGGTCGTCAATGTTCTGGGTCGCCAAGCTCACCGTCCCGGGGAAATCGCGCTCCAGTCTCGCCAGGGCGAAATGCGCGGCGTTGGGCGCGGCGTCCCGGATTTTCGACCGCCGCATGTTGTAGAACCGGTAAACCATTGAGCGGTCTCGCTGAAATGCTTCGGGACAAGCCACCTATTCCAGCATATAGCCCTCCCACAACCCGTCCGGTCCGCGGAAAACCTGAATGCCGGACTCTGCCGAAATGCCGGCACCCGTAAGGATAAAAATGGATTTCATGGTGGTTGCTGTCATCGGCCGGAACAGGTCACGGGTGCGGTTGTACATTTCGCCTATTCGGCTGGTTTTGTCCTCCCCAGAAGCCGCCATGGTCATCCTTGTCCACGATTGCCGAAAACATCGAAGCCGGGTTATGACCGTAGCGACGCCACCCATTCCGCAGGCTTTTGCTTGTTGATGGTTCCGTTCTTCCTAGCAAGCGCTGCTGCTGCGGCAGGCGTGAGCGAATTCAGGCCTTCAAGATTGAGAACCCCGTCATGCTTTGAGAAGCACTCGGCGGAGGCGTCCGACAGTTCGGTCAGGCCGTTGAGAGACAGACCCGCCGGATGCCTTGAGAGGAATTCAGCGGCGGCATCCGAGAGTGTTTTCAATCCGTCGAGGTGAAGTGATCCCTGTTGATTGGCAAGAAATCTGGCAGCGGTATCCGACAAGTTGGAAACGCTCCCGAGCGCAAGATCCCCCGTGTGCCGGGAGAACTCCTGGGCGATCTCGTCCGGTAGGGATTTCAGCCCGTAAAGATTAAGGCTCCCTCGGTGCTCGGACAGGGCGTGGGCAACCGGTTTGGACAGTTTGGTCAAACCGCCGAGAAAAAGCGATCCTTGCTGCATGGCCAGCGAGCCGGCGGCTTTGACCGATAATTTGCAAACCTTGCTCAGAATAAGATGACCATGATGTTTCGAAAGAGCCCGCGCGACCGCATTCGGGATTTCGGTCAGCCCACCGAGATCAAGACGGCCTTTATGCTTCGCCAGGGCTTCGGCGGCGGAAGCAGAAATCGTGGTCAGTCCCTCAAGCCAAAGCGGCCCCGGATGTGTGGCGAGTACCTCTGCGGCGTCGTCATCGATTCCATCGCATTCTTCAACTGCGAATGGGTCATCGAGATAACTCCTGGCAAGCTTTAGATCAATCCAGCGTTTCGGAAGGTATTCTTCGAAATCATGCAATACATATCCACCTTCCTCGCGTGCCTGAGCTCCTTGGATTTTGTTGTGTTTCTCACGCCGACTCATTTTTTTGTTCCTGATGTTTTAAGATCATGAGGAGTTCGTCATTCGGGCAGTTTTTCAATCCCACCAGAAAAACCACTGATTCAAGCCCAGCAGCGTGTAGGCAAGTTCAAGAACCGAACCCGTGCCTTGGCTGACGATGTCGCCGCAGTAGAAATACTGCTCGCGGGCCAGGCGCATTGCGTCCTTGCGGGTTTGCGGCGGTCTCAACACCCGGCATTCGATAATGCTCTCCTGCAAAACGACCACCTCCGCTCCCCATTCCTCCTGCCAGCGGCGGTGGAGGGCACATTGGAAGTCGCTATCGCTTCCGCCCCAGCCAAGATGAGCAAACATCTGCCACGGCTCGTCGATGTCCAACAAGCCGATGTGGACTGTGTGTGGTGGTTTTCCGCTGCAATACAGGTCGAGTTCGTCGTCTCCATCGGTCACCTCGCTGTCCTCGCCGGTTTCCTCCTCAAGCACCCATGCTTCCTCGGCCGGCTCCTCTTCGCGTGGTTCACCATCGTTCGAGTCAGGAGAGTAGAAGTCGGCGATCATTTCGTCGATATTCATTTTCATGCTTCTGGTGATCGACGTCTTGGGATTTTTCACCTGCGAGCGTCCCTCTGCGATGAAGGTGATATCCCTGTTTCCACCGAACCATACCGGGTGCAGACCGGTATCGGCTTTCTTGGCCAGTAGCCGGGTCAATTCCTGCATGGCTTTGTCACCGGGAACTTCGATAACTTTCATGATGGTGTTTGGTTGTGGGCGGCGTGGATTAAGGCAATTACGCCTCGATATATTCTATGAATGATCCCGTCGTAGGGTGGTTGCGACATGCCCTAATATATCTTAAATTTGTTTCATGGATTAGGATTTTTATTAGGCCTGTCAATATAACCCATTAGGGTCTTCCGCCCATTGATCCGGAATAACTATGGAGCGAGTTTCTTTGGCGTGAGGCTGATTGTCAGGTAAAGGCGGTGTGGGATTTTGAATGTCATATGAAAGTGGCTTGCTTGGAGCGCAAGTGGTTTTTAGATATTGGCTGTCGGGCCAATGTCTTGTGAGCCGGTTTTTATTTGCCTGGACCATCGCCCACGGGCGGCAGATTGCCTTGGGTGCACAAGTGGATCCAAGTGGACGACACCGGATGTCCGGTAGCCTCCAGCGCGGCCCGATAGGCGGCGAGCTGGCCGGAGTAGCCACGGGCATGTTCGTCAAGGCTGTTGCCCTGATAGGTCTTGTATTGCTAGGGAATTGCTTTTCCAGGTTGGTGCGCATGAGGGGCGATGGGGTAAAAGCTGAAAAACTGAAAACCGAAACGCTGAAAAAGGAGAAGACCGGGCGTTTGCGGCTGGATTCATGGAAGGATCTCTTCTACCCGGAGAATAGCCTTCCAGGCCTCGACGCCAAGAAAAATCGTGCCAAAATCGGGGGAAGCTTCAAGTGCCGTCGCCCCCCGTCCTCCGACCTCTGACCGCCGCCGTTCTGACTGCGCCCTCTGACCCCTGATCTCTGTCCACTGTCCGGGGTTGGTGCGCATGAGGGCTAAAGAGCGGTTAGGTGACCGGGAGAAGAGGGGGAGATGGGTCGAAATCTGAAACCTGCTGCGGGTCTGGCTTTTGGAGCGGCGTCTTATCGGGCTTGTTTCCGATCAAGGCCGAAGGGCTGGCTGACGGGAATAGAGATGAGAGTGGCCTTGACAGTTGGCAAGCGAATTCAACCCGGCTGGGGCGGGTTTCCAAGGGGGCAGGGCGGTGGAAAGCCGCCGTCACAGGGGATCAGGATTCTTTGCGGCCGAAGGGTGGGATACCGAGGGAAATGCGTTTCAGGCGAACGGCCGAGTGCGCAAGGTCGAGGGCGGCTGCGGCTGCGGCGTCGGTCATTTTGCCAAGGACGGCGATCTCCTTGCGGGTCCAGGCGGTGAGAAGCTTTTTCGGGCGCTTATTGGTGAAGGGTGGAATTTTGAGTTTGCAGCGTTTCCAAGCGACGGAGGCTTTGTTGATTCCGGTTTTGAGGGCGACATCACCGTCTGGCATCTTGCCGAGGAGTGCGATTTCCTTCTTAGTCCAGTAGTGCCAGCTTTTGGATTTGCGGGCGTAGCATCGGATGCCGAGGGAGACCCGTTTCTTTTGAACGGAGATGATGTTCATGCCGAAGATCCTGGGGACTGAGGGATGAGGAATGAAAGCCGGCGGATCCCTCGATTCGACAGGCGCGGGGCGTCGGAGAGGTCGGACCAACTGCGCGCCCGCTACGGCCGCAACGTGGTCTATCTCGGGGCCGCCCAGGAGGCGCGGGAGAGCGCACCGATGCGGATCAGCTTTACCCACATTCCGGACATGGATCTGGAGGGGGACGATTGAGGGAGGCTACTGTTTCCGGGGACTCTTCCCCGGGGTGTGCCTGGGGTTCCGGCCCTCGCCTGCGAATCTGCGGCTGAAAACATCGGCGACCGCATAGAGCGTGATGCCCATGTCAACCGCCAGCAATGCCGCGAGTATGCCCTGGCTTTGGAGTGTCTGGATGCAGGCCGCCCAGATCACCGGCTCACTCTGGCGGTCCATGCCCTGTGCCGGCGGCAATTGCGTCGAGGATCTGGGTTTTGGAATACTTGTCTTTGATGGGTGCTTGTTTATTTGCCATGCGGCATGTCACAAAACCGGCGGCGGCGGAATGTCAAACCTGCCAAGTGCTCAAGCGCTCAATCCCTCGCTTTGCCCTTGGGACCGATGTAGCCGGTCGAGAGCGCGACGTCGTCATACCAAACGGTGTTGTTCTTCGCCGCGGCATGCACATAGACGCCGAGGTCGAAGCGTTTGAGTCTGACATCCGGCGACGAGCGCCAGCGGATGCCTTGGTAGTGGATATAGAGTTTGCCGTCAATCCACGCGGCAAGTTCGCCGTTGGACTGGCCCACGTCGTTGGCTTTGATCATGTGTTCGAGACAATGCCATTGGCCGCGACGGGGAACCACCCGCTCCGAATCGACGGGCCCGAGCATGTTGCCCCAGTAGTGACCGTCGCGGTCCCGAGCCATTTCCATCCAGTAGGTGTAGAGGAAAAGATAGCCGGGAGGAGGAAGCTTGCGCCAGTCGCACCACGGTTCGAAACGACTGTTGAAGCGATCGTCGCCGCGGGGGCGGATTCCCGCCGATCCCATGCCGGCCCAACGGTCGGTGCCAGCCACCGCCGCCAAACTGCCGCCGGTGTGGTTCAAGTTGCCTTGGTCGTAGTCGGCGGCATACTTGATGTAGAGGCGGAGATGAACACGGTCGTATCCCTCCGGTCCGAGCCAACCCGTGGCACCGGCTCCGGATTCCTTGCCGTCCCTGGCCACGGCGGTGAGCTGCATCGCTCCCGTGCCGGTGTGGGCGAGCTTCGCATCATTCGTGCGCTTGGCATTGCCTTCCCTGAGGCCGCGGATCTCGAAGTAGTTTTTGAGCGAGGCGTCGGACTCGAAATCATCCTCGAAGAAGATCTTGCCGGATTTCCGCAAATCAGCCAGAGCCCGCGGGTTGTCACGGGTTTCGGCAGTCACCAGGCGCGGCGCGGGAAAGACCGCGGCGTCTTGCGCTTCCGCGCCCGGAGCCGCATTAGGGAGCAGCAGAAGCCCGGCCAAATAAATGACGGATGCCCGGCTGTGTTTCATCTGGCCCATGACGGTGAGTTTCATATCCTTCGAAGGATAGCCGGCTGGCACGGGCAGTCCAGAGGAATCCGTCGCAGAGCTGTCGCTGTCGATCACAACCGCAGCCCGTTTTGTTTTAAGACATCCTTCCATGTGCGAAAGGCAGGCGGGCCAATTGGCACCGCCTTCAATCCCAGCCAGCACCCGCTTGCCTGGGGTAGACGGTTCGCGTGAACCCGCGATATCCCTGCAACTGCCCGGCATCACTGGCCAGCGCGTGACCGATGGTGAAGTTCAGCCCTCAATCACTTCCTTGTGGAAGCTCAGCCAGTCGTCGAGGTTGTTGAGATTGATCGCGTCGAGAATCTTGCCTTCGTCGGGAATGCCATTGGCGTCGAGGATGGACTTGCGGACAGCGTCCTCGTGGTTGTAGCCGGCGATGGAGGCGTTGAGTTCCGCGACCTTCTGGGCATCCAGCGAGCCGCCGCATTGCTGGAGAACCCAGGCCTCGCATTGCGGGTAGGTGGGATTTTCATCGGTGACGAAATTCTTGAAGGCGTCGACGTCGATGCCGAGACCGCCGAGGACCATGGTGTCATAGCCTGGAGAGCAGGCCGGATAGTCCGGGTGGTCCTTGCCGACGGCGGCCAGCGAGGTTTTCTGCCAGAGGCGGGGTAGGTGGAGGACACCGAGCGGACCGGCGATACCGGAACTGATGAGGGGAATGATTTTGGACATGTCCGATAGGATAGCCGGAATGCCGAAAGATGCAATGGGAAATACGGCACCGGAACTTCACGCGCTTCCATGCAGGTGCCCCGAGACCAAGGTCCGGTTGCGCCCGCTGTGGGGATTTGTCCAACGGGACAGATCCATGGATTAAGCCCTAGTAACTGTGGGATGCGGTCAGGCCGCGTTATCGCACGAGGTGGACGGGTCCGCAAGCCCGTCGTGTCGAACCGCCCGCTCGGGCTATCGGCAGGCAGCGCGGACTCGGCGGCGACCATCGGCGATGACACTGCCACCTTTCTCAAGCGCACCTCATTCCGTCGGCTTGCCCGGCACGGCGAGGAGGCGGTTTTGCAGCGGCAGGTAGAGCACGCCGTCGGCCGCGGTGGGAGTGCTCGGAATGCTCTTGAGCCGGCTGCGCGAGAGGACCTGTAATTCCTTGCCAGCCCGCAACACCCACAGGTTGCGGGTCTCGGTTCCGGCATAGACTTTCCCGTCCGCCACGAAGGCCGAGGCGCACCAGGTCTTGTCTTCCAATGGATGCACCCAATACCGCTGGCCGGTGTCGGCATCGAAACAATGCAGATTGCCGGTGTAGTCGGGAAGATAGACGAGTCCATCCGCGATGGCTGCGGTCGCCGTCGTGCGATCGATGAGTTCCGAAGTCCACACCTTCTGGCCGGTGGCGGCATCCACGCAGGAAAAACAGCCGCGCCCCACGCCATGAATCGGACTCTGGCCGATGGCGACGTAAATCCGCCCCGCGTGAAATACGGGCGTGCCGATGATTTCGCTGGGACCATCCGGGCGGTTTTTGGTGGCCTTGGAATAGGGTATCGGTTGGCCATCGCGTTGCCGGAAATCGGGCGGATTGCAGTCGTAGGTCCAGACCTGTTTGAGGATTTGAATTTCCGAATCCGGGCCACGCGACGGCGGATCGAAGGCGTAGAGGATGCCGTCGCCGCCACCGAAGTAGATCAGCGTCCGGCCATTCACGCTGCCAGCCACCGGCGAGGACCAGTTGCAGTGGAACATGCGCCGGCCGATTTTCGCGTCGTCTTTGGCCACCAGTCGGCCGGTATTCTTATCGAGCACAATCAGACTCGGCGCGTCGGGCTTGGGGATTTGGTCGTGGCGGTCGTCGATGCCGTTGGAGGTGCAGGCGTAGAGGAGGTCACCGTCCAGCAGCAGGGTGCTGCCACAGACGTCGTGCAGAATGACCCCGAGTTCCGGGATGAGATTGAATTTCCATACGATGTCGCCATCGGTCGGCTCCAGTTTGGCATCCGGGGTGTTGGTGATGCCCATGTAGGCAAGCTCGTCCAGGCACGGACCGTCATTGCCATTGGCCTGGCCATCCAGATCCAGACACAGGATTTCACCGCGGCTGCCGACGACATAAACCCGATTGCCATCCACCACGGGACCGGAGCAGACGCCGCAATTCCACTGGTCAAAGTGATAGGGCGCTTTGACTCCGTCCATGTAGCGCGGGATGGGCAGCTGCCAGATTAAGTTGCCGGTGGCTTGCGCCACGCACATCACGCCGCCGCCGCTGGTGGCTTCGTAGCCCGCCCGTTTGATGCCGGCATCATTCGCCGCGATCAGGATGCGGCCCCGGTCAACGGTCGGGATGGAATACTGGTGCGTGCCGGTCTTGATTTCCCACAACGGCGCCGTGTTGCCCGGATCGGCCGGCAGGTTGCGGGCGGCGGAGGCCATGTTAGAGCTGGCGCCGCCACCCCAGCGAAAGGACGCCACCGGCTGCTCCGGCACGGGGGCGCCGAGAAGCAGTGACACGGGGAATCCCAACGCCAAGGCAAGAACCCCAAGGATCTTTATCGTCGGCTGCGCCATCGCATGGGCACTGCCATTTGCGTTGGGCCGGGAAGCGAGGTTTTTCATACGGATACGGATTGAGGGCATGCTGGTGACGGATACGGAACAAAACCACGCCGCCTATCACCGGAGGGTTACTCATGGTTTCCCCCCTCGCCCCATGCGCGTCAAGTCAGGGTGATTACTAGGAAATTGCTTTCTGGGTTGGTGCGCATGAGGGGCGATGGGGTAAAAGCTGAAAAACTGAACGCTGTGTGAGCAATAGCGAACTTGGCCAGATCGGAGAAGCCGCAGCCCGCATAGACGCAGTCAAAACTGAAAAGCTGAAAAGCTGAAAAAGAGAAGGCCGGGCGTTTGCGGCTGGATCCATGGGCGGAGCTCCTCAACCCGGAAAATAGACTTCCAGGCCCCGCAGCCAAGGAGAATGCGCGATAATCCGCAACAAATAGCGCAGGGAACCGGCTGGGTGGGACTCTCGCGGAAGTTGGGTGGCCGCCCGTTGCCATTCGCGCCTCTCAATCCCCCCCAACCCCGCATCCGTGGTGGGGGTGAAGCTGAGATCGGCACCCGTTACAGGCCGATCCATTTGAGGGCGGCTTCCAGCCGGTCGGGCTCGGCATTGGAATGGGCCATGCCCGGGACGTCGAAGAACTTGTAATTCATCCGGTAGGCTTCCCAGAGTTTGGAGGTTTTCTGGATCTCGGCGTAATTCTGATCCTTGTCACCGGAGATGACACACCATTTGTGTTTTTTGAGGACGCCGGACTTGAAATCGCGGGCTTCCAAGCCGGGGAAGTGGCCGCAGCTTCCGGGTTGCGGCAAATAGCTTTGCGCGGCGTGGCTCACCGAGCCCATGAAGATATCGGGAAACATCGCATGAAGGAGCATGGCGATGTGACCACCACCGGAAAAGCCGCCCACGCCGATGCGCTTGGGATCGGTCTTGTATTGGGCGCGCACCGCACTGAGGGCGTCTATGGCGAGCTTGATCCGGCGGAGCATGGGCTGGTCGTTGGAGGTGCCCATGGGGCTGATGTAGATGAGGTTGAGCCGGTCCATCACAGGTGCGTAGTCCTTCATGTCTTCGCCGCCGTCACCCGGGCTGACGTGCAGATAGACACCGAACGGCTTGGTGCCGTCATAGGTGGCCGGGACATAGACGATGGTTTTGGCGGTGGTGGCATCGTAATCGAATTCGGCTTTGACATCCTTCTTGTTGGTGGTCCAATCCGGCGGAAATTCACCTTTGGCGAACGCCTGATAGACGGCCTTGGCGTTGCTGTTGCCCAGGTAGAGCTTGGCCTCCGCGAATGCGGGTTTGGCAATACCGAAATCCTGAATCCAGCCGGTGAGCGCTTTTGCCGGAGCGGGCTTGGCGGCCATTTGCTCCTTGATGAACGCCTGATCGGCGGCGGAGAGCTTGGCAATCGCGTAACTGATGTCCTTGCCATCCCGCTTCAGGACCACGGTGGTGCCATCGCAGGAAACGTAATCAGCCTCGATCTTCTGTCCACCTTGATTGGTCCACTCGCGGGCGTTCAAGGGCAATGACAGCAACATGGCCAGGGTGAAGCATGACGCGGGCAGATACATGGACGAATACCTAACCCACTGCAGCAGTTCCAACAAGGCAAAACGCCGAGTGTCCTGGAGGGAGAGGAAGTTATTGCTAGGAAATTGCTTTTCAGCGTTGGTGCGCATGGGGAAGAGGAAGCGGAGATTGGAGATCGGGAAAAAGGAGAGGAGGAAGTGACGTGGTGCGATGGTACCATAACTTTCCGCCTCCCGTCGAGACAAATCGCCCCAGCCTTTTCGCTAGGCCTATTCCAGCCGGATTGGAAGATTTGGAAGAACTAACCAAGAAACATGGGTCGTTGATTCTATCGCCACCAAAACCACCTCCGCCCCCCCCCCCGACGACAAGGTGCCGCAGGTGCTACGAGCAGAGCCGGGCACATCTCACTTCCAGGTCAGTATGCATACCGCCAGCGCCCGTGTGATTCCATCAGAACGCCACTCAGACGTAAACAGAGACCGCGTCCACTGACCTCCGCCCTCCTAACTCCTGACCTCTGACCTCTGACCTCTGACCTCTGACTCCCGACTCCCGACTCCTGACTCCTGACTCCCGACTCCTGACCTCTGTCCTCCCGCCCACCGGCCCACCGACCCACCGAAACACCGACCCACCGAAACACCGAAACACCGAAACACCGAAACACCGACCCACCGAAACACCGACCCACCGAAACACCGACCCACCGAAACACCGAAACACCGACCCACCGAAACACCGAAACACCGACCCACCGAAACACCGAAACACCGAAACACCGCCGCTCACACTCGGTAACAGGCGGCCCGCCCGAAAACGGCAACTGTGCCACATGTGGCGAATTTGACCGGCCGTTGGGGAGATCGGGCGGCAGGCCGGCCGGCTGGACACACTCTGGGATGGCGGATGGCGGATTGTCGCTCGGCCTGCAATTATCCCGCCTGCCCCGTCATGGGCTGAAACAAAAAGCCCCGGACTCATTGGGAGACCGGGGCGGGGGGTGCGGTGAAACGGGGGAGGGACTTCCGGGAAGGCAGCCAGACTCCAGGGACGGGGGTGGGGGAGTTATCCCCGAGAGCTTTCCGAACGAGCGAGAATCTTTAAATCGTTACGGGGTTCATTGTCTCGATGTTGTTAGGAGGTGGAACCGTGCAGACAGAGCGACCTCAAAGTGCTCGCACTGCAGGACCTGGGGCGCGTCTTGTCCGCCATCTGTGGACCGGATGTGATCGGCTGGCACTACCTAATCTTGAAGGGAACACTTGCGTCAAAGTCAGCTCGTTCTCCCGGCGGCAGGGCCTCTCGCAATTTTCTAATGGTGCAACCTCCGACAAGGCAGTCGCTCATAGCCCTTGAATCCATCTTCTCAATCAATTTCAATTTTACATTCAAGGAGTAACTCTTCGGCCCTCTCTCTCCCATATTTCTTGACCATTGCATTCCAGATTGGGGAGGTTCTAATATTTTCCCGATACGCCCGCTCCATTTCTTCTACTCTTTCAGGTGACGGCTTTTCGTCTTTAACTATTGAGTGGATGCCATCGGCATCGGCCCACATGGAAACTCCGTCCGATGCATTCAGCAGCCGTCTCTCTTTCTTCAATCTGCTCTTCTTTCCCATAATTCTTGCAACGTTTCAGGTCAATCCGGCGGCGCGCAGGAAGCCCCATTTCGATTTGGCGGATGCGCTGTTGGAGGCCCCCCTTAGCGTCATTCTGCGGGCGACACTCGGGTGCCGGCTTCGGACGTCCCCCCGGCGTTCTCAAAAGGATTCTTTTTGCCGATCACCACGAAGTGCCTCGCATAGGCTTCTTCAATGGGGCGTGCGCCAGTCTTGGAGAAGCGTAATGCCCTATTGCGATGCGTATACGCTGATATCGAAGCGCCGAGGTTAAGATCGTGCGCGTGAAATCGAAGAATCCGCAGAATCGCGCTGGCCCTCGAAAGGTTGCATCGGAGTACGCGCTCCAGATACTGAACTGCACCACGCCTCCACCTAGCCAGATCATCGGTCCCCAGAAGTCCCATACCGAGAAAAACGTCTACAGGAGCAACGAATCGTTGCCGGGCGAGCACTTGGGCCACCACGGCAACGACTCCGGGGTATTCCTTCTGTTTTTGATAGTTCTCTACGGTGATACTGCGCATAGCGTGCTCATTTGAGTATAATGTTTGAGGCCAGACAACCGTTACAGACAGCGCAGGCCCGCAAACTCTACAAGCGTTCTCGCTGCCAATCAAGCTTCGAGAGAAGCGGCGTGCAACAGGGCGGATTGTACTTCGCTGACTTATTTGGCATTTCGACTGCGAAGCAACTCGCTCGCATACCGCGACCTGGAAGCTCCGTCGCGCGCAAGACCTTCCTGGTCGCACCACTCTGAGAACTCGTCCAGATCCACTGTCTTGTTCGGCATTTGTGGTCTCTCTAGAACGACCATTGCAATCCTACGCCTCCGTGAAAAAAGTCGATCAGCTGGTCGTCTCCGGCAAATGCGGTATCCCTACCCAAAGCCCAGCTGTATGTGGTGTGCGCTGTGACTGACATGGAATCCGACAAGGCAAATTCCACTCCAAATCGCAAGGCGATGTTGTTGGCACCATCGTGGCCGTCGGTCACGTAGCCTTGGTTTATTCCGAATGGAACCGAGAAGTTTAGAGAGAGTCTATCGCTAATCGAGAATTCGCGACCGGCTGCAATCTCTGCAAAGTAGCCGCCGGCATCGAATGAGTAATAAAGGTCGGCGGACAGTTCGATATCGAGTGGCAGGCCCGACCACACGAGCCCCAAGCCAAGCTCGTTGTCGTGTGAATCGTCAAAGGGGAACCGTAGGTGTGTGTAGCCTCCGTAGAACTCGAGATCCCCTATGCTCTGGGAAAGCGCGAGAGTCAGTTGTAGTTCATCGTAGCGCTGATCCGGTGAATACCCATACCAAACTCCACCTGCGATGTGCTTCCACGCCATCTCGAAACTGCCAGTGAACAGGGAGTCACCGTCAAGAGCATCTCTGCCTTCGGAAAAATACCTGCTCTCCCATCCCAAATGGGCATGACCTTCAGCCGTGTCATGGGCATGCGGTCGCTCGAAGGGGAGCTGCACTTCCGGTTCGTGGGCAAACGCTGCCAGAGTGCTGGCAAAGCAGAAAACGATGGATAAGCCCTTTGTTGTAACTAACATTTGCATGACGTGTTGGTAAGCATTCTTTGCCGAACGTTAGATGTGATGTCACCGCGTCATTGCGGTGACTTTGGAGAGAGACTGAAGTGCTGTTGACATCCATGACTATCATGAGAAGGCAGTCAACAACAAATTGAAGTTTACTTCAAGATTTCTTCATGGGGTGGTTGTAACGCATTGGGATTCAGTGTTATAGGAAAAGAGCTTCCCCCCGCCTCCCCTGGGGGACGGGAGGGGAGAAGCCCCCGGAGGGGGTTTGGGGCGGCAGCCCCAAGTCGCTGAGCAAGGGCGGCGGGGCGGTGGTTACGGAATGAAACCTCCCAACGCCCGCCGACGAAAAATAAGAGATACAATTGAGGAGATCCCCGCAAAGTCAGAAATGCAAATGAGAACGTTAAACAGCGCTGGTGTCATTTTTTGCAGAACGTTGATCTTTCCCCCAGAGCGCTAGATCCTTGTTCTTGGTCTTATCACATACGCATATCTTGTATTTGAAGTACATGTCAATCTGATAATTGGGCCTGGAACCACTGGGATTGTCAACGGTTAGCTTTGCCTGAACAACCTTTCCAAGAACATCGATATTCGCATTTGGCTCATTCCCCACAAACCCATGCAGATTCACCCCGCCCCTTTCCCCGATGGGATCCCTGGACGGCCAACAAGGGATACCCGACGCGGGTTTCGTAGGCGTAGGGCGGATTTTCCGGCGCGGTTGCAGGGGTTGGCGGCGGTTTGAGGGACGCGGTTTGTTAGCAAAACGAAAATTTTCCCAGACGCGGTTTTTCGCGGTGAGTGGGCGGCGCGCAGGCGCGGGTTTCGAGAGGCTGCAGGTCATCTTTTCACGCACCATCCTGACGATTCCGGCAGCTAAAGGAAGGAAAATCTCTGGGTTTTCGGGGATTTTTGGGCAGACCGGTGGACTCCCGGCGGCTGGCCGCGATCCGGACGGCGAGGGACGGTCAGCGGGCGACGGTCATCCGTCGTCGCTCTTCGAGCTATCCGGCTTCGCATGCTATGCCGGGATAAATTGCCGGGACAAGTGGACCGACGCTACAGGGGACGTTACCGGGGCTTGCGGGCGGTTTGATTCGCAGCCGCCTCACGGCTGCTCACCCCTTTGGGGCACGTCGCGTGCGCTCCTGTCCAAAACGCCTACAATCCTTCAGCGTTTTTCGGCGGGGTGGGTCTTGCCGTGGACGGCTTTGAGCTGCTCGATGCTGACCTGGGTGTAAATGGCAGTGGTTTCGAGCTTTTCGTGGCCGAGTAGCTGCTGGATGAATCGGATGTCGGCTCCGCCTTCCAACATGTGGGTGGCGCAGGTGTGACGCATCAGATGACATGAGCCGGGGCGCTCGATCTCGGCCTTTTTGATGAACTTGCTGACCATGCGGCTGAGGACGTCGGGGTTGAAGGGGTCGCCGTAACTGGTGAGGAATAGGGCGCGTTGTTGGACGTCGAGCAGGAGGCGGGGGCGGACTTCGTCGAGGTAGCGCTCGAGCCAGGCGAGGACGCGGTTGCCGACGGGCACGACGCGGTCCTTGTGGCCTTTGCCCTGGCGGATCTGCAGGGTCTGGCGCTCGCGGTTGAGATCGTGGATTTCCAGGCGGGCGAGTTCGCTGCGGCGCAGGCCGGTGCTGTAGAAGAGTTCGAGCATGGTGCGGTCGCGGATGCCCAGGGGGTCGCGGACGTCGGGGACGGCGATGACGGCTTGGACCTGGTGGAGGCCGAGCGCTTCCTTGGGGAGGGAGTTCGTCGAGACTGCGGCCCAGCACTTCCGGGGCGATGCGGTTGGCGGCTTGGATGTCCTCCAGGGTGACGGGGAGCATTTCCACGGTGCGGCCGCTGACCTGGTGGGTGACGGGCTGGCGCTGGTGCTGGTGGAGAAGGGCGATGGTGTCGATGAGGGTGAGGTATTTTTCGTGGTCGCGGCGGGTGCGGGTGCGGCCGCTGGTGAAGGTGAGGTGGCGGGCGTAGGGGTTGGCAATGCGCATGGGGACGATGAGCCGCTGGGCGTTTTGCATGAGGTGGAGGATGTCGCGGCGGCGCTCGGCGGCGAGGGTGCCTTCGATGGTGCGGGCCTCGCGCTGGAGGGTGTGGATGCGCTGGGTTTGGGCGCGGGATTCATCGACTGTCAGGACGAGACAGCGGTTGAGAAGTTCTTCGTCGATGTCGATGGAGGTGGTGGTGAAGAGGATGGCGACGGGTCCTTCGACGTGGTACCAAAGCCGAGCAGATCACCTTCGGAGTTGAACTCGAAACCACCATCCCCGCCACGTCCGACGTCAATGTTGGCGGCTAGGAGATGAGCTTGATGGTGTCGATAAAGAGCTTCCTGCCACACCGCAGTTGTGGCCATCGATGAGCAGCACGCCGGCGGCCTCGGTGTCCTGGCCCATCCAGTCGCGTGCCATGGTGGCGGCCCAGCGGGCGGTGCGCTCGGTGTCATCGGCAAGCAGGCCGATTTTTTCCCGCAGGGTCTTCACTTCGGGGATGCGGTCCAGCCCCATGAGCTTGCCCCATTCGCCGGGTGGTTCGTAGCGCAACTGTTCGAGGCTGGGCACCCGCGCGAGTGCGAGGGAGGCGAGCAGCACGAAGATGGACTCGAGCGGATAGAAGCCCTTGGGCAGGGCGAAATGGTCGGAAGCGTGGCGCAGCAGGCCGAGGGCAATGAGCGCGGGCAGGGCGCAGAGGACGCCGCCGTTGGGGATGTCATTGGCGGGCTCGAAGCGCAGTTCGGCGGCGTCGAGCAGGCTGCTGGCGGCGGCGAGACGATCCATTTCACGGGTGGTGGCCCCGCCGAAAACGGCCCCGCCATCGGCCTTGCTGCGGTCGCTCTGCGAACTGGGCGCGGCTGGCGCGGGAGAGAACTGGTCGGACGGCGCTGCCTCGTCCGGGTCACTGGCTGTTGACTCTTTTTTTAAGGCGTCCGTAGGAAATGGCTTTGTGGATGGTGTTGGGCAGCACCCCGAGTTCTTTGCCGATGGCGGGCACGTTGCGGCCTTCGTCAAGGAGCGCTTGGCACGCGCGGAGCCTATCACCCGGAGCGGCGGCAGGAAAGTCCGGCTCATTGCTTTTCCTCGATCCCTCCGCTACGCCTTGAACCTACGGGGGTGGGTCAGGATGTCTGAGGTTGGCACAGCCTCCGCTATTGGTTGGCCGTTGGTTCATCTGGGCGAAGCAAGACGGTAGAATCGATGGCTGTGTGCGGGCGCGTCGAGATCACGGATCAGCAAATCAAAATCGGTGCTCGATCCTCCCAGGTCATGCTGTTCCCAGTGCTGGAGATCGATCGAGGTCTCCAGAATGTAGGAAACGCCAGGTTCGACCAAGAGGTTGAGTTCCATGCTGCTTCCCTCGCCTTTGCGGATCGAGAGGATCTGGGGGAGCGCCGGCGTGTCGATCGCGTATTCGACGACGAAGCCATTGAGGGTGTCGCCACCGTTCTTGTCCCCCCAGGTTGGGGCTCGACTTGAGTCGGTCGAAAGAAAGTAAAGGCGATCCTGATTTCCACCTGCATTGTTCGGCTCGGTGTCGCACCAATTTTGGAAAGCGAAAGGCTCGCCCGTAACCCATACCCAGCCGCCAGAAGGCTCCGGCGAACCGGTCAACTGTCCGCCGCCCAGCCAGGGGCCCCATTGAGAGTTTCCCTGGTCGATCCAAATGCTGTCCCGGTCGACTAGTGCGTAAATGAAAGCGTTCTCCGCGGCGGAGTTGATGGTGGCGAGGTGACCGCCAGTGGCTTGGGCGAAATCACGAGCCTCGTTCCAGGTTGTGCCTTGGGGTGTTGGAACCACTCGGTAGAAGTGCCCGTTGCCACCGGAGGCTACCGGCCAATATACCGGGGGCGGGTATCCGACGATGAGGTGCGCGGAGTCGGTGGCGCTCGCGCCGTTGGCGGCGGTGGCAACGGCGGTGACGGGCAGGAGCGTGCCGTCGGGAGGCGGGCTGTAGTAGCCGTCATCGATTGCCCCTGAGACGAGGATGGTGCGGCTGGTTCCGGCGGGAAGGGTTCCGAGGTCCCAGCGGGCGACCTCGCCGGGATTGAAGAGTGGATCGTAGCTGTCCGGAGAGGGGGCTGCGTCGGAGGGCGTCCAGTGGATCCACGCCGGAGTGACGAATCTGAGCGCAGTTCCGGCGAGATCGAGGGCGGTGGGATTGCTCAGTGTGAAGGTCATCTCGACCTGCTCTCCGGGACGCACCGGGTTCGGCATGGCCGCGACCTGGAGGTGGAGCTTGGGATCGTTGTTCACAGACGTTGTCGATTCCGC
>JAIPKB010000240.1 GCA_021733795.1 Akkermansiaceae bacterium | reverse complement strand
TCTGGGACCCCCCCGGCATCGTCCCGGCGATCCAGAGCGCGACTCCGAGCAACCATGAGAGAAAGTTCGTCACGGCGCAAACCATCCCACGGTCCGCCCCGCATGGCAAGCAGAACTTCGACCGCAGAACTTCGGTGGGGCAAACCTTCCGGGGAGGATTCAATTGACCTATGGGGAGGGATTTGCCAAGGTCCGCGTCCGCCGATGCCAGACCCCGCTCCAGCTTCCTCCAACCTCACTTCGCAGCCCCCATCGCTCCAGCAGCCGTCCGGGCAGGGAGCCGATGTGACCCGTTCGCTACCTCATGCGCTGGGGCCCGAGAAGAGCCTGCTTTCGACGATGTTGCAGGATCCCCAGGATTTCATCGGTCTGGCGGTGGAGGAGAAGCTCACCAAGGAGCATTTCTATCTACCCGCCCACTCGACGCTGTTTGCCTTCCTGCTCGAATTGTTCGCCGCTGGGGCGGAGGTGGAGTTGGTGTCGCTGGTGCAGCGGTTGCTGGACCGGGGCTTGCTCGACCGGGTCGGTGGTCCCGCGGCGTTGACTGATTTATATACGTACGCGCCCACTCCGGGGCATTTCCGCCACCACCTGCAGTTGGTCAAGGACAAGTATGTGTTGCGCTCGATCATCCAGAACTCGACGGAGGCGATCAACCAGGCCTACGACGCGCCGGATGAGGTCGCCGAGTTGCTGGATACCGTGGAGCAGAAGATGCTGGCCATCCGCGAAGGCCGGGAAAACGCCAATACCTTCGACCTCAAGGCCTCGGTCTCCGAGGCGATGAAACAGTTCCAGGAACTGCTCTCCGGGCAGAAAAAAACCCAGGGAATTGCAACCGGTTTCGAGAAGCTCGACCGCATGTCAGGAGGGATGAAACCCGGCGAAATGTTTGTGGTGGCCGCCCGTCCGTCGATGGGCAAGACCTCGCTGATGATGAACATCGTGGAGCATGTGTGCATGGATCTCGACAAGCCGACCATGGTGTTTTCCTGTGAAATGACCGCGCTCCAATTGGTGCAGCGCCTGCTTTACGCGCGGGCCAAGTTCTCGGTGAGCCAGGTGTCCAAGGGCTACACCCCGAGCAAGAAGGATTTCCAACGGGTCAACAGCGTGTCACTCGAAATCGCCAAGTCCAAATTGTTCATCGACGACACGCCGGGGATTTCGATCAACGAACTGCGGGCCAAGGCCCGCCGCAAGAAGCGCGACGAAGGACTTGAGTTCATCGCCATCGACTATCTGCAGTTGCTCAAATCCCGCACCAAGCAGGCCGAGAATTCCCGCGAGCGCGAGATCGCAGAGATTTCGGGTGGGATCAAGAACCTGGCCAAGGAGCTGGGGGTGCCGATTCTGATTCTCGCCCAGTTGAACCGCGGTCCGGAAACCCGCACCGGCGGGAGCATCGGCGTGCCGAGGATGTCCGACCTGCGTGAATCCGGATCCATCGAACAGGATGCCGACCTGGTGGGCTTGCTGTATCGGGCGGCTTACTATGCCAAGGATGAAGAGGAGCGACTGGAAGCCGAGGGCAAGGCGGAGATGGTTCTGGCCAAAAACCGCAACGGGGAAACCGGGAATATCGAACTCACTTTCGTGGCGGACCTGATGCGCTTCCAATCCGGTGCTCCGGCCTCGGAAGGTGCCCAATCCTGACCCAGTGGATGTTTCCGGTTGCGGATCCCAGGCAAGTGGGGCAGCTTTCCGGACCATGATTCGTTTTCTGCATACCCGCATCCGTGTCCGCGACCTTGATCGGTCGATCGCCTTTTATCAAACGCTCGGCTACCAGGAGCGGGAACGCAAGGAATCCCCCCAGGGCAACCGGTTGGCGTTTCTCATGTTGCCCGGCAACGAGGTGTTTCTGGAACTCTGCTATTCTCCCGATTACCCGGCGACCTGCCCGGAGGACTTGATGCACACCTGTCTGGGGGTGGCGGATATTGTGGAATACTGCGCGGAGGTGGAGGCCGCCGGGATCGAAATCTGGCCCGCGGGCTGGCGGGAGAAGTTCACCAGCGGTGGCCGCAAGATGGCCTTCGTGACGGATCCGGACGGATATGAGGTGGAAATTTTGGAGGCGGAAGGCCGGAAAGTTTGAAAGTCGGATGTTTTTTCGGGTTTCCAGCCGATTTTCGGGTTTTGCCTTGCCAAATGGCTTTTGGTGAGCAGAATCGCCGCCCCGTTTCCTTTTTTCTGGCAGGCTGTTGGAGCCCCGGTGCCTTGCCAGAAGCCATTATTCCGGGGCAGCGTCGGAAGGAAAACGAACCATCAACACAACCCCAAACCAAACAACATCATGAGTACCGCCATCGCGGAACCCGCAAACCAAGAGCTGAACGACCTCATCGATTCCAAATTCCGCGAATTCCGCGAAGGATCGATCGTCAAAGGCACCATCCTTGAAATCCGCCCCCAAGTCGTCCTCGTGGATGTGGGCTACAAATCCGAGGGTGCCATTCCCTCCAACGAATTCGAGGATGAGGAAATCGAAGTCGGTGACGAAATCGAGGTCCTGCTCGAAAAACTCGAGAATGACGAGGGCATGGTCATGCTCTCCAAGGAAAAAGCCGCCCACAAGCAGAACTGGGAGAAAATCGTCAAGGTATTCCAGGACGGTGGCTTGGTCCGCGGCAAGGTCAAGAGCGTCGTTAAGGGCGGCCTGACCGTCAACGTCGGCGTGGAAGCCTTCCTGCCCGGCTCGCAGGTGGACATCATCCCGCCCAAGGATCTCAACGAATACGTCGGCAACGTGTACGAGTTCAAGATCGTCAAGGTCAACGACGACCGCAAGAACATCGTCCTTTCCCGCCGCGAGGTGATCGAGGCCGAGCGTTCCGAACTCCGCCAGCGTTTCCTGCAGACCGTCAAGAACGGCGACAAGGTCACCGGCGCGATCAAGAATATCACCGATTTCGGCGCCTTCGTCGACCTGCAAGGCATGGACGGACTGCTCCACATCACCGACATGTCTTGGGGGCGCATCAACCATCCTTCGGAAATCCTCCACATCGGCCAGATGGTGGATGTCGTCATCCTCGATGTCGACCGCGAGAAGGAACGCGTCTCACTCGGTCTCAAGCAGATGTCCGACAACCCGTGGGAAGATATCGAGCGGAAATACCCGATCGGCGAGAACGTCAAGGGCCGCGTCACCAAGCTGCTCCCCTACGGCGCCTTCGTCGAAATCGAGCGCGGCGTCGAGGGCCTCGTCCACGTCTCCGAGCTGTCCTGGGTCAAGCGCATCACGCGCCCCAGCGATGTGCTCGAAATCGGCCAGGAAATCCACGCCGTCGTCCTCGGTATCAGCATCGAGGAACAGAAAATCTCGCTCGGTGTCCGCCAGCTCGATTCCAACCCATGGGATGAAATCGAACTCCGCTACCCGGTGGGTGCCACCATCAAGGGCCCGGTCCGTAACCTCACCGCCTACGGCGCGTTTGTGGAACTCGAGGAAGGTATCGACGGCATGATCCACGTGTCCGACATGTCCTGGACCCGCAAGATCAACCACCCGTCGGAAATGCTCAAGAAGAACGACGAGGTCGAAGCCGTCGTGCTGGCCATCGACAAGGCCAACCAACGGGTATCGCTCGGGATCAAACAGACCGACGACGATCCGTGGAGCCTCATCGACGGCCGCTTCAAGGTGGGCGACCTGGTCAAGGGCACGGTGGCGAAGATCGCTTCCTTCGGGGCCTTTGTCAGCCTGGATGGCGACATCGATGGTCTGATCCATATCTCGCAGCTCAGCGAGGACCATGTGGAAAAGGTCAAGGATGTGATCAAGGTGGGCGAGGAAGTCGAAGCCCGCGTGATCAAGGTCGACAAGGTCGAGCGCCGGATCGGACTCTCGATCAAGGCGGTCAACTACAGCGACGAACAGGTCAAGAAGGAAAGCGCGACCTTCGAAAGCCTGCGTCCGTCCAGCGAGATGGTGGGTCTGGAACAGGCCTTCAATCTGGCTGCCGCCGCTGCCGAGGAATGGAGCCCGGGCGAATAAGTCCGGTGCGCCGGGCGGCAGCAATGCCGCGCCGGCCGCATTACTAACAAAAATATAACAACCGGGTTGTGGATCTAAGGTCCGCAACCCGGTTTTTTGTGGGGCAGGCGACGGGGCGCCGGCTTCAACCGACGAGTCGGCAATGTAGCGGCGGTCTATGACCGTCGATGCCACTGAGAAGAGCCACAGCGTTTCCCCGGGGAGGCGCGACGTTTCAGGTGGTGGCGGCAAGCACCGAATGGATTGCAATGAGGTTGCACTGAAAAGACTCTGAAAATCAGTGGCTTCAGTGGTCGTCTGTGTATCAGTGGTTTTCTGTGCCCGATCAACCTTGAGTGATCGTGAACCGGATCTAATTGAACAGTATTGGGCTTCCTGCCTGTTGCCCGCCAGCGAGAGCACAGCAGCCGCGTGGTCACAACGAGCTGTGAATGCCCACCCTCTGATCGTGCTTTGGGGTTCTTTTGGCCGAATTGTGACCGTTGATCCTGCCTCAAACACGGCGTCAATCCGCCGCGAATGTTCCACAGGCCGGATTTTGTTACTGAGAATGGGTTTGAACAGTGGTTTCGCCGCCGCCGTTAGCCTGTGGAACGCCCTTGGCTGCGTCTTGTTGAGAACACCGCTGACAGTGACAACGCCCGCAATGCGGACACGCCACACCCGGTCCGGAATTGAAAGAATAAAGGACTGACCCCAGACACGATTTGTGATTGGTGAATCCTCCGCCACGGTTTCTGCCTCGATCTTACAGCAAATGCCCCATCCGGACGCGCTTGGTTTCCAGGTAGCGCGCGTTGTGCGGGTTGGGCGCAATGCTGATGGGGATCTGTTCGACGATTTCGAGCCCGTAGCCTTCCAGGCCCACGACTTTTTTCGGATTGTTGGTGAGCAGGCGGATCCGGCGCACGCCTAGATCGTGGAGGATCTGGGCACCCATGCCATAGTCGCGGAGGTCCGAACCAAAACCGAGTTTTTCATTGGCCTCGACGGTGTCCATGCCCTGTTCCTGGAGCTTGTAGGCGTGGATTTTGGCCGGCAGGCCGATGCCGCGGCCCTCCTGACGCAGATATAACAACACCCCGCCCTCCGCCGCGATCCGCTCCATCGCGGCCGCCAGTTGGTCGCCGCAGTCGCAGCGCCGCGAGTGAAACACATCGCCGGTGAGGCACTCGGAATGCACCCGCACCAATACCGGCGCATCCGCATGGATTTCACCCCTCGACAGGGCCAGGTGGTGGCTCCCGTCGGTGTCGATCTGATAGAGATGGCAGGCGAAATCCCCGAAGTCGGTGGGCATGGTGATGGTTTGCTCGCGATGCACGAGTTTCTCGGCGCGGCGGCGGTGTTCGATCAGTTGGGCGATGGTGCAGGCCTTGAGGCCGTGGCGTTGCTGATAGGCCCCGAGGTGGCCGACGCGGGCCATGGTGCCGTCATCGCTCATGATTTCACAAATCACTCCGGCTGGAGCAAGCCCCGCGAGGCGGGCCAGATCGACGGCGGCCTCGGTGTGGCCGGCGCGCCGCAGCACACCGCCCGGTCGGGCTTGGAGGGGGAACACGTGACCGGGCTTGACGAAGGCCCCGGCAGCGGTGGCCGGGTCCGCGAGCAGGCGGGTGGTCAGCGCGCGGTCGGCGGCGGAAATCCCGGTACCGATGCCCGCGGCGGCATCCACGCTCACGGTGAAGGCGGTTTTCTGGCCCTCGCGGTTGCGGCGTTCCATTTGTGGCAGGTCGAGAGCCTCGGTGCGCTCGGCGAGCAGCGGCGCACAAACCAAACCCCGGCCGTAGACCGCCATGAAGTTGACCATTTCCGGGGTGCAGAGGGAGGCGGCACCGATCAGGTCCGCTTCGTTTTCGCGGGATGGATCATCAGCGACAATGACCATCCGGCCAGCGGCGATCTCTGCGATGATTTGAGCGATGGGGCTGAAGGAGAGCGGGGAGGCGGACACGGTGGCGGCGGGTGGCTGGAGCAAGCTAGTTGAGCACCGGATTGGTGGGGGCTTCCGCAAGGATCCGGTGGAAGGGGGAGAGCTGGCGGAGAATGGAGCGCCAGAGTTGGCGGTCGTGTTCCGCGCCGAGCAGCTCGGGTGCCGGAGGCGTTTTGATCCAGGCGCTGCGTCGCAACTCGCCCTCGACCTGTCCGGGGCTCCAGCCGGAATGGCCCACAAACGCATGGACGATGGTGCCGGACTTGTGAGCGTGTTTGATGGCGTCTTCCAGTGAGATCCGGATAGCCCAGCGAAGACCGCTTTTGCGGTTCCACCAGAACGCGGAGAATGTCAGTTGCTCGCGGTCCACCGGGCCACCGTTGAACACCGGGATCCGGCTCAATGGCGCAAATTCGGGTTCTTTCAGGTAGTCTCCCACCACACGCCCGGTTGGATTGTTCAGGATCAGCCCGAATGCGCCCGCGGCGGCGGAGTGTTCCGCCATCAACACCACCGAATGATCGAAAATCCCGTCACGCAACGACGGATCCGCCAACAGCAGGCTGCCCCGCAGTTGGATGGCTGGATCAGGTGTGGCGGAATCGTCGGGCACCGGCGCACTATAGCGCATGATCCGCCCTCCGCCAACCCCCGATTTGGAAATCTGTTCATGGGATGGCGGTGACTTTTAATAGAGTCATTGGCATCCCGCACCCAAGCGTCCGTTCGACATCGAAACCTTCGAGCCGATCCCTGTCTCGGAAAGGTGAAATTGAGCATTCAGCATTCAAAATCCCCCAATGCCGCCGGGTTCTCCAACGACTGGTCCGATCCTGGTCCGATCCCAACCCCAGTGAGGTTGAGCTGGGCGACGGTCGCATGCTGGGGCCCTGTTTTGACTGAGTCCAGCATCCCCGATAAAAAGCGTTTCCCCAAGATTCTTCTTGCCGGGGCGTGGGGGATTCTATGGCATCAATGAAGAGATCGACCTGCCTTGGGGGAGCGCCCCTGAGCTCATGCCTATCGACTCTGCCCTCTGGCTACGGTCAGCGAACAAACTCCTGCCAAATCACATGAAATTTTTCATCCACATGATATGTGTCATTGCGGCTTACGGATGTGTCGTGGGCGGCGCATTTGCCGAGTCAACGATCGAAACCCTGAAATCGGGGTGGGAGCAACCGGCACGAAGCTGCAAGCCCCACACCCGCTGGTGGTGGCCTGGCAATGCGCTCACCCGGGCCGACATCACCTGGCAACTCGAACAAATGGCCGGGCAGGGGATCGGCGGTGTCGAGATCATGAATACCTGGCGGATGTATGAGAAGGGAAACGTGGGATACCTGACGCCGGAGTTTCTCGACTTGGTGAAACATGCCGCGGCTGAGTCGCAACGCCTGGATCTTGATATGGCGATCACGTTCAGCCCGGGATGGGGGTTCGGGGGCGACTGGGTGCCCAAGCAGGATCAAAGCAAGGCGCTCTGTCTGGCCTGCGAGACGCTGGAGGGTGGGACCCGGTTTGACCGTCCCCTGCCGCGGCCGGAACTCAAAGGAGTGCGCAGCGAAGAAGCGATCGGGCCGCCTGGAGTCGGGCGGGTGGTGGCTGTGGTCGCGGGCCGCATCACGGACGGGGATCAACTGGATGGGGCATCGCTCACGGTGCTTTCCGGTTCGCTGAAACCGGGCGGTTCGTCGCTTGCATGGGATGTGCCGCCGGGCCAGTGGCGCTTGATGGTGTTCTGGCTGGAGTTCACGGAGCAGCGATGTTCCGCGCAGAACGATGAGCCGGCACCGATGGTGATCGACCACATGAACCGTGGCGCGGTACAACGGTATTGCGAGCACTTGGGCGGGGTGATCGAGCAGGCGGTTGGCGGAGATTTCACCAATACCGTGGATTCGTTTTTTTGTGATAGCTTTGAGTTCTGGCCCTTGTCCAACGCCCTGCTCTGGAGTGATGATACGCTGGCTGGCTTCGAGCGGCATGCCGGTTATGATCTGACGAAATATCTGCCCGCGCTGTGGTTCGATATCGGTTCGGAAACTCCGCGGGTTCGCTACGATCTCGGGGATTACCTGCACCAGGTCGCCCTGGATGCGTTTTTCAAACCCTTCAACGAATGGTGCGCGGCGCATCATGTCGAGGCGCGCATCCAACCGCATTACCGGTTCACCGAGGAATTGGTGCAAGGCGCGGGGGCGAGCGCCCGGCCTGAGACCGAAGTCACCACCTGCCGCTTCGAACCGGTGGCGGACCCGCGCAAGGCCACCGCCTCCGGCGCGCGCTTCTACGGACGCGACATCGTGTCGGCCGAGGCCTATACGTTCATCCATCCCGCGCGTTATCGGGCGGACTTGCAGGATATGAAGATCGCGACGGACGCCTTTCCACGCGATGGCATCACTCAGTTCTACAACCATGGCTATTTCGCCTCGCCGGAAGCGCATGTCGCGCCTACCCGCGACTTTCCATGGGCCAACCGGATTGGCCACTGGAACACCTGGTGGAAACACTACCACCATCTGGCAGAGTATGTGGCGCGTTGTTGCTCCATGTTGCGCCAGGGCAAACTGGTTGCGGATGTGCTGATCTATTCGCCGCAAGCGACCATCTGGAGCGAACGCGCCGTCTGGGGCAGCACCCGACGCGTGATGCCTTACGGAAATCTCGCCAAGACCATCGTCGCCAATGGTTATGACTTCGACATCGTCAACGACGACTTGTTGCAACATCGCGCCCGTTTTCATGACGGACGGGTGGAAATCAACGGGCACGCATACCGGATGTTGATTCTGCCACGCACGACGGTGGTGCCGCTGGAAACGCTGCGCGCCATCCGGGATTTCGTCCGGGCGGGTGGCACGGTAGTGGCACTGGATGCATTGCCAAATGCGGCGGCGGGTTTGCAGAATCACGAGGCGAATGATCGGGAGTTGAAACAACTCGTGGATGAAGTGTTCCGCAGGGATTCGGCGCGCAAATTTGGCGGAGTATTCCTGCCGGACTATCAGATTGATCGCGCCAGCTTCAATCCGGGACGGAAAGAGGCGAAACCCACGCCGCCCCTCACCGCTGCACAGAAGGACCTGCTCGACGTGTTGGGAAAACTGGTGCCGCCTGACTTCGCCCTGGCCGGTCGGCCACAGAGCGAT
>JAIPKB010000239.1 GCA_021733795.1 Akkermansiaceae bacterium | reverse complement strand
GGCTTGCCGCCCGGGCACTTGGCGGATGCTATTTGGGTCGCTGCCACCACGATTCGTTCCAGAAGAAGAGGCTGTGGGATCGAAGCTCACTGTTTCTGCAAATGCCTCATGGACGGGGCCGCGGGTGAGGACTTGCACGTCGGGGGGGGGCTCCGGCTGGGCTCTGGCGGTGGCGGGTGTCAGCAGGGTGCCGCCAATGACCAACGCGGAAACGGCGCCGAAAAGGGGGGGGTGTCGTCGGTTCATCGGAACGAGTCCCGTTGATTCAGGGGCATCCTATGTACGGACGCGGCGGGGGATTCATTCAATTGAATGTGTGGTGCGCCACCGTTCCGGCAGGTTTCGAGGTCAGGCGGGTGCCTGCCGTTTTTGGTTGCGTTTCCGGTTGCAGGAAGTGCTGAAACGGTCAAGACTGCGGTTGTTCCCGCCAACACAGGACGGAGAGGTTCTGCGAAAAACACACGAAGTGATGAATAAACCCAGCGAAGAATCGTCGAAGCCACCGATGGGATCGGTCGGGCCGGTCGTGCTGGATGAGGATGTCACTGATCCAGCCGACGACGCGCGGCTTGTCGCCCTCGCCCAAGGCGGTGACATGCGATCCTACGACGCCTTGGTTACCCGGCACCGGGGGAGGATATTCGCTATGATACGCAACATGATTCATCAAGAGGCAGAGGCATGGGACCTGGCACAGGAGGTCTTCATCAAGGCGTGGCAGGCATTGCCGCGGTTTGAGGCAAAGGCGCGTTTTTCCACCTGGTTGTATCGGATCGCGCACAATGTGGTGTATGACTGGGCCCGCAAGAAACGGATCGAAGGGGTGGGGGAGTTCAACGACGAGGTGTTCGAGCGGGACCGGATCGATCCGGGATCGATGACCACACCGGATACCGGGGAGGCACCGGATGCGGCGATGGCGCGCGGTGAGTTGCGGGAGAAGATCGAGGCGGCCTTGGGGAAACTGACGCCAGAGCACCGCGAGGTGGTGTTGCTCAAGGATGTCCAGGGGCTCGCCTACAAAGAAATCGCCAAGGTGGTGGGGACCTCGATCGGAACGGTGATGAGCCGGCTTTTTTACGCCCGACAGAAACTGCAAATAATGTTGAAACATGAATACGAATCCCGATGAAACCGTGCTGGCCCGGTGGCTGGAAGACGAATTGGAGGGAGCCGAGTTGGCGGCCTTTGAGCAGACCATCAGCGGACGTGCGGACCTGCACGCCCAGCAGACGGTGGTCCGGGCCATGCGGAAAGACCTGGCCGAGTTGATTCCGGCGGTTGAGGAGCCGGCTTATCCGGATTTTTTCAATTCCCGGGTCGGGAAATCGATTCGGGAGCAGGCAGCCCGCCCCGCGGCAAGCCGAGCTGGCAGGCGGTCGTGGGAAAACTGGTGGATGCCTGCCACGGCGGTGGCCGGGATGGCGGCGGCCTTCTGGCTTGGGACAAAAACGACGGACCGGGCGGAACTGGCGGGATCGCCGCCTCCGGCCAGGCCGGTGGTGGCGCAACCCGGGATATACACCCCGGAGCGGGGAGTGGATGCGGAGTGGTTCTCCAGCGATGACGCCGGAGCCACTGTGATCGTGTTGAAAGGGCTGGATGCCATCCCGGACAACATGGATTTTTCCCAGACGGTGGGGCTTCAAACCGGTGAACAGGGAACCGCAGGCATGGCAACCACCACGGAGGGCGGGGTGCGGCAATGACCGGCAGCCGGGCATTTTGTGGGCTGACGCTGGCGATCATGCTGGGGCCCACGGCAGTGATGGGGGCGGAGGAGGACCCCGGCAAGGCGGTGGTGGCCAAGGTCGCGGTGAGGGTGATTTATGCGACGAATGGTGATATCTCGGCCGCGCCCCCCAAGGCGGCGACGCTGGACCGGCAGATGGAGGAGCGCTTGCGCAAGGAGGGGCGGTTGCGCTTCAAGCATTATCGTTCGCTGGGGGTGGATGTGCAGCCGTTGTTCCGCACTTACGAGAATTGGGCGCAGCCGCTCAAGCCATCGGATGAGGTGTTGGTGCGCTTTGACGCCCGCAGCCGCCCCACCGCGAAGGCAACCCGAATGGATTTGGAGCTGTGGCTCAGCCGCAAGAAGATCTTGAAGACCGACGTGGTGCTGGAGGGGGATCGCCCGCTGTTTGTGTTGGGGCCGGTCTGGCGGGGCGGACGCTTGATTATCGCAGTTTCGCTTGCAGAGGGCAAAGCCGTGCGTTAAGCTCGCAGCCATGCGCACGATTTGCCTGTTATGGATGATGTTGGCCGGCGGCTTGTCCGGTGCCAGCCTGACTTTCGAAAAGACCCTGCTGGAGCTGACCCTGGCGGCGGATGCCACTACCGCAACGGTCGATTTTCCGTTCGAGAACAAGACCGACAAGCCCGTCACCATCGCCCGGGTGGACAAGACTTGCTCCTGCCTGGCCGCCGAGGTGCAGGGCGGCAAGCTAACTTATCAACCGGGCGAGAAGGGGGTGGTCCGGGCGGCGTTCGACCTGGGAAATTTCACGGGTGTGGTGGATAAGACGGTAGTGCTGTGGCTCGACCGGGACCAGCGTGACCAACCATCGGTGACGCTGACGGTTAGAGTGCACATTCCAGTGCTGGTCGCGATGGATCAAAAGACGCTGAAATGGTCGCTGGACGCCGCTCCCAAGCCGCAGCGGATCGATCTCCGAATCAACTACAACAAGCCGATCCGGGTGCTGAAGGTGACCAGTTCCTCGGAATTGTTCAAGATCGAGTTGAAGACCCTCCAGGAAGGTGTCCATTACGAGCTTTGGGTGACTCCGCTGGAGATGAAGCAACCCGGAATCGCGGTGATCCGGATCGAAACCGATTGCGAGATCGCCCGGCACAAGCTGCAGCAGGTGTTTGCCGTGGTCCGGCGTGACTTGCCAGGGAAGGGAGTGACCACCCCATGAAGGCGCTGGTGCGATCATTGATCGTGCTGGCCCTGATCGCTGCCGCGGGTTTTGTCGCGGTACAGATGCGCGGACCGGTGGTGACCGGTGGTGGATCACCGCCGCCGCCCGAACGCATTGAAACCACGGGGCTTAGTTTTGTGAAGACGACCGAGGAGGTGGCTGTGGCTGCGGATGCCACCCGGGCCACTGTCGATTTCCCATTTGAGAACAAGACCGACAAGATCCTGACCATTGCGAAGGTCGAAAAGAACTGTTCCTGTGCCGAAGTGCAGGTATCGGGCGGCAAACTGAGCTACGCTCCCGGCGAGCAGGGGGTGGTCAGGGCATCCTATGAACTGGGCAACCTGAGCGGGAGGGTGGAGAAGCCCTTCATGCTTTGGTTGGCGGGAGATCCGGATGATGCACCCTCTCACACGTTGACTTCCTGCCTGATCATTCCCGTGCTGGTGGAGCTTGACTGCAAGACGCTGCAATGGACGCTCGGTGGTCCCGGCGAGCCCGCCAAAATCGGAATCAGGGGCCGGCATTCGGAACCGATTCGGGTGCTGGCGGTTACCTCATCCAGCGATGATTTCAAGGTTGAGTTGAAACCCGTGGAGGAGGGACGGCACTATGAGTTGTGGGTCACTCCGGCAAACACCGCAAATCCCGGGTTGGCGTGTATTCGGATGGAAACGGACAGTGTGATTCCCAGATGGAAGGTCTTGCAGGCATTTGCCATCGTGCGTGCTCCCACCGCCAACATTCAAGCCCCGTCCGCACCATGAATACCCTGATGCGGATGACTGGAATCGTGGCGCTGGCGCTGGCGGGTGCCGGCGTCACCTATTTGGTTAGGGGCGCGCCGGATCGCAGTGTGCCCTGTGATCCGGCGACTCTGAAACCCGACGAAGTATGTCTCGCGCGGGTGATCGAAGAGTGGCAGGGAGATGTGTTGTGGGTGGATGCCCGGTCGCGGGCCGAATGGCAGCGCGCGGCGGTTGATGGATCGCTGCTTTGGAACATTGACCAGCAGGAGGACATGCAGGCGTTCGAGGCTGAGGGGGCGATGCAAATGATGGATGGTCGGCGGGTGGTGGTGTATTGCAGCAATGAAAACTGCGGTGTCAGCCGACAGGTGGCCGACCGGATCCGCGCGATGCAGTTGGGCAACGAGGTGTTTGTGCTGCGCGGTGGCTGGCGGGCGCTGGAGGTCGCCGGAACCAAAGGGCCTCCAACACGTTCCGGTGCCGAACCCCGCTGAAGGTTTCCAGTGGGTCCCGCGTTCAGGGGTTCCAGTCCGTGCTTACGATGTGGAGCGCGCGGACATACGGTTTGGCCGGATCCGAGCGATCCCATTCGAGGACGACGGTGCAGGCCTTTGCCTGTCCCCAACGCAATCCGGAGGACGAGTCTTCAAACATCATCCCGACGGGTGAGCGCTTCGCGCAAACCGCCTCGCAAATCGCCTCAGGCGAGGCATCGTCCATCATGAGCTTGAGCGTGAATTGGCTTTCCGACTTGGGAATCGATTCGTCGCAGAAGCGGCGGGCGGAGACCACCGCTTGGAATGTGCCACTATCCAAAGTGGGGTCGCTCACAAACTGTTTGAGCCTGCCGCCGTAGAGGTCGAGAAAGGGATCGACCACGACCACGGGTGATGCGTCGCCCCGGATCCTGACCAGCATTTTCAGGCACACTGGAGGGCCATCAGGAACGTCGAAGGTGACGCTGTAACAGCAATCGGTCACCTTTTCGAGGTCGTTGCTTTCCTGAATCTGGGTGATGATGCTTGCCGGGGGGAGGGGTCTGGCGAGGCAGGATTTCTCCAATTCCTCGGGGGGGGGGTTTGGGACTCGATGATCGGGTGGCGTTCTGCCAAGCTGGATGCTTTCAGAAAACGTTCCAAGGTTTCCAGTGCTTGATTCCCTCTTTCCCTGAGTGTGACCAACGGGGCGAGCCCGGGTCCGACAGCGGGTGGCGTAGCCTCAACTCCAACCGGAGGGACCTCATTCGGCTGGGCACCCTGATTTCGCGGATCACTCGGAATGATGGGTTTGGCCGCGGCCGAACCGGAAGCGGGCTTCGCCGGATCGCCGTCGCTGTTCCCCGGTTTGGGGGTGAGCAGGCTGGCCAGTCCGATGATCAGTGCGGTTGCTGCGGAGAGAAACAACACGGGGATCAGAGCCCGTTTCAGGGGATGCGAATGACGCCGCCGCGGTGCAGGGTAGTGCGAGCCGACCCGCGGGCGGTCTGCCACCTCGGAAATCGGGCGCGAGACGATTTCAGCCGGGTTTTCACGGGTCGGGAGCTGGCGTGGCTCCATCTTGTAAGCCGGCTTGCCTTTGGCATCCTCACCGCCACCTGCGGATGGCTGGGGTCCGGGCGGGGTGGGGGAAGGCGGGGTGGGGGAAGGCGGTGCCGGTTGCGGCGCTTGGTAGGGTGCGGCATGCGCGGGTTGTTGCTGGGAGGAGCGGGCATGCTGATGCAGGGCTTGGTGCGTCGGTGCCTGAATCTGGGTTTGGCATGATGGGCAAGGCCCCGACACGCCCGCCAGACGAAACGGCAGGGTAAGCTTCGCCCCACAGGCGGGGCAAAGAAAAGTAAAGGGATCGCTCGACATGACCAGTTCGAGCCTTTTTTTAGCACAGGGAATAGACGTAGTCAACAAAAACCAAGGGATCTGCCCACCCCCCGGCGTTTGATCCGGAGCGCTGGCAGCGGCCGGTTTGGGAAAACTGCGGCTTGGACAAAGCTCGCTTGGACAAAGGGCCGGAGTTGGGATAACAAGGGGCGTGAAAGCGTGGCATCAGGCAATGGCGGTGGTGGAATCCTGCCTCAAAGCAGGAGTGGGGGATTACGTCGTATGCGCCGGAGCCCGGAACGCGGCGTTGCTGGAACTCCTGGCTCGGGCCGAGGAAGACGGACTACTCCGGGTCTGGCATCATTTTGAGGAACGCAGTGCCGGGTTTTTCGCCTTGGGCCGGACGATGGAAACCGGCCAGCCCTGCGCGGTGGTGGTGACCAGCGGCACGGCCACTGCGGAGCTGCTGCCTGCGGTGATCGAGAGCCACTATCAAGCGCGGCCGCTGGTGGCGATCACCGCCGACCGCCCGGCCCGGTTTCGTGGCACGGGTGCCCCGCAGACGATTCATCAACCGGGGATCTTCGGCGGCCATGCGTTCGCTGGCGATATTTCGGAATGGGATGGACGGAGGCCGCTGCATATGAACGTCGAGCTTGAGGAGGAATTGGAGTTTGGTGATGAACGGCCCGGAGTGGAGGAGCCCGGTCGGTTTTCCCAGGCTCGGCAGCGGGTCGATGTGGCGGCATTGGCCCGCTGGCTGCGTGAGGATCTCTACCAGGGACTGGTGGTGGTGCTCGGAGGTCTGGAACCCGCGGAGCAGGAGGATGCGTTTCATTTCTGCCGTGCCCTGGGCGCTCCGGTGCTGGCGGAGGCCGGCAGCGGTTTGCGCGAGGCGCTTGGCAAACTCTCGCTGCCGGATGGGGATCGCCTGCTGATGTGGCGGACACCCGGCAAGGTGCTGCGGCTGGGTGAGGTTCCCAGCGGGCGGTTCTGGCGGGATTTGGAAGAGATGAGCGAGGTTGCCGTATGGTCGGTGTGCCGCAATGGGCTGGCAGGCCTGGCGCGCGAGTCGATGGTGCTGCAGGGCGGACTGGAGCGCGTGTTGGCTGGGTTGGGTGATGTGGCCGAGGTGGGCGACGTGTTGGATTTACTGCCGCTGCGGTCCCGCCGGATGGCGCTGATCGATGAACTTCTGGAAACCTATCCCGACAGTGAACCCGGTCTGGTCCGGGTTTTGTCACAGTACGCCTCCTTGGCCAGCGGCGTATTTCTCGGCAACAGCATGCCAATCCGCGAATGGAATCTATTTGCCCAGTGGCGCCAACCCACCACCCGGGTGCGTGCGAACCGGGGCACCAACGGCATCGACGGACAACTGAGCACCTGGCTCGGCTGGTCGGGCGAAGCCACCGATGCCTGGGCGGTGGTGGGTGATCTGACGCTGCTCTACGACCTGGCGGCCGGAGGGTTTCTCAAACAGGTGGCGGGCAAGGGGCGGACCCTTGCGGTGATCAACAACGGCGGTGGTAGGATCTTCTCCAGACTGCCCCGGCTCACGGCGATGAGCGGCCGGGCCGCGGAGTGGATGATCAACCAGCCGACCGTGGATCTGGCCGGATTTGCCACACTCTGGGGCATGCTCCATGTGACGGTTCGGACGGCCGATGATTTTGACCGACTGCCAGCGGACTCCGAGGTGCCGGTGCTGTTGGAGATCATCCCTGATCCACGGCAGACCGCAGTGTTCTGGCAGGCATGGGACCGGATCGACGGAGGAATTTGACTTGCAGGGGGAGGCAAAGACCTCCATTTGCGACCCGGTTGACGGTTGGGCTGGCGGGCAGGGTGACGCTTGTTGTGAATGCCCACCCTCTGATCGCGCTTTTGGGGCGTTTCTGGCCGAATTGTGACTGTGTGGCCCCAGCCCGAAATCCGGCGTCAATCCGACCGCGATTGTTCCACCGGCCGGATCTTGTTATCGAGAATGGCGTTGACAGGGGGTTTCCCGCCCCGGTTAGGGCTGTGGAACGCCCTTGGCTGCGTCTTATTGAGAACGGCAACTTGTGACAACGCCCGCAATGCGGAGTGGCACGTCCGGTGCGGAGTTGAATGAATAAAGGACCCCAACGACGCCCTCGGGACTCCAAATGTCATCCCGAAATTTAAGGGCACCTCTAAAAACCGTGTTTTTGCGTAGTTTTGGTTTCCCCATATTCTCTTACTAACATGACATCCCGTCGGAATGATTTGTTTGCTCCTGTCTGACACCCTGGAAGGAGGGAACAACGTGCTTTGGAAGGGGGATTCGGGTATTCATGTCTTGTTCTCTTGTGGCATTCACCAAGTTTTAAGTTCGAGTCGCTCGATTTGCTCAAATCGAATCATGTTATAAACCAAGTTCGTCATCGCCACCGCTCCCTGGTTCCGGTTCATTCCCACGCAGCGGTTCCATGCTGCGCGCATGCACATGCACATTGTGCCGAAAACATGCTCCACCCTGACCCGGATGCGGGATTTCGCACGGTTGCTCTTACGTTGACGAGCGGTGAGAGGCTTGTTCCTGATCTGGACCAATGCGTGCGGCCAGGGCGGGAACAGTCACAGTGACAAGCTGCGGGATATTCAACGGCGCTTTTCACGCCTTTACTCCAATTTGAGCGTGATGCCCACGCTGGGGTTCCCTAGCGGCCCAAGCTGCCATTTCGGGGTCGATGACTACGAGCAAATGGGACTTTCGATGGTGCCGCTTCTGGAGCGGGACAGTTTTGGTAAGGTGTTCGACATGCCCATTACCGCCCCGGACCTGCAGAGGGCCTACTACACCAGCGCCAGGAAGGACGAGATTGCCCTGGAGTTCGATCAGCCGGTAGCGTGGATTGAGGCCCTCGCAGGCCAGTTCCAACTGGACGGCGAGGCCGGCAAGGTCGCTTCGGGAAAAGTGTCCGGAAACGTGCTCAAACTCCAGCTGGCGGCAACGTCCAGCGCAAAAATGGCAATCTATTTGGTGGACAAAAAGTGGGATCCGAAGACACTTCTCTACGGGAACAACGGCATCGCCGCCCTGACGTTCTGGGAGGTGGTGATCGGTGCTTCCGCCCGTGAGCGGTCATTGGAGCCTGAATGAGGTGATTGTCTGAGCAAAATGGAGTGCCGATCAGATTGGATGGATGCAAACGAACATGAAGAATATGAACACATTGATGACGCCCTTTATCAGCGGCAAAGCAGCGGGATTGCTCATGGCGGTCTGCGCCATCCTGCCCGGGACATTGCTGTCTGCAGCCAACCGGGACGCCGCTTCCCCTCGGGTCAGCGTCAGCCTTGATGGCCTCTGGCAGATCGGGGAGAGCGGGATGGAGAGCCCACCGGCCAGCTTCGAGAGGAAAGTGCCGGTGCCGGGCTTGGTGGACATGGCGGAACCGGCCATCGTCGAACCGGGCCCGGGCCTGACCCATCTCGACAAGTTTTCCCAAAAGGATCCGCGGCGGGACGCCTTCTGGTATCGCCGCACCTTCACCCTTGACAGGTCGCTGCCCGCCGCCGCCACGCTCAAGGTCGGCAAGGCGATGTTCGGCACCCGCGCAATTCTCAACGGCATGTTGCTGGGCGACCACGCGGCCTGTTTTACGCCCGGCTTGTTCGACGCCCGGGCCGCGCTTAAGACCGGCGAGAACGAGTTGCT
>JAIPKB010000238.1 GCA_021733795.1 Akkermansiaceae bacterium | reverse complement strand
GGAGGATGGAGGATGGAGGATGGAGGATGGAGGATGGAGGATGGAGGATGGAGGATGGAGGATGGAGGATGGAGGATGGAGGGCGGAGGGCGGAGGACGGAGAGCAGTAGGCGCGTTGGTCACAACGCGGGTGCTTGGGAACGCGCCTGAAGCGCTCTTTTCCGCCAACACCACGCCGCCGCCAGCCGCAACCTTATAAGGAGAGTGGACATTCCTGTCCACTCGCCAAAGAAACGGGAAAGAAGCGCCCAAGAGCAGCCCGCTGAAACCTGCTTGGGCTCTCCTTTCCCATCCCTTTGTCATGCGCTCCCGGCTCTGCTGTCGGCGTCCCCGGTCATCTTCCCGCCGATCAGCCCAGCTAAAGACGATTAAGGTTCCCGAAACAGTTCATTTTTTCTTGAACTCTGCCGGTTTTCGGCGAAAATCATGGCCGCAGCACCTGATGGACTGCTTTCCACACATTTTTATTCTCAAATTTGCAGGTTTTTCGCCCGTTTTGGCGGAATCGACCAAGGGCGGCAGCTTGCCGGACGACTTGGAGCGGCGGCAACCGAGTCTGGAGGTCGGAGGGGAGCGCCGGCGTCCCGCCGGCTGCGCCCGGCATCCTGCCGGGTGCTCTTCAAGTGCATGAACCGTGGAAGAGTATTCCGTTTGCAGTGGTCTGAAGGTCTGGAGGTCTGAAGATCGGAGGCGCGGAGGCGCGGAGGGCAGAAAAGTAGGCGCGTTGGTCACCACGCGGGCGATTGGGAACGCGCCTGAAGCGCTCTTCTCCGCCAAGACCACAGAGGACGGAGGTCGGAGCGGTCATGCAAGACCCTGATGCAATTTTGAATTTTGAATGAAGGAGCCTACGGGCAGCCCAGAGACAGCCTCTTAATCATCCACCATCCAAAATTCAAAATTCAAAATTCGCGGCGCAGCCGCGCAGCCCCAATGTCCCTCCCTTCCCCACAACAGGTTGCGATTTGGAAGAACATGGATCTGGCGGAGAAATACCGGCTGCTGGCTGCGGCCATCCGCCAGGCCCGGGAACTCAAGCGGGCCGGCCTCAGGCTCCGTTGGCCGAATGATTCCCCGGAGCAGATAGAATCCAAACTTGCCCGCGTCTGGCTCCATGCAAGACCCTGATCTCATCGGTATCTTCGTCATGCCTTTCGAGCGTGCCGGGATTCCCTATCTGGTCTCCGGTTCCGTGGCCACCGCTATCTTTGGGGAACCCCGCAACACGCTCGGTGTCGATCTGGCGGTGTTTCCGGCCCCCGGCCAGCTTCCGTTGGTTCCTTCGCTGTTTCCGGAATCCGACTTCTACCTTCCTCCTATCGAGGTGATGGAAATCGAGTGCCGGCGCCCCGTCCGCGGCCATTTCAACATCATCCACCATGCTTCCGGTTTCAAGGCCGACATCTATCCGTCGAAGAACCACCCCCACTTGCCGTGGGCGCTGGAACACCTCAAGCGCGTCGCCACCCCTGCCGGCGAAATCTCGCTGGCCCCGCCGGAATACGTGATCCTCCACAAACTCGAATTTTTCCGGGAAGGCGGACAGGACAAGCATCTCCGGGACATCGCCGGTGTCATCAATCAACAGGACCTCGATCTCGGCTTCCTCACCCAGGCCGTCAGCCGCCTCCATCTTACCGAGGAATGGCAGGCGGCACTCCATCTGGCGATGGGATGATTTTGAATGCTGAATGCTGGATTTTGAATGAATGTGCCTGTAGACAGTCCAAACGCAAGTTCTTCACCTTCCATCACCCATCCTCCAGAATTCAAAATTCAAAACTCGCGGCATTGCCGTTCATACTTGAAACACACAGGTTCTTGCCCTACTCTTTGACCCATGCAAAATTATCGCCAACGAATCACCATTGACTCTGGAAAACGAGGTGGAAAACCCTGCATCCGTCACATGCGCATCACTGTCTATGATATCCTTGGCTGGTTGGCAGCAGGGATGAGCAATGCCGAAATCATCGCCGATTTCCCCGAACTCACCACCGAGGACATCCAGGCCGCTTTGGCATTCGCCGCGGATCGCGACCATCACCTCGTGGCAGCCTCTGCATGAAACTGCTGCTCGACCAAAACCTCAGTCACCGTTTGCTGGTCGCGCTCGAAGACCTTTTCCCAGATTCGCTTCATGTGCGTTTACTGAATCTCTCCGAGGCCGACGACCTGGAGATTTGGAACTACGCCATCAAACACAATCTCGTCATCGTCACTCAAGACTCCGATTACTCGGACTGGAACAAACTTCGCGGAGCACCTCCAAAAATCATCTGGCGCCGGTGTGGCAATGCTTCCGTGGATCAGATCCACTCCAAGCTTCGCAACGCGGCAGATCGGATTGGGTTATTGCAATCCGACCTCAATGTCGAAGTGGTGGAAATCTGGTAATGTCGCACTACACCACTGCGGAAAGTGATCTTGCGTGGATCGATCACGCCTCTTGCCGAAACACCAGCCCCGTGCCGACCCTCGCCCAAACCCTGGCCATGACCACTCCGGTGTCGCCCTTGCTCCGCAAGGCCCGGCGCCTGGGCTTGCGAGGGGTCGATGCACTGATCGCGCTGGCGGTGGCCAGGGGTTGTCATCACTATCCGGCGACCGTTGCCCTGCCCGCCGACCCGCCCTCGCGGGATCTCCTGTCAGATGGGGAACTTGTCGTGCTTCTTTTGGCTGGCGAGAATGCCTATGAGCCAATGGCCATTCGTTGTGCGGCACAACTGCTCCGCTCGGCGCATGTCCAAACCGCCGGGTTGGCACGGGTGGCCGGCATGGAGAAGGTCGAACGCGTCCTGACTCACATTGCCAAAGCCGGACTCGAGCATGACCCCGAAGGCAAACCCTTTTGGCGGGATCTGCTTTCCCGGCTGCCGACGCGGCCGACGCGACCCGAGCCCGATCTGCCGCACTGGTCCCGCTTCGTATCGATGCCGGGCCGACAACGCACGGGCATCGCATCCAACCGGTGGCTGACCCCACGTCCGTGAACCAGCCGGCCCACATTCTACGAACGTTGGATCGCCATCTGCGTCAGTCAACGCGGCTCATTCTGTACGGTCGGGCGGCCCTGGCTCTCGGGTATGCTCATCCTCTGCCAGCGTTCGCAAGCACGATGGACGTCGATGCCATCCTGCCGGATGTCGAAATGACTTCGATCGATGCCGACGAGCAGTTCTGGCTGGCATTGGAGCGAACCAATGAGGAGCTTTGGACCAGCGGACTCTATTTGACCCATCTGTTTGCCGATTCCCAGGTGATCCTGCGCCCGGATTGGCTCGAAGCGATCCAACCGATTCCGCTCCAAGGACTGGAGTACCTGAGCCTGTTCCGGCCCTCTACTGCGGATTTGTTGCTAACCAAAATGATGCGCGTTGATCCTCAGGATCAGGCCGATATCAGGTTTCTGCTCGCGCAGCCCGATTTGAACCCAACGGAGCTACCGGCAATCTGTGACAGCGCCAGAGTGCCCGCCATTGCGGAGATTCAAGAGGCGTTTTCAACAAACCGGGCATGGTTGCGCCGGATTCTTCAGGCCTGAACCGCAGGATTCATCAGGAAAATGCCGCTGCGCGAGGCACCCACCAGGATGATGCAGCCAGCGGAAAACGTGTTACCCTTCCACCCATGAACGACAGAGCCGATGTTCACCCGGGGATTGGTGTCGTTTTGCCGGTCGGTGAGAAGCATTGACGATTGTTGAGTATTGATTTTTGATTGGAAGAGGAAGAATCTGCCTCTCGGTCACTTCAAAAATCAAATTTCGCGGCGAAGCCGCGCGATCCCATGCGCCCGCCCGTCCAAACCGACAAGCTCAATGCCCTGATGCCGCCATTGAACCATCGCTCATCCGCTATCCGGCCATCGATCCCGCGTCGTTCCGGCAGGTGATTGAGGAGTTCTGTGGGGTGCCGCCAGAATCGTTTCCATCCGACGAGCCATGACCAAGAATCCAACCCTGCTGCTCAGTGGCCTGCCCGGAGCCGAACGGATTCTGGCCGGTTTGCTGGATTACAGTCGGAATCGTCCCACAATTGATGCCTGTCTGGTTCGGATCGCCCGGCGGCGACTTGCCCGCGCCGGGCTGCTGGATCCCGCCCCTCACGGTGACGATGGGGCGGAACTTGAGCTTTACGCCTACTTGGCCCATGAAGGTGCCCGGGCACACAGCCGCTACAACGCTCTGCTGAGGGAACTCGCGAGCTTCGAGCATGCCTTGGATCACCGCTTGGCAGGGCGTGTCTGATGCCGGTGTTTCGGTTGCCTACGGCCCGGTGTTTGATCCCGCCCTCCGGCGGTCCCCCTGCGGGGCACGTCGCGAATAGCTCCTGTCCATCTCGCTCCGCTCGATTCAGTGTTTCGGTGTTGCGGCTGCGCCGCGCGGTGTTTCGGTAAGAGCAGAGAGAAAGGATCGCTGGCTCCGCGGCCCGGTGTGCCGGTTACAACTGACGCCGCTGATGCAATTTTGAATGTTTGATTCTGAATTTTGAATGAAAGAGCCTACCGGCAGTCCAAGCGCGAGTACATCATCATCCATCATCCAAAATTCAAAATTCAAAATTCAAAATTCAAAATTCGCAACCCCGCCGCGCCATCTCATGCCCACTTTGCAAAGTCTCCTGAAATCCGTCGCCTATCGGCTTGGCTTCAGCCTGCGGCGTCTGCGGTCGGCAAGCGGACTGGCGGGCACTGGTGCGGTTTTCGACGGTCGCGTCCGGCCATTGCTGCATCGGACCGACCCCTATGTCGGCTTCGATGCCACCCTTTGGCCCGACGACTGTTCCGGCTGGGGTTCTGACTCGCCCGCTTTTGCGGAGCTGGTTGAGAGGGTTCGCCCGGAGCGGATTTTCGAGATCGGCACCTGGCAAGGTGGGTCGGCTCTCACCATGGCCCGCCAGCTCGATCGGCTCGGGTTGGACTGCGAGATTGTTTGTGTCGATACCTGGCTTGGGGCGTTGGAAATGTGGATGGATCTGGACGATTCCACCCGGCATGGCGCGTTGCGCCTGAAGCACGGTTTCCCCACCGTCTATTTCACCTTTCTCGCCAATGTGGCACGGGCTGGCCAGCAGCAGCGGATCACTCCGTTTCCGGTGCCTTCCATTACCGCCGCCCAATGGTGCTCCCTCCGCGGTGTCCGGGCGGATCTCATCTATCTCGACGGCAGTCACGAGGAGGAAGACGTCTATCAGGACCTCGTCACCTGGTGGGACCTCCTCCGCTCCGGCGGGATTCTGTTTGGTGACGACTGGTCATGGGATGGCGTCCGGCTTGCGGTGCAACGGTTCGCCACCGAAAACCACCTGTCAATCTCCCATCTCCACGACAAATGGGTGATCGCCAAATGATCCCAAATCTGAAATTCAACATTCGCGGCATCGCCGCGCCCTTCCATGCCCAAGCTCCCCACCAAAGCGACCCCGGAGCAGAAACTCCGGATCGCCTCGCGCTTGTATGCCACAGCCCGCAAGGTGAAGCTTGCCGCCCTTCGCCTGCGCCACCCGGACCTGTCGGAACCCGAGCTGCTCCGGGAACTGAACCGCCGATTTTTCCTGCTCCATGACTGAGCTGCTCGAGATCTTCATCAAGCCCTTGGCGCACCATGGCCTGGACTATCTGGTCACCGGCTCCGTTGCGGCGATGGCCTATGGCGAGCCCCGCCTGACCAATGACATTGACTTGATCCTGGATATCCGCGGGACGGATGTCGCCCCACTTGTTGCCGCGTTCCCTGCCGCAGACTTCTACCTGCCGCCTCCCGAGGTCATCCACTGTGAGCGGATCCGCCCCCAGCGGGGCCATTTCAACATCATCCACCAGCAGACCATGCTGAAGGCCGATGTGTACCTCGCCGGTAGCGATCCCCTGCACCGCTGGGCGTTCGAACATGCAAGGCACCTTGAAATTGACGGCATTCCCGTCAACTTCGCGCCGCCCGAGTACGTCATCATCCGCAAGCTCGAGTTCTTTCGCGAGGGGGGATCGGAAAAGCACCTCCGCGATATCGCCGCCATGCTCGCCGAGAGCGGCGCGGAACTCGACCATGAAGTGCTCAATCGACAAATCCCCGAGCGCGGCCTTGATGCCGCCTGGCAGCGGGCCAACGAGATTGATTTTGGATGTTGAATGATGAATTTTGAATGAAAGGGCCTGCGGCCCGGTGTTTCGGTGTTTCGGTTGCGGCTGCGCCGCGCGGTGTTTCGGTAAGAGCCTGTCTGAAAAATGGCAGGGACCGTTCTCCGCAACGGTCCGGCGAATGAGATACGAATGAATCATCCCATGAAAAGCCGGACCGTCACCCTATGGGCGGTCATTCGCCTGCCATTCTCGCGGACCGCCCAATCCTGTCCACTTAAGCAAAACTCCCAAAGTTCCAGGAGATTCGGGACAGCCAAACCGCTGAAACGCTGAGTACCGCTGAACCGGGCGAGATCGACTGGTGCAAAGCGCCAGCCCCGAAGGGCATACGCGTGAAGCTAATCGGCGATATTCTGAAAATGGGTGGTTTCGGGTGACTCGGAGTAGGTAGACCACTGATACACTGAGGCCACTGAGAAGACCAAACATGAAGATTTCAGTGTCATCAGCGGTACTCAGCGTTTCAGCGGTCATCTTGCTGCAAGTCACCAGGCAAGCTGGCCATGGCATTAAATGGCCAGTATTGGGGGGACCGCCGGAGGGCGGGATCAAACACTGAAACACCGAGGCGCAAAGCGCCAACCGAAACACCGAAACACCGAAACACCGAGCCGCGCAGCGGCAACCGAAACACCTCTCTCTTCCCCATGCCTTCATCCAATAGTCCAGGAATGCCACATTGGCGCGAAAAGCAACGTTCGCTGTCCACATCTGAAAAAGTCGAACTTCTCGGCAAATTCATCCAGGAAACCCGCAATCTCGAAATTGTCAAAAAATCATGCAGGCCGTTTGTGATGTCCTCGAACAGCTCGTCAGCCAAGGTACCTTAAGGCACTACGCCATTGGCGGTGCCACCGCCGCCGGCTTCCATGGCGAACCCCTGGCTACACGGGATGTCGATGTCTTTGTGAAAGACCGTGCCAGATTGGTCTATCTGGTGGAACTTCCGGAATTTGATCGGGGCCGGTTCTCTGAGGTTCTCTGACATTCTGGTTCGCCACGGGCTAACCGACCGTTGGCAGCAATGGGCCTCGGCACTGGACATCCTTTCCCCGCCGTGCGACGGAGATTGATTTTGAATGTTGAATGCTAAATTTTGAATGAATGGACCTATAGACAGTCCATGGACCGCATCTTCATCATCCAAAATTCATAATCCAACATCCGCGGCGAAGCCGCACTCCCATGAACTTCTCCGAGTCCCTTGCCGCAGTTACCTCGCAGTTCGATGAGGTAGGTTTGCGGTATGCCTTGATCGGAGGCTTGGCCATGGCGATGCGTGGAGTTCAGCGCGCCACGCTTGATGCGGATTTCATTCTCTATGGCTCGACTCAATCAAACTGAACGTGATGCCCTGCGCCGGTTCGCCCGCCAGGCACCGCTGCCGCATCCGCCTTCTCCCGTCCTGCCCATCCGGGACTATCTTCGCTTTCTATCATCCCTTCCGCCGTCCCTCCGCCCACCCAAACCTGCCAATTTCGGCGGCTCCTGCTGGCGGTTGTGAGAGGAGGCTTCTGAGATTGATTTTGAATATTGAATTTTGGATTTTGAATGAAAGAGCCCTTGCGCGGCTCATGAAACGACTCTTCAGCAATTAGTATCCATCATCCAAAATTCAAAATTCAAAATTCGCAACCCCGCCGCGCCCCCCATGCGTCACTTTATTACTCTAACTGCCCTGCTCGCCCTCAGCGTCGCCGCGACCGCCACCGCCGCGCCCGTCGACCGCCTGCGACAGAGCTTCGACCAGCGCTGCGAACAGGCGGCGACCGAGCGCGACACGCAGTTGGACAAGCTCAACGCCTCCTATCGCGGAGCGCTCGAGCGCTTGCTGGAGAAAACCAAGGCTTCCGGCAAGCTCGACGCCGCGCTGCCGGTCCATCAGGAGATTGAGGCGGTCAAACAGGGCGGGGCCAAGCTCCCCGAGATCCCGACCGACGCACCCGGCGAACTCAGCCAGTTGCGGACCAAATACCAGGACGGACGATATCAGATTCTCAAGACCCACGCCGCCACCCTCGTCGGCCTGGCCGACACGATGGACGCTGCCCTCAAGGCCCGCGAAGCCGAACTCACCAAGGCCGGCAAGCTCAAGGACGCGGTCTTCGCCCGCGACACCCGCGAGAGTCTCGCCAAGGACCGGGACTTCCTAGCCGCCCGCGACCTGCTCAAACTCGGCGGTTCCTCCGGCAAAGGCAAACCCGCCATGCAACTCCGCCGCTACGGCGACAACCTCGAAGTCCTCGTCTATTACGACCGCATGGGCAAAGTATCCATGGACAGCCCGGTCGAGAACATCCGCGAAAAGACCGGCGAGGGCAAGGAGCTGGGCGACACCAAGGCCCTTACCCTCGGCGAATTCGTCGGTGCCAAGGGCTACACGGTCGATCCCTATGTGGCCTACCATAAGGTGTTCGACAAGGGAGATACCGGTGGATTGCTCTTGAGCGAGATCGTGCCCGAGTTCCGTTATGAGGTGGAAAAATCGAAAGGGATGAAGCTGTCACTCAAGCCGAAGCCGCTAAACCCGTACGGCAGTTTTGGCCCCTTGCTGCCGACTCACGTGGCGAAGGGCACTTTCCGCATTTCGACCCGCTACTTTGTGCCGAAGGCCAACCGTGCGCTGGCCGGATTCCGGTTTGTGCAACACGTCGGAGGGGCGATCGGGGGCATGAAATTCCAAGAGAAAGGAAGGTGGGTTACGGACGAAGTGATCGCCGAGTCGGCGCATGATGCGCCAACCCTCCGGTTCTACCTCAACATTGCCGACGGTCGGAAAGCGCACGATGCGGTGGGCGAATACGTCGTCTTGGGGGACTTGAAGGTCGAGCACCTCAAGTTCACGGCCTACGTGCAGCAGCGAGCCGGAGAATCCGGCAAGCCTGAAAACGTGCAGAATGATCCGCTTCTTCAACCGGTTCTCATTACCAACGGTGAGTTTGTAGAGAAATAGTAAAGGTGCTTGGTTGCAGTTGGTTCCCCCAACCGAACCGAGAAACCACAATCGATCCACCGTATCCACCGTCCATCTGTCTGTCGAGCAGTTGTGCGAGTTTTCGCCACTTTCCGCGTTAGAGAATTGGGCATTCGAAATCGGTTCTCGTCCCCCCCCCCCCCTCCCCCT
>JAIPKB010000237.1 GCA_021733795.1 Akkermansiaceae bacterium | reverse complement strand
GTATGGACGAGCCCGTTGGGCTCGCGGAAGCTCGATTGACGCAACCAATCGGGCTCGCGGAAGATTTCGTTAGACCCGTGGAAGATTCGGCTAGATCCGCGCCATTCAAGTCAGCCATTCGAAATTCGTCCTTCGGCATTCCTTGGGTATTTGGGTATTTCGTCATGCGTCATTTTTCCCCGGGTATTGCGTCATTGGTCTTTCCCCTTTTCGCTCTTCTCGCTCTTTTCACCTTCAAGGCCTGCGAGTTTTTTGCGGGCCTCGGCGACGTGAGCGCTGCCCGGATAATCGAAGACCAACTGCTGCAGTTTTACCTTGGCCATGGCCTTGTCGTTCATGCGGAAGGCCACTTCCGCCCAGAGCAGCAGCATCTCGTCGAGGAAGGCCGCATCCGGGTAGTCGGCAAACACGCTCTCCAACAAATCCGCAGCCTGGGCGAAGTCCTCGGTATCCGCGTAATGCCGGACCACCCGGGCGAGGGCCTCGGAGGCATACGAGCTCTCCGGGTAAGTCTCGTAGGTTTTGCGATAGGCGTTGATGGCCGGGCTCATGCGGTTTTGCAGGGCGGTGGCCTTGCCGAGGCCGCCTTTGCCCCACTTGCTTTGATGCTCGTCGGCCGCTTTCGCCATTTCCTCGGCTTGTTTTTGCAGCGCCTCGCCGATGCGGAACTGGGCCTCGGCGGCGGAGATCGGGTTCTGGAGTTGCAGGACGCGGCCGAACACATCCACGGCGCGCTGGAATTCACCCTTGTTGGTGAGGCCGCGGCCGAGCGTCATGAGCGCCTGGTCGGCGAGCACCGATTCCGGATAGAGGCGGTTGAAGGCGAGGCAGGTGGCGGTGGCCGCGTCGAAGTTGTCCTGCAGCAATTCGCTTTCCCACTTGAGGCGGAAGGCGTTCTCAACCAGTTCCCCGGGCAGGCGGGCGCGGTTCATGATGATGGAATCCACCTTGCCGAGCGACTCCTTGGAGCGCTCGGTGGCCCGCTGGTCGAGGCCCATTTCCTTGTAGATCCGCCCGAGTCCGACCAAGGCTTCGGCTTCCACCGATCCCTTGCGCGCCTTGAGCAGTTCCTCGAAGACCACGAATTGATCGGCCGACACGCCCGAATTCACCGATCCGGAAACCTTCACCTTCGACTCGCTGGTGCGCTTTTCGTCCCCATGCAGGTGGACCTCGTCGGTGTAGCTGACAACCAGCTCATCGAGTTCCTCGCAATGCAAGACCGCGTCGTCGGCTTTGACTTTGATCCCCTCCCCCGCCGCGGCGAGCTGGATGATGCCGGCGAATTCACCGCTACGGATTTGCGGACCAACGCCGGTCTCTACCAGCGTGACGGTGACGCTGTCGCGGTCCTTCCAGACCTCTTCTTCGTCGCCGAGCGCGAAGATATCGAGCATTTCTTCCTTGCCGGCGGCGGGCTTGGCACCATCCTTGGCGTCGACCTTGTAGCGGGAAATCACCTTGAGGGTGAGCGACTCCGCCTGCGGTGATTTATCGAGATCCGCATCGCGCAGCATGACGACCTGCGGTTGGCCGGGGTAGGCGAGGTAGGCGGGCGTCGACCGGTCGCCGAGGAAAAACCCGACGGTGCCGGTGCTGACCGCGCGGACCTTGCCGCTGCGTTCCACGCCTTTCTGGCCGTCCACCGTGCTGTCGTCGCTGTAAGTGACCGTGAGGGTGTCGCCGCCGAGCATCTGGATGATGCCGTCATTGGGCTTGGGATCGCCGAGCGCGGTGGGCGCGGAGGCGAGCATTTCGTTTTTCTTGCCGGCCACCGGCGCGCCGGTGATGATCTCGGTATCGCCGCTGCTCACCTTGACGGTGGCGGTGACGGGCACCTCCAGCTTGCGCAGGATCGGGATGTCGGCATCGCTGATCTTGGCGTAGAACCTTTGGCCGATCTCGACACGGCCGAGATTGTCGCCCTCGTCGTCCGGCGTGCTGGCCTCAGTGCCGACGAGCGAGAGCGAGTCGATCGCCTTGTTCCAGTTCTTGAGGTTGTAGTGGCTCATGCCGATGTGGAAGTAGGCCATGTCCGCCCACTTGGTGCGGCCGGCCACTTCGGTGAGCCGCCGGAACAACGGAAAACACTTGTCATACTGGCCGCCCTGATAGTGGCACAACCCGGCCTGGAACAGGGACTCATGATAGAGCGACTCCTCTTCGGGCGCCTGCTTGGCGTCCGGCGCCGGGGCCAGCACGCGGGTGAGCAGCATGAAATGCCCGAGCGCCTCCTGCGGCTTGCGCTGGTCGAGGAAATGTTTGCCCATCGCCATGTGGGCCATGTGGGAAAGCAGACCGCCCTGGTTGTCGCGCACCACCGTGTTGAGCATGGCGAGGCCGCGCTCGTACTGCTTGTATTCCATCAACTCGATCGCCTTGTCGTAAAGATGCTTGGCCTCGCGGTCCACATCCGCCGCCACCTCCGGCCGGGCGGGAGGTGCTTTGGCGGCTTCCTGGGCTGGGGAAAGCGGGCAGAGGAATGACGAAACACCCAAAGACCCAAAGACCCAAAGAAGGCCGAAGTTCGAAAGTCGAAGGGTTGGGGCGTGTCGGTGACTGTAATCTTTCATCAGCGTTTCGTCGTTGTGTTGTTGTGCGCTATGCATTCGGATTCCGGGATTCCTTGGGTATTTGGGTATTTAGTCATTCGTCGCTTCCCTACTCTTCGGTCTCGGATTCGCCGCCGGTGAGCTTGGCGCCGTAGCTTTCGAGACGGTTGTGGGCCTGGCTGGACTCGCCGCTCTTCGGGTAGCGTTTGAGAACGGTCCGCAACTGAGTGACCTCGCGGCCCTTGTCGCCGCTGATGCGGTAGATGTCGGCGACCTTGAAGCAGGCGACGGCCGCGACGGCGCCCCCGACGCTTTCGATTTCGCGCACGGTGGTGACCGCCTGGTCGTATTGTTTGAGCGCCACCAGGCAGTCGGCGACTGCCCAGGTGCTGTCGGGTTGTTTGTTGGCGGTGCGGTAGGCCTTGATGGCCTCTTCAAAGCGGCCGAGCATGCGGAGAAGATCCGCCTCGGCCCACGCCAGGCCCTGCCCGGCATACTTGGGATCCTTCTTCAGCGCCGGGATCTCTGCCAAGGCTTTCTCCTGGAAGGCAGGGTTCCGGTCTGTGCGAGCACAATAGTAATCAAAGCGCGCCTTGGTGGCGTTCATGGGATCCTTCATGCGGGCAACGATCCGTATCACGTCCTCTTCGCCCAGGTATAAGGCGGCAAAGGAAGCGTAGCCCTGGATGCCTTCGTCGCTCATGCCATCGAGGCTGACCGACCGCATCACCGCCTGCGCCTCGTTGTGCAGGCCCAGCGGATGGCGCAGCGACCCCATCAGTGAAATCTTCTCTTCCCGCTGCAGGCCCGCCACGGCCGGCTGAACGTGCTTCTCGTAGAACGGAGCGCGAACTTCGGCGCTCAGGGCCGCCAGCATCTGAATCCGCTCGGCCAGCGGAGCCGCGGCCATCAGGGGCCCGCCGTGCTTCAAGGCGAACTCCAACTGCCGTTTCGGTTCTCGCGCCCAGGAGGGAACCCAGCCAATGACCCGCGCCAGTGTCACGGGCTGGGATTCGAACTGCTTGTTCATCCGCGTCGCCCAGGCGTCCATATCCTTTTCATAGACCAACTGCAGTTCGAACACCCTGATCCGCAGTCCGTCATCCTTTGGCAAGAGGTCGCCGAATGCGCCGCCCCAGTAGCGGGCCACGTCCTCGCGCTTCTCCTGCGCCCCCATCACCAGGTTGAACACCGCGTTCCAGTAGCGCCCATCCTCCTGCGGTTTGTCCGTGTTATCCCCCCGCCCTTCAAAGCCGCCGGCGGCGATGTAGAATTCCTTGAGCTTGTCGTGGTTGGGCGTGCGGGTGACGTAGTGGGCGACCACCGCGCCGCGGGCCGCCGCCGCCGCTCCGGGATTGCTGGCGCGGAACGCCACCGCGGTGCGCCAGGCGTAGGCGACGGCCTCCTCGAATTTCCCCAACTTGGTCATCTCGCCGGCCAGGAAAGCCAGGGCCGTGCCGGAATTGGGCTGCGAGACATAGCCATCGTCCTTGACCATCCGCGCCCAGACCGCGGTCTGCTTTTCCACCTCGCCGTTCTGGCCGTGGCACTCGCCGATGTGGAAAAGGGCGGCCGCGGCAAAGGGCACATTGTTCGGAAAATAATCGACCACGTCCTGGTAGGCCTGGATGGCCGCGTTGCGCTTTTCCAGCTTGTGCAGGCAGCGTCCCATGCGCAAAAGAACATAGGCGGTCGCCTTGCTTTTCGGGAATTCAAACGAATAGGCCTTGTAAGCGGCGTAGGCACCTTTGACATCGCCCGCGACGAAGAGTTTGTCGGCATCCCCCAGATTCACGCCCTCGAAGGTGTCGAGCTTGGCAAAATCCGCGCCGGGATACGCCAGTTCCTGGGCCCGGCCAACCGGGGAGCAGACCAGCAGACAAGCCATGACTGCGGACATTAAATGATTGATTTTCTGTTTCTGCATCTGTATATTGCGATGGCGGTCTGCCGATACAACGTTCGGCTTGGCCTTCTTGCATCCATTTTAACTGAGTCACAAGATCAATCTAAACAGCGTCACAAGATTAATCACTATTTCGCCGCCTTGCCAATCCAGTTCGTGATGGCTGCCCCATTCTGCCAGTCGGTGATTGCCAGCGCCTCACTGCGGCCCTTGATGGCGGACGGCTTGGTTATCTTGGGAGCCAGCGATGCGGCCGGGAGAGTGTAATAGAACGGCGTATCCTTGCCGCCCAAGCGTTTTTTCATGCAGTTGGCGAGCGCGGACATAACGACTGCCTTGAAGTTCCTTACTCTTTGGCGACTTCGGCCGCAATTTTGTCAAAGGCGGCAACGCATTGAGGAATCGTCGAGTCGAGGTGCGCAAGATCGCCGTGCTCATATTCGATGACCAAGGTGCCCTTGAACCCCTGGCGCTTGAGCTCTGCCATCATCGCTTTGACGTTGGCAACGCCGGTGCCATAGACCACGTCGGACATCTTGTCATCAAGGTCCTTGAAGTGCGATGCGATCACCCGTCCTTCCAGTAGCTTGAGGTTATCCACCGGATTTTTCTTGGCGCGCAGCCAGTGGCCGGTGTCGGCGCAGGCACCGCAGTTCTTGCTCAGGTCCTTGGTCGCGGACAGCACCTTGTCGGCTGGCCACGAGTACGGATGATTGTGCAGGGCGATGCGGATGCCGGATTCCTGCGACATCTTGTCGAGCGCGGCCGTGGGCGTGATTTCGGTGACGAGCACTTCGAGGCCAAGTTTCTTCGCCCATTCAAAATGCTTTTTCATTCCGAGCTCATCGAGCGGAATGGCACTGACGCCGAAGTTGGTGATTTTCACGCCGCAAGTTTTCGCCTTGGCCAGCAGGTCGGCGATTTCCGCGTCGCTCATGGCAGGACCGACCTTGGTTTGCGCATCGGGCTTCATTTTCTGACCGGGATAGATTTCGAGGTATTTGATGCCGAACTTCTGGCAGCGCTCGAGCACCTCGAAGGTGGTAACCGCACGGTAAGTGTAGCTTTGCATCCCCAGCTTGAAACCGAGTTTCTCGGCGGCGTCATCGTTGCGTTCCGCGCGGACGGAAGCAGCCAGCAGGGTTGTGGTCAGGACGGCCACGAGGGTTGGAAGGATTCTTTTCATTTGTTTTTGTTTTCAGTTTGTTGGTTGGATCGGGTGGGTTTGCCACGGGAATGTTTCCATTCAGAGCGACCAGCCCTTGCGATAGGGTCGGCGCACCCATTCGTTGGCGGCTTCGAGGTTGGTCACCTTCATGAGTTCGTTGTCCCACAGCAACTTCTGGTCGGGAAACCGCTTGGCGAGATTTCCTAACAAGGCGAGTTCGGTCAGCGGGCCGGAGTAGCTGAAATCGGCGCTGGCCTTGGTGCCGGCCTTGATGGCGTCGATCCAGTTTTGTTCGTGGCTGCCCTTGATTCGGGGCAGGGTTTTGTCCGGGCGCTGGTAGGCTTTCATGGCGGTCTCCGGGATCAGGCGCGGGCTGTCGCCGTAAACTCCGCACATGATCGTGCCCTTGTCGCCCTTGAACAACACGCCGCCATCGTAAGCAAGCTCGCGCCCTTCCTCCAACTCCTTGGGCCGCGGCGGAGGCTGGCCTTCATACCAGGTCAGTTTGAGCGGCGGGAATCCTTCGCGCTCGGGGAACTCATAGACCACCACCGCCTTGTCGGGATGGACTTCGGCATTGCCGCCGACGATGCCCGAACCCTTGATCGAAGTGGGGGCGCCCAGCTTCAAGGCCGACTTCACCGAGTCCAAGGTGTGGGCGCCGCGATCGCCCATCATGCCGCAGCCGAAATCCCACCAGCACCGCCACACCATCGGGTGGTAGCCGCTGTGATAGGGACGTTCGGCGGCCGGGCCGAGCCACAAATCCCAGTCGAGATCCGCCGGCACCGGCATGCCCTCCTTGGGACGGTCGCCCAGCGGCGAACTCCACCAACTGTGGCCGTGCGGCGAATAGGACAGCCCGCACCAGGCATCGACCTCGCGCACCGTGCCGATGGCGCCGGCCCAGATCCACTCGCAGATGAGGCGCAGGCCTTCCGCGGAATGCCCCTGAATACCCATCTGGGTGACCACGCCGGCCTCCTTGGCCGCCTTGGCCAGCATGCGCGACTCGTGGATGTCATGGGTCAGCGGCTTCTGGCAGAAGACATGCTTGCCGGCTTGCATCGCCGCCATCGCGATCACCGCGTGAGTGTGGTCGGGCGTGGCGATGAGCACCGCGTCGATGTCCTTTTGTTTTTCCAACATGACACGGTAGTCCTTGTAAACCGCTGCCTTCGGGTAGGCCTTGAATGACGGTGCCGCGAAGGCGTGATCCACGTCACACAGGGCGACGATGTTCTCATTGGCGCAGGTCTGGACGTTCTTGCTTCCCATCCACCCGAGGCCGACCACCGCGATGTTGAGTTTCCCGCCGGGCGGGGTTTGGCCGGGAGCACCCAACCCGTGGCGGGGCACCATGCCGAGCAAGCCGGTGGCGGCGGTGGTGGTGACAAATCGTCTTCTGCTGATCGTGTGTTTCATGATGTGCTGTGTTGGCTGATTGAGACAAATGGGCCACGCCCCGGGTGCTTTCACCAGTGGAAATTCACGGCCTTCATCTGCTTCTCGAGTTCGGCCCGGAGCCGGGTGGCGAGCGGTCCGTCGGCCGGGAGGTTGCGCAACTCGTAGGGGTCGTTTTTGAGGTCATAGACCTCGACCCACTCCGGGTTCAGCGGATAGACGATGAGCTTGGCGTCATCAGTGCGGATGCCGTGGCAGTTGGGCGTATCGCCGAGTTCCTTCTTGTAGTAGGCGAGGAACGAGGTGCGCCAGTCGGACGGTTTTTTGCCAAGGGCAAGATCCTTGAAGCTCCGACCATGCATGCCGGGATGGGCGGGGAGTCCGGCAAGATCAAGAAAAGTCGGTGCGAGATCCTGGTTGATGACCATGTCGTCGACGAGTTTTCCTTTCGGGAACAGGCGCGGGTAGCGGACGATGAAGGGGATGCGCAGACCTTCCTCGTAGAGGGCGCGTTTGTCTCCCAGTCCGCGTTCGCCAAGGTAATAGCCGTTGTCGCTGGAATAGACGATCACGGTGTCCTCGGCGATCTTGAGTTCGTCGAGCGCATCCAACAAGCGTCCGATATTGTCATCGATGCCCTTGATGTGGCGGAGGTAGTCGAGGTGAACCGAATTGGCGGAGAGTCCGCGCTCCTTGCCCTTGTCCTCTTCGGTCAGCGGCTTGTGATAGATCGCGGCGATCTCGCAATTGGGTGTGCGGCGGGTGGTTTTCCCTTCGTAGAGGTTCCGCAAACGGTCGGGAAGGTTGGCGCCGCCGCGCTTGTTGTGCGGGCTTTTGAAGCCGAGGACAAGCGAGAAGGGCTTGGCCGAGTTTTGCTTGAGCCAGTCGATGGTGAGGTCGGTGCTGACATCGTCCACCCAGCCTTTGGTGGGGGTCATCACGCCGTTGATCTCGAACGGGCAATCCTGATAGATACCCTGATTGATGAAGCTGGCGGAGTGCTGGAAACCGGGACGCGGGCCCCTCTGGTCGCCCATGTGCCATTTGCCGAAGTAGGCGGTCTGATATCCCGCGTCGCGCAGCAGGGTGGCGTGGGTGACCGAGTTTTCAGGAAACGGCGTGCCGTTGTCCATGACGCCGTTGACGTGGGTGTATTGGCCGGTGAGAAATCCGGCGCGACCGGGCGAGCAGATCGAGTGGGTGATGAAGGCGTTGCGGAAGCGCACGCCGCCAGCGGCGAGACGGTCCATGTTCGGGGTTTCGAACCACGGGTAGCGGGCCTTTTCCCCATGCTCTTTCTGGACCGCGCCCATCGCATCCCAGCGGTGGTCGTCGGCGATGACGAAGATAAAGTTCGGCTTGCGTTCCGCGGCGTGCAGCGGAGCGGCGCAGGCGAGCGCGGTGAGGAGCCATGCGGCGGCATGGTAAATGATAGGATCTGCGGATGATTTCATGTATATATGTTTGATTGTTGTGACTCTCACTCCACCGGCGGGAGTTTCATTTCCTCCAGCCAGACGCCGAGAGGGTCGCGGGAGGCAGGGAGGAACCCTTCGGCGGTCTTGTTGTTCATCGGGAAGTTGCTGACCGCGATGGTCACCTTGCCGCCCTTGAACTCGCCGCGGACATCGGCCCAGACATGGCTGCCGCGCGGCCTCCATCCCTCCCGGCGCCAGGCGGTGATGCCGGCCTTCGATTCGGCCAGCAGCTTGCCATTGACGTAGATCGCATACCCCTCGCCGGAATTGGCGTGGACGCTGCCATTGACCCGAATGCGGTAGCGGTGGCCTTCCTTCGCTGGCGGCAGGTCGAAGGTCTGGCTCATGAGCAGGACATCTTTTTCGCACACGGTCTTGGCGGGGCCGCGTTTGCTGGGGCCATACCATTCCGGATAGGTGACCGGATCTTTGGCCACTCCGAACGGCGCCGCGCCGCTCTGCCAGCCCGCCTTCTTCGCATCGAAGTCCGGCGCGGACCAATTCTCCATCCCGGCGGGAAGAGTCATCGGGGCCACGGGAATGACATTCGACTTGGGATCGGGTTGGGCTTTCGGCAGGTCGAAGCTGAAATAATCCCAACTGGCATCCTTGATGGGGCCTCCGAATGGTTTCCAATCGTAATCGTGAATGAGAACCGTGCGGTAGTAATCGGCCAAGGTGTCCAAGGTGTCCTCGAGAAAAGAGGATACCTGTGCGGGCCGTTCGCCCTTGCGTGCAGCCTGCAGCGGCGGCTGGTAGCGAGGAT
>JAIPKB010000236.1 GCA_021733795.1 Akkermansiaceae bacterium | reverse complement strand
CACCCACCGGACCGGACCTCAACACCACGACTTTCGGCGGGACCAACCTGCCTCCGACGGGTGTCAATCTCCTGGGAAATCTCGCCAATTCCGGCTTGAACGCCGGGGACGCCGTCATCGTCGGCAACCCCCTCCTGGCCCCGCTCGACTATTATGGTCGCCCCACCAAGACCATGCCGCTCTTGCCCGGTAGTCCCGCCATCGATGGCGCCCTTTTACGGGACGACACCCCGGCTTTCGACCAACGCGGTGACTCGCGCCCATCCGGTCCGCGGCCGGACATTGGCGCCGTGGAGGCCTTCGCCTTCTCGATGATTCCGCTGATCGACACGGACAACGACGGCATCGACGATCGCCTCGAGCCCGCCTACGGGCTGGTGGTCGGCGTGGACAACCGGGCCACGGATTCCGACGGAGACGGCTCACCGGACGGGCAGGAGTTGTTCAACATGACCGACCCCACCAACCCGAGTGACAATTTCCGCATCCTCTCGTTCGTGCCGGTCCCGGAGAGCCTTCCCGCTCCCTTGGCCCAGTGGGTCGCGGATGACTGGACCGGTGGAACCGCCCATTGGGTGGACCGGATAGGTGGAAAAATTGCCACCGTCGCCACCGCGGCGAACAGCCCCACCAAGACCTCCGGATTGTTTCCCCAACGAGGAGCGTCTGCGTCGTCCGGCCTCGTCTTCGACGGCGTCGATGATTACTTCAGCGTGTCGGCCACGGAAAACCCCCTTGTTGGCAAGACCAGCGTGACCATTGCCGCTTACTTTCTCAGCACTCAGGGGGCTTCGGGTTCCCTCAGTTCTCATTGGCAATATCCCGGCCCCCTGAATGGGGCATCCCCCGACTATGCGCACGATTGGGGGCTGACCTATAATGCCGCTGGAGAGGCCCAAGGCTTCTTCGATTATCCCATCACCCCGTCTCCAGCCGTAAGCGTGATCGACGGACAACCGCACAGCATGATCCTGACGTGGCAGGATCAGACGGTTTTTCCAGGTGAGGGGTTAGGGCGCCTTTATGTGGATGGAGTTCTGGTGGGCCAAACGCCGGTCCCCACCGGTGGTGGCGATGGAATAGTGAACGATGGTTTTGTCATCGGATCAGAGCCGGAGCAACTGCTGCGCTACTTCAGCGGTGCCATTGGAGAGTTGCGCTGCTATGATTCCATTCAAGACCCCCCCGCCGTTCATGCTCAACTCATGGAGGCTTTCAAGAGTTTTGACGTGACGCTGCGCACTTTTCCGGGTTTGGGCTACAGCTTGGAATCGAGTTCAACGCTCCCGGCCGGATTCCAGGATATCCCCGGCTCCGCCTTCTTCGCGACCGGCCCGGCCCACACCCTCAGGGTCCTCTTGCCTACACCAAAGGCGTTCCTCCGGGCCAAGCGACTCACCGGTGATTAAGAACCATCAGAACCTTCCCTTCGTGGGGTGGGTGCGCAGGTTTTCGTCGTTGCAGCGTGCCCTATCTTCGGGGAGTGCGCGAAGTGTCGAGAAGGTGTCAGAGAAATCCTCGGGTAGCAGTCATCAAGCCCATCCGAAATAGGCTGGAAATCGCCGGATCCATTGGAAAAGCCGATCACATACACCGTATTGTCGGAAAGCGCACCACCGGAATGATCCCTCCGGACGAAAGGCCCAAGCCCTGCAAGTTGCGGCTGAACAATTCGATTTCCGCTGGAAATGAATCGTTGGTCGGATTGGTGAAGCGATAGAATTCAGTCCCCTTACATCACGAACCGCAAAGCGGCGGAGGTCGTGGAGGGAGATGCGGAGGGCTCTTCTTTCAGTAGCCGCGTTGGTCACAACGCGTCCGCGAATGGACCGCTCGGAAAATCGCGCCCGCTCGCCGCAGCCAAAGATTGAGCCCCGTCAAGAGAGCATTGGAGAGACTCAGACACTTTCTCTTTCCGACCCCAATCCCGACAATCTGACATGACTGCGGCTTCGGAGGAAACAGGAGGCACTTCCAGCCTTCCGTTCCGCCCCCCAACCAACTAGCACGCCCCAATCAAAGCGAGGTTTCCACCTTCACGGGGTGGTGATGAACCCCGCGTCCACCCAGTCCGCGTGGTCGGCGGCGATGCCGTCACCGGCGTCGGTGACGACGAGGCGCAGTTCCTTGAAACGCGGGTTCAGTTCCAGATTGATGGCCCAGGTGCGGAGCGATTCGTCGCATAGCACCGGCGACTCGGCAATCAGCGCGGGCTTTTCGCCCATTTCCTTCACGTTGCCAAAGACCTGGAACACCACGCTGGAGCGCGGATCCTCCAGTTGGGAATCATCGATGCCGACGACGGCGACGAAGCGTGCGGCTTTTTCAGGGATGGCATAGACGGCGAGGGCGTCGGCATGCGCGCCGATTCCCCTGGCGTAGGTTTTTCCAGCAAGACGCAGCGGGCCGCCGCCGATCTCCTGGTCCGCAACGGCCTTGCCCCATCCGTTCTTGACCTGGGTGGGTTTGAGGTCGCTGAGGTGGATCGTCGGCGCGGGCGGCGGGGCGGGGCGTTCCGGTTGCTTCGGAGTGATCTCCACGGACACGGGCGGCGAAACCGTATTGCCCCATCCGCGCGCGGTAACTTGATAGATGTAGGTGCTGCCGTTGCGGGCCGTTGGGTCGGCAAGGATGTTGCCAGAGGATTCGAAGACCGTGCCGTCGTTGCGCTCGATCCGATAGGTGTCGGCTTGATCCGCCACCCACGTGAGCGTCACCCCGCGATGGCTGGCGATGGCCTTGAGTGCCGTCACCGGCGGCGGCGGGGTGACCGCGACCTTCGCGGGTTCAAACCGGACCCCCCATTTCACTTCGCGACTGGTCGGGACAGTTAGCGCAACACGCAGTTTCGGTCCGTCCTGATTGAAGGACGTCTTCACCCCGGCTGCCACGTCATCGGCGGAGACTTTCACCTCGGCGGCGCGCCATGATGGGTCACCGACGGGCAGGATGATCCGCAGTTCATAGGGATCGTTCGCCACGATCCGGCTGGTGCCTGATAGCACCGACTTCGCGGCATCCCATTGTTCGCCGGTGACATCCACGATGCCTTGGGTGACGTGGCGCGAGGTGCTGAGGAGCTGCGGCACGGCGGACACCGGTCTAACAGCCATAATGCGGCAGGAATTCCCGGGCAGTGTGGCCGAGATCTTGTCGCTGAACGGCGAGATGAACTTGTCCGCCCAGAAATCGAACGCCACATACTCGCGGGCCGGCGGCAGTCCGATACGGTCCGTGGTGATCGAGATCGCGTCGTCCTTGTCGCCCCAATTGTAGAGCGCCACCACATCGCGGCGGACGGACTGGCGGGTGTCGGTGAGCAGCCAGACCTTGGCGACATCGCTTTCAAACACATCGACCGGCCGGGCAGGCAGACCGTGGGCGGGAATGCAGCGTTTGACGATATCGAGCCGCTCGGGCGGGGTCTCCGGCATCCAGTCGCTGGTGTAGAAAAGCTGCCCGGCGATGGCCGTCCACGCGGCGTTGAGGCGGGCGCGGTCGAGAGTGAGACTCTTGCGGACAAACACACAGTCCGGATCGTTCCACCAGACGCGACCGTTGAGGAACCACAGGCGCGAGCCATGGGGCGCGCCGATGTCGCCGCCGGTGTCCGGCCCCACGCGCATCGCGTCGAGCAACCCGAAGGTGCCGCCGAAGGAGCGCATGTTCTGGGAAACGCAGCATCCTAACAAAAACACCCCCGGCCCTGCGGTCTTGCGGACGAGTTTGGTGCCATCCCGCAGCGCCTCGATGTTGGTTTTGTCCGGGTTGTGGAAGGTGGCGTCGCCGATGCCGTCCTCGACGTAGCCGTTGTTGACATAGACCTGCTTGGTCGCGCTTCCGGTCCAATAGCCGTCCATTTTGAAAAACCGGTAGCCCCAGTCGTGCGCGATGCGATCCACGATGCCGCGCACATAGTCCTGCACCGCGGGATTCGTCATGTCCAGACAGGTGCCGCCCCAGGCGGTTTCATAGGGTTTTCCCTGGGGGTTTTTCGCGAACCAGTCCTGATGATCCTTGAAGTGGGGATCGAGGTGATTTCCGGCAAACGGCATGAACCAGAGGCCGGGGACCAGGCCGAGGCTCGAAATATTGTCAGCCGCCTTCTTCATGCCGCTTGGATAGGGTCCCTTGGGCGCGTGGGTCGTGAAGTTCTTGTTCGGCCCGTTGCCGCTGATCCCGTCCTGCCATTGGTCGTCGATCTGGATGAACTCGAAGCCGAAGGGTTTCAGTTCCTTCGCGGCGACTGCGGAGACTTCTGGCAGGTGGACTTCATCACAAGCACCGGCATGTTTCTCCATATACCAGGTACAGAAGCCGGCCTTCTGGCGCGGTAGTTTGATCGCATACACTTTGGCGATGGCGTCCGCGTAGGCTTCCATGCCCATCCGCGCGTCATCGAACCATCCCAACGCGAATGTCTCGGTGTCGGCATCCGCGCCCGGCTTGATGCGCAGACGGCCGTAGTCGATCTGCGCCTGCATGCGGACCGCGCCATCCTTCACCGGGGAAAAAACGACGCCACTTCCGCGATCGTGAGTGATCCATCCGCCGACGGCACCACTCCGCGACGCCGGATCGACAATGGTTAGAAAGGCGTAACTGCCGGGGTTTTTGTCCGGGGCAAGCAGTCCGCCGGTGCCGAGGGTTTTGACGTCGGCGAGGGTGGTGCCGGTTTCCACGGCGGCGGAAAACATCGGGATCTTGTTACGGACCTGCGCGTCGCCGGTGCCATTGTGCAGTGTGCCGTTGAACAGCACGAAAGGCAGAGTGGCACAAAGCGTGATCCGGTTGTGGTTGCCGTCGGGAGTGGTGATCTCAATGGCCTGCGCCTTGCCGAAGGTCTTGTCCGTGAGCGATACGATTCCGGCTTGGCCGCCCGGGATTTCAAACTTGCCGTTGTTCGCAAACACCTTGCCGGAGGGCTTATGGCGGATGGAGAATTCCGCGGCAGTCGAATCGTAGACCACCTCGTAGTCCGCGTTGGCGATTTTGAGGATCGGCTCGGCCCGAAGGCCCGGAGCGAGGAGGATGGCGACAAGGACGAGGGATCGTGGGAAGTTCATGGTCTGGGGATCTGGTGGTGGTGCTAGGTTTCCTGCACCCACCATACGCGGGAGCGCATGGGAAGTTGTCAGAGCGCTTGGCTTTCGCGGTTTCCGCGGGTGCGGCGGATCCGCCAAGGTGGGAAGACGTCAAACTACGAATTTCAGGAAAACGAATTGCTTTCGGCTCAACTTCCGTTACCCTTGCCGCCGATGTCGCGTCTTTTCAAAGCATGGCTGATGTTCTTGGTCCTTGGGCTGGTATTGCCCCTGGCCGGGGCACCGCTGCGTTATTGCCTGTGCGCCCAGACCGTGGTGACCGGCGACGACTCATGCTGCTCCTGCGAGGATGAACACGGTTGTGACTGTGATCAGAAATGCCCCCATCCGCCCGAGGTTCCGTTCTGCACGATCACGCTTGAAGTACTCCCGGACGCGATCCCGCAATGCGACCACGCACCGTCGGCCCCGTTGGCGATCGAGCTGCCGCCACCTGCGTTCGAGCTGCCGGTTACCGTCGTGACGGTGGCTACCCCGTTTGACCAAACCCATGACCGGGGGCCGCCCACAGGCCCTCCGTTGTATCTGCGTCTTCGTTCCCTGTTGCTGTGAAACACGGGCCGTTGGGTCCGTTGTCGCCGCATCGCCCACCGGCTGCGGCCCGAGTCCATCTCCCACGAGGTGTGCCTTTCGCAAAATCGTTTCCGCAACATCCATCATGTCCGATTCACGCCCCGACCTCACCAACCTGGTCCGGCACCCATCCACTCCACATGTCTCCAAGCGTCGCTCCACCTGGCTCCTGCCAGTCGCGGTCCTGCTCGGATTCGCGTTCCTGTTTTTAGGGCTCTTCCGTGATCGTCTGATCCCGGCACGGCAGGTCGAGGTCTCCCCTGCCCTGGCGATCACCGGCAGTGCCCCCACCGCCACTCCGCCACCTGCGGACCCGCCCGATGCCGCCCCGCCGACCGCCGCCGGCCCCCTGCTGTTCCAGGCCTCCGGCTGGATCGAACCCGATCCTCTCCCGATCAAAGTCACCGCGCTCACCGACGGTTTCATCGATCAAGTCCACGTCCTCGAAGGCGACTCGGTCAAACGAAACGACCCCATCGTCACCCTGATTGATGCGGATGCGCGCCTGACCCGCGATTCCGCCGCCGCCGATGTCGCCATCCTTGATGCCGGACTCGCCGCGCTCGGTGCCACCAGCAAGGCCACCCAACACCAGCAGGAGGCCGAGCGCGCCGGACTGACTTCCGCCCAAGCCGACGCCACCGAGGCCGCCGATCGCTTGCAGCGCATCGAGCGCACCTCCAGCGGCAGCATTCCCGAAACCGAACGCATCACGGCAAGGCTCGAAAACTCCCGCCGCCAAGCCGCCGTCCGCGTCAGCCAGGCCCTCATCGAACAGTCCGCCGAGGAACTCCAACGGATCGCTCACGAGTCCACCGCCATGAACGCCCGGATCACCGCCGCCAAAACCAAACTCGCCCAGGCCGAACTCGACCTCGAACGCACCCGGATCAAGGCCCCCATCAGCGGCCGCGTGCTGCGCCTTCTGGCCACCCCGGGCCAGAAAAAAATGTCCGCGGGGGATGACATCGACAGCGCCACCGTGGCCATTCTCTACGATCCGGCCAAACTCCAGGTGCGGGTGGACATCCCCCTCGCCGACGCCGCCGGCCTCAGCGTGGGCCAGCAAGTCCGGATCCGTTGCAACCTGCTCCCGGACCACCCGTTCATCGGCGTGGTCACCCGCATCAACGGCGAAGCGGACCTCCAACGCAACACCCTCCAGGCGAAAGTCCGGATCATCGACCCCAGCGACCAACTCCGCCCGGAGATGCTCTGCCGCGCCGAGTTCCTCGCCCCCCCCACTGCCACCGCCCCATCCGCCGCGGCCGGACCCGCAATCAACGCACTGGCCATCTTCGTGCCGGACGATGCCATCAGCGACTCCGCCGTCTGGATCTGCGACCCGGACACCTCGCGGGTGTCCAGACGCCCGGTCGTCGCCTCCGCCGAAACCCGCGATGGCTACCGCCGCCTCAACTCGGGCGTCCGTCCGGGTGAATGGATTGTTAGGAAGCCCGGCAACCTCGGCGAAGGCCAGCGCGTCAACCCCAACCAGGTCCCATGAATTCCCATCCCACCCCTACCCATGCTCCCGCCATGATCCAGTGCCACGCCATCACCAAGTCCTACCGCAAGGGCCCAAACCTCGTCACCCCGCTCGAAAAACTCGACCTCGCAGTCGCCCGCGGCGAGTTTCTCGCCCTGATGGGGCCCTCCGGCTCCGGGAAAACCACCCTGCTCAACCTGCTTTCCGGCATTGACTCGCCCACCAGCGGCTCGCTCCTGATTGATGGCCAGGACATCGCCACCTACTCCCGCCGCCAGCTCACCCACTGGCGCGGCGCCAACGTCGGCTACATCTTTCAACTCTACCATCTGATCCCCGTTCTAACCGCATTTGAAAACGTCGAACTCCCACTGCTGCTCGCCCCGCTGGGCCGCCGTGACCGGCGCGAAAAGGTCGAGGAAGCGCTGGCTCTCGTCGGCCTTGCCGACCGCATGCACCACACTCCCAGCGAGCTTTCCGGCGGCCAGGAACAACGGGTCGCCATCGCCCGCGCGCTCGTCGCCGACCCACCGCTGCTCGTCGCGGACGAACCCACCGGCGACCTCGACCGCGAATCAGCCGTCAACATCCTGCAACTCCTCCGCGCCCTCGTCCGGGACCACGGCAAGACCATCGTCATGGTCACCCACGACGCCAAGGCCGCCGCCGCCGCCGACCGCATCCTCCACCTCGAAAAAGGCCAACTGCTGGAACAAACCGCGACCTAATCAAAATCTCAACCCTCAAATCTCAAATCTCAAATCTCAAATCTCAAATCTCAAATCTCAAATCTCAAATCTCAAATCTGATATCTGAAATTTAGAATTCTTCCCATGCGTCCCCTAGCCCTTCTGCCGCTGGCATTCAAACAACTCACCCGGCACCGCCTGCGCACCTCGCTCACGGTGCTCGGCGTCGCCGCGGGCATGTTCCTGCTCACCTCCGTGGAGACCCTCCAGCACTCGCTGGCCGCCGCCACCGAAACCACCGCAGCAGACACCACCCTCGTCGTCTATCGGGAAAACCGCTTCTGCCCGGCCACCAGCCGCCTGCCGGAACACTACGCCGATGACATCCGCTCCCTCCCCGGCGTCCGCGAAGTCATCCCCGTCCAGGTGGTGGTCAACAACTGCGGTGCCAGCCTGGATGTCATCACCTTCCGCGGCGTGCCCGAGGGAGCCCTCATCAAGTACGCCCCGGAAATTGCCATCATTGAGGGCGACCCCGCACTCTGGGACCGGCGCGACGACGCCACCCTGTTAGGTGAACAATTCGCCCGCCGCCGCGGCCTGAAACCGGGTGATTCCTTCGATGCCGTCGGCATCCGGGTCCATGTGGCGGGCATCATTCACTCGCCCTTCGTCCAGGACAACAACGTGGCCTACGTCAAACTCCCCTTCCTCCAACAATCCTCCAAAACCGGCCTTGGCGTGGTCACCCAGTTCAATGTGCGGGTCAATTCCTCCACCGACCTCACCCCCGTGGCGGAAGCGATCGACGAACTCTTCAAATCCGCCCAACAGCCCACCAACACCCGCCCGGAAAAAGCGTTCTTCGCGGAGAGCGCCAGCAACCTCATCGAGTTGATCGGCTTCACCCGCTGGCTCGGGCTCGGTGCTGTCATCGCCGTGGTCGGTCTGGTGGGCAATGCGATCCTGCTGGTGGTTCGCGGCCGGGTGAAGGAAAACGCCGTGCTGCGCACCCTCGGCTACCCCAGCCGGGCGATCCTATTCCTGGTGGTGAGCGAGGGCGGATTCCTAGGGCTGCTCGGTGGCCTGCTGGGCACCGGCCTCGCCTGGTCCTTCCTGCGCTGGGAGAGTTTCACCATCGGCAGCGAGGGCCACACCCTCGCCATCCGTCCCGAAATCAACACCGCCCTGATCGCCATCCTAACCGCCCTCATCCTCGGCCTGATCGCCGCCATCCTCCCCGCCATCCAAGCGATCCGCCAACCCATCGTCAAAAACCTGAGGAACTAGACAAATCAGAAATCAGAAAATCCTTCCGACCTTCCGACCTTCCGACCTTCCGACCTTCCGACCTTCCGACCTTCAGACCTTCAGACCTTCCGACCTTCAGACTTTCCGACTCCCCCATGCTCCCCTTCACCTACGCCCTTAGAAACCTCTTCCGCGACAAATCGCGGCTCCTCCAGACCATCGGCGGCAGCGCCCTGGTGGTGCTGCTGGTCATGGCGGGCGG
>JAIPKB010000235.1 GCA_021733795.1 Akkermansiaceae bacterium | reverse complement strand
GCCGGGCAGACGAGGCGATCACCCGCCGGGTGGCGGTGGCGGCCACGCTGATGCAAGTCCGGTTCTTCGATCATGTGATCATTGGCCGCCCGGCACCGGGACGCGCCCCGTATTTTTCATTCCGCGAGGCCGGACTGCTCAGCGCGTGATCGCGGCCGGGAGCTACGCACTGTCTAACCGCCATCAAGCCACCGGCAGCATGCCGGCGCTCCGTGCGTTCATGCTGAACGCTGAGTCAGGCGGACATCCTGTCCGCGGCTTACCCGGCCGACAGCATGTCGGCCCCACATAGCCGACAGCATGTCGGCGCTCCGCGCGTTCATTCTGAACGCTGGATCACCGGCTTACTAGCGAAGAACCTTCAGCTTGCCGATGCCATAGACCGCCTCATCTCCCAGTTCTTCCTCGATGCGGAGGAGTTGGTTGTATTTGGCGACGCGGTCGGAGCGGCTCATCGAGCCGGTCTTGATCTGGCCGCAATTGGTCGCCACGGCGATGTCGGCGATGGTGGCGTCCTCGGTCTCGCCGGAACGGTGGCTGAGGACGGCGGTGTAACCGCTTTCCTTGGCCATTTCCACGGCGTCAAAGGTTTCGGTGAGGGAACCAATCTGGTTGACTTTGACCAGGATCGAGTTGGCAACGCCCATCGAGATGCCTTTGGAGAGGAACTCGGTGTTGGTGACAAACAGGTCGTCGCCCACGAGCTGGGTGGTTTTGCCGAGCTTGTCGGTGAGCACCTTCCAGCCGGCCCAGTCGTTTTCGTCGCAGCCGTCCTCGATCGAGATGATCGGGTATTTCTTCTGGAGCTTGGCGTAGTAGGCCACGAGTTCCTCGGCACTCTTGATCGACTTGTCGGACTTCTTGAAGACGTATTTTTTCTTTTTCTTGTCGAAGAACTCGGAGGAAGCGACGTCCAGCGCGATGGCGATATCGGTGCCGAGTTGGTAACCGGCGTTTTCGATCGCCTTGGCGATCACGCCGAGGGCGTCATCGGCGCTCTTGAGGGTGGGGGCGAAACCCCCTTCGTCACCCACGGCGGTGGAAAGGCCGCGGTCGTGGAGGACCTTCTTGAGGGAGTGGAAGACCTCGGCCCCGTAGCGCACGGCCTCACGGAAGGTGGGGGCTCCGATGGGCATGATCATGAACTCCTGGAAGTCGATCGGGGCGTCCGAGTGGGCACCGCCGTTGATAATGTTCATCATCGGCACCGGGAGCACCTTGGCATTGGGGCCGCCGAGGTATTTGTAGAGCGGAATCCCGAGCTGGGCGGCGGATGCCTTGGCCACCGCGAGGGAAACCCCGAGGATGGCATTGGCTCCCAGCTTTTTCTTGGTAGGAGTGCCGTCGAGCTCGCGCATAGCGGCGTCGATCGAGGTCTGCTCGGTGGCGTCGAAGCCCAGCAGCGAAGGAGCGATGACGGAGTTGACGTTGTCAACCGCCTTGAGTACGCCCCTGCCGAGGAAGCGCTTCTTGTTGCCGTCGCGAAGCTCAACGGCTTCGTTTTCGCCGGTGGAGGCGCCGGAGGGCACCGAGGCACGGCCGATCGCGCCACCTTCGAGGTGGACATCGACTTCAACAGTGGGATTGCCGCGCGAGTCAATGACCTCGCGGCCGCGGATTTCAATAATGGTGGTGTAGTCCATGTTCTGTATTTGGTTGGTTGTCAGGTTGGGGGTTGTCAGGTTTTTGAGAGGGAAAAAGACACCGCAGGCCATGTCCCGGATGCCTCTGTTGCGCAGGAGGGGCGGTTGCGGGCGGCCGTCCGTGGTCGGTTCAAGGGTTGAACGGCCGGATGGATTTGACGGTGAGGGTTTGCATGACCTCGGTGGAGGTTTCGCGAACCTGGGCGGTTTCTCCGGGCGCGAGATTCACCAGCGCGCTGCCGACATCGGACAGGTAGGAGACGATTTTCTGCTCCGGGTCGGAGTCCCAGGCACCGAGGACGGTGATGACCTGTTCCTGCCCGGCTTCGTCAATCAGGGTCACGATGGTGCCGATGTTGACCTTGTCGGCCACCGAGCCTTTGAAATCGGTGCCGCGGGCGCGGCCGATGTCCTTTTCGAGTTCATTCTTGCGGTGGCCGAGGTAGCGCTGGAGATCCTTGGCGGACTTGTATTCGAAGTTCTCACGCAGGTCACCATAGGAACGGGCGATCGCAATATCCTTGATGTTCTGGGGAATGCGGACGCGGACCATCTCGTCGAGTTCCGCTTTCTTGCGTTCCAGACTCTCCCAGGAGACGAGCAGCGCCTCCTCGCGTTTTTTGGTGACGCCGCTGACCAACTCCGCGGTGGCCGGGCGGGCCTTGATGATCCGGGCCATCAGGGATTTTTTCTCCAGCTCGCCAAACACCGGGCAGTCGAGCAGGCGGCGGGCGAAATTCCGGGACTCGTTGACGTCCATCGCCCCGACCAGATCACTGAGCAACTTCTTGTCATCGCCGAGGAGCGATTGGAGCCGGCTGGTCTTGCGCGGGCCATCGGCCAAGTGATCGTTTTCCAATAAATTGAGCACACAGGCACCCACATCCGGGCTGAACACCTCCTTGGCGGCATCCGCCCGCTCACGACAAACCCAGATCACCGCGTCCGCCCCCAGCGAACGCCGGGCCAGCGCGGAGCGCAGATGGTGGGTAAGCTGCGGCATCCCGCCGCGGTCGGCCAAAATGCGGGCGATTTCGGTGACTCCGCGTGCGCCGACCCGGTCGAACACCCGGACGATCGGCTCGACCCAATCCTCGCCAAAAGCGTCTGAAAATGCCTCAAACACCGCCCGTTGCCGGGCGGTGGGCAGGGTGCTCACCTCCTCGGCGAATTTTGCCGGGTCCGCATCGCGCACCAGATCGGCGAGCCGGACAGCGGAGGGGTCGAGTTCGAGCGTTTTGGACGAATCGATCACCTCATCGCGGGCGGCGACCAGTTGCAGTGCCTGCCCGAGGTGGATTCTGGAGGCCTTTCTGGCACCTTCGTCGATATCATGGAGCAGGCGCTTGAGCGCGTCCGGATCCTCGTCGAAGGCTCCGATGTCGGCAGCGATGGCCTCGAGCGCGCGGATCATGCCCTTGGGATCACGAACCGCCTCGAAGTCCGCCACCAACGCCTCGGCGGGGGTCTGGTCGGTGCTGCGGAGCACGATGGGAGCCGTGCGCTTGGCTGGAATGATGGTGCGCCGGCTCTCCTTGAGGGCCTTCTTGGCGGAATCCCACCATTTCTTGAAACCGGCGGTGGGAATGACGGTGCCGGAAAGTTCCTTTTCCATGGCATCGGCGCTCATGCTGCCGCCGTGGCTCTCGAGCAGGTGCAGGATCAGCTCGACGGGCTCCTTTTGGGAAAGTGTGCGGAGTTTGTCGATCTGCTCGATTTTTTGGGAGCGGAAGTCGTCATCGGGGAGGAACTCGGTTTTTTGGAACGCGAATTGAAGTTCCATGACCTGTCCTTCCGCATTTTCAAAGTCGATGGTGACTTTTTTGGCGGGAAGATCCCAGTCGACGACCTTGCCGGCCCCGAAGGATTTGTGAAGACAGAATTTACCGGGTGCCAATTGAGAAAGGCGCTCGCCAACAGCTTTGGGAATGCGACCGGCCTCAACCAGCTTCGCCACGTCAGGATGCATGCCGCGGAAGATGGATAACCGACCAGTAAAACGCAAGGCATTCCCGGAAAAAAATCATGATTCGCCGTCAACTCAATGCTCGGAGGTTCCACGACCGGGCGTTGGGATGGTCTCCGGCCTGGTAATGGACGAGACCGCCGGGGCGGTTGGGGGTTCTGGTTTTTCCGGGGTCGGCACCACCCGCGGGCGCGGCGGCCGTACTGGGGTGAGGCTGTCTTCCAGCGAGTGATCGAGGCTGCGGCGCAGCACCCAGACGCGCCGATGCCATCCTTCTGGAAGGTCCGACTTCACGCCGGGAACCAGCACCTGGTCGAACAACAAGCGGTCCTTGGGGTCATGAATGGTGACCCGGTAGCCCTCGCCCTCACGCATCACCATCGCCTTGCCTTCGTCTGTCTTGTAGGTGGCGGTCCGCGCTCCGCGGTCCACCCGGACCATCGGATCGAAACCTCCCGGGAACAGTGCCCGGTCCCGCCACTCCTTGAACTCCGCCTCGCGATCCTTGGGAATGGCGGCGAGGGTGACTGCGGCCTCGATCGATTGACCGGCGCGGAAAACGGTAAGCGTGGCCAGATCTCCGGGACCTTTCAAATTGAGGAGAGTGGCCAATTGGGCCTGATTGGCGATCAGTTGATCGTCAAATTTCCACAGCACGTCCATGGCTTCGAGTTTCGCGGCTTCCGCCGGGCTGCCTGCTAAAACCTCGCGGACGACGAGCCCCATGCCGGGAGGCAGCGAGGGGATCTGTGCGGTCGCAGCCGCTTCCGGCTTACTGAGCTTGCAGCCGAGCCAAGTGCCGGGCAATGACCAGCGCGGGCCACGCGCCCCCGGAACCACCAAGCCATCCGGCACTCCGGGTGCCGTCACCACCGCAGGTCCCGGCTGGGGCGGCGTGGCGGGCTGCGGCTTCTCCTCCGCCCCGGCAATCAGGGCGGCGAATGAAGCGAGCAGGGCAACTGATGGCAGCAGTCTCATTTCAAGTTGGTTCAAAACACCGAAACCGGCATCAGCAGGACTTCCTCCCGGGGTTCGGCGACCACGACTTCAATCCCGGTTTCTTCGTCCCGAAACGTGCTGGCCTCCACCACCCGGCAGCGGACGGCCTGGGCGGCTCCGCCCTCGGGACTGGCCAGCCAGCCTTCATCGGAAATATCCTCCACCCGGCTCGATTCGCTGATCAATACCAGGCCCGAATCATCCACATTGTCCGCCACCTCATCCGCCGTGGCGACTGCTCCGGCAGACCCCACAAGCACCGGAACCGCGGACGGATCCTGGTTGAACACCAATCCGGACATGACCGCCAGGGCGGCGGCGATCCCGGAGGGGATGGCCCAACGGAATCCGCGCGGCCGGATGCGCCGGACGGCGGCTGAGGCCGGGTCGGCGGCGGTCAACTCGTCGAGCATGGCCTCGATGGAACGTTGGCCGGACTCGCTGAGAGCCGGGGGCATCAACCGGGAAAGGGCGGCTTCAATGGAATCAGGCGTTTGCATGGCGAACCTCCTTGAGTTTGCGTAATTCGTGAGCGAGCTGCTCGAGAGCGTAGCGGTAGCGGGATGCGGCGGTGTTCTGGGAAATGGCGAGCGTTTCGGAAATCTGGGAAAAGGTGAGTCCGCCCCATGTTTTCATCACGACCACCTCGCGGAGTTTCGGGCTCAGATTGGTCACGGCGTCGCGGAGCATGGCGGCCTCCTCATCGTCCTCCAGGACGGGATCGAGCCAGACGTCCTGGTGGTCGTTGAGGTAAATGACGGATTCCTCGCGTTTTTTGCGGCGGGTCTCGCTGCGGTGGAGGTTGAGGCCGCAGAACCGGATGGTGGTGAAAGCCAGTGGCAGATCGGGAGGGCCGCCGCCCTTGTCCGCCTGGTAGTGCCACAGCCGCAGGACCGCCTCCTGCAGCAGATCCTCGGCATCATGCTGGGATTTCCCCCAGGACCGTGCAAACACCAGCAAGCGCGGGCCGTTCTCGGCCAGCCATTGTTTCCAGGATTTCGCGGGATTGCTTGTCATCCAAGTTCAGAACGCCGCCCATGGTGGGTTTTGTTGGTGGTATTCTCCGAAATTTTTCGAACCCCGGTCACGATTTTGGTTCGGCCGGGCTCCTTCCCGGGCTCACTGTTCGTGGGCGCAGGGGGCGGAGATGGGGGCGGACGCCGGGGTCCCGTCTTTCTGGACGTAGCCGTTTTCCACCAGCCAGTTTTCCACTTCCTCACCGCTCACGTCGGCGAGCATCTGACCATCCACCGTGACGCAAGGCGAGAGCGACTGGCCGCTGCGCTGCTCCATTTCCCAGCGGAATGCGGGATTTTTGATAATGTCCTTCTCCTCGTAGGGCAGTTCATACTTGGCGAGCACGGCGCGCACGCCCTGGCTCCAGCCACAAAAGGTCTTCAAATAAACGGTGATCGCGGGAGGGGATTGACTCATGGTTGGGGGTGGTTCAGGCCAACAGTGTAACCCGGCATCTGGATTTGGCAACCTCCAACCCCTCTATCAGAGTTCCTTGCTGACGATTTACCTTGATTTTTCTTTCCTGCCTCTTCCGCTCCACCCCATTCTGACTGACTGTCCACTCCATACCCGCCCGGGTCCCTGGCTTGCTACTTTCTCCAATTTCCACCCAGTTTACCTTGGCAAGACGCGGAGAATCCCTATCCTTGGGCTTGAGGATTTCAAGCCATGACTGCAGTTTCCGCGCCAATCCGCTCCAAAACCGCGCTTCCGGCCACCCGACCGGGTGCCGGGATACCTGTCGAAGCCCCTCTTTCTCCCGATCTCAAAACCTCTCATCAGCCCCTCATGCGCACCGACCCTGAAACGCAATTTCCCAGCAGTCGCAGGTTGTTCCTGATCCTGCTCACCTGCTGCGGGCTGTGGCCCGGAGCGGCACACCTGGCCGCTCAGGGCAACTACGAGTTGGCGATCGCGGCCAAGCTGACCGAGATCCAATGGAAACAGGCCGACCTCCAGGCCGCCCAGCGCGAACTGGCGATCCTCACCCAGTTCATTGATGGCTACGATGACAAGGCCAACCAGCTCAACACCGTGCGCGCGCAACTGGCCGCTGCGAACACCCAGCTCGGCACCATCCAGCAGAACAATCTCGTCAAGCTCACCATCCGGATGGGCATCGAGACTTACAACACCGTCTCCGACACCATCAGCCTCGGCAAAACGGCCGCCACCGCCCTGGTCACCACCGGTCTTACCAGTGCCGCGGGTGCCGTCGCGTTCGACCAACTGACCAGCACCCTGACGAGCCAGGGCCAGACCGCGCTCGGGATGGACGCGACGAGCCTCAGCAGTCCGCGCACGGTGAAGATCAAGGCCGTGTCCGATGCCGCGCGCGCCGCCTATCCCGACCTCGACCGCGTGCAGCGCATGCTGTCGATGAGTCTCGAAGGGGTTAAAAGCGGTGCCTTCCAGGAAGATGGCACCGAACTCGGTGACACCGGGGCCATTCTCCGCAAGAACATCATGGTGCGGGAAGAAATCGACGCCGCCCTCATCAAGCTCGAAGCCGTGGGCACGGAGGCTTCCGCCGCGAAAGTGGAGGCTGATGCGGGCGTGGTCGCCGCACAAGCCGAGGTGGACGAACTCAACACCGAACTGGCCGCCCTCAATAACCAACTGGGGGACCTAAAGGCCCAGTGGCGCGCGGAGGAAAACGACGCCAGCCTCGCTGCCAACCTCGCGGCAATCGTCCCACCCGTCAACCAGCCGACCCCATCTGTCACCGTGATCCAGGAAGAGGAAGAGACCGACCAGGCCTATGCCTTCCGGGTGCAGCAGGCGATCAAAAGCGCGGCCCAAGCCCGCTGGGACACCCAAGCCCCGCCTCTGCTGTCCGCGATTGCCGCCCTCCAAACGCAAATTGCCACCACGTCCAACGAAATACTTACCGGGGTGACTGATTCCATCACCATTCCCGGCGTCGTCGATTTCATCAACTACTACGGTGGTAACAACCGGGTGGACGCCAACGACACCGCTTCTTATGCGGGCTCCATCGGTGCCCGGGCCTCTCTGGAACAGGGCATTGGTGCCGTGTCCCCCGCCGAAGCCGTGCTGCCGGGGCTGATCTCCCAGCTCGACGCGCTCAGCAACGATTACACCGACCTAATCAACCTGCAGAACCGCCTGACTTCGCTCCAACAGTTGCTCGGCCGGTTGGGGATCGCCACCCCTTCGAGCTACGCTCCAGCGATGGCGTCGAGTGGCATGGGCCAGCCCCAGGCCGAGGATCTGGCCGTCACCCTTGAACAGATGCTCAGTCAGTTGCCCGGGGCGCTGGTGAATGCCCAGGCCCATTTGGAGCAATTCACCGCCGCCACCGAAGCCTGGAGCACCGGCATCAGCGCCGTGAATACCGACCTCGACGGCAACCTCACGGAGGCACACGCCGCGCTCACCGAGTTGACTGCCCGCGGCGCCGCCTGGAACACTGCGCTGGAGGCCTCCGAGGGGCTCGTGGCGACTTTCGTCAACGGCCCATTCGAGAGTCGGCTCGGCTATTTCACGGGCTATGATTTCACCCCGGTGATCCGGCAGGCCTTCAACCTGGATATCTACAAACGGTCGCTGCTCGCCGCCGCCGCCACGCCCGGCAGCCAGGGCCTCGCCGCCCTGCGCGTGCTGCGGACCAAATACGACCACCTCGTCGCGGTCACCCCGGCGCTCAAGGATGCCTACGACTCCGCAGCGCAACGTTACCAGGCGGCCTACGCCCGGGTGAAGTCCTACGCCGACACTCATCAGAGTTTCCCGGTGCTGCAGGATTGGCTCTACGCCTCGGCCTTCAGCTCTGAAGCCTACCCGGTGGGGAATTCAGGCATTTCCGTGCAGGAAACGCGCTTTCGCTCGCTTTATAACACGAGCAATCTCGGACATACCACCAGTCTTAGCGGTGGCGAACTCGTGACCGGCCAACCGGTGCTCAACTGGTTGGGGCTGCCGAAGCTGCGCCAACTGCCCGATCCGGAACTCGACGACCCCGCTACCTATCTGGCCCACCGGCTGCTCGCGGTGAAGGCTGCGGTCGTGGAAGCAGGCCCGACTTGGATTCCACTCGCGCCCGCCGCCTTCAATGCCAACTACAACGCGGCGATGAACGAGGTTTTCAGCATCTGGGACCAGGCCAACACCAACTCTGACAGCACCTTCGAACCGGTGGTCATCGCCCTGTTTGGCGAGTTTTCGGCGTTGCATGATGCCTACACCGCCGCCCATCCGGAGCCGGTCATCACCGTGCAACCGGCCGGCAGCGCAACCAACGTCCCGGCCGGCACCACGCACACGGCGCAGCTTTCCGTCACGGCGACGGGCGACTTCCTGAGCTACCAATGGTCCATGACCCGCTGGCAGAGCGACGAGTTCGGCTGGGACGAGATCCCCGGAGCCACGTCCAGCACCCTCGCCACGCCCGAGTTGTCCGAGACCCGGATGTTCCGCGTGACGATCACCAACCCCAGCGGCAGCGTCACCAGCGAGGCCGCGCGCGTCGAGGTCTATCAGATCCAAGCCACCCCGGTCTTCACCAGCGCCGCCAGCGCCAGCGGCCAGGTCGGCGTGCCCTTCACCTGGACCTTTACGACCGATATCACCGCATGGATCAGCGTCATGAGCGAACTTCCACCGGGACTGACGTTCAGTTTCATGAATGCCACATTGCAGGGCACCCCCACGGCCGAGGGAGTCCTTGATCTCATGGTTGCGGCCAGCAACAATGGCGTCCCGCGATGCAGACCTTCCGCCTAACCATCGCAG
>JAIPKB010000234.1 GCA_021733795.1 Akkermansiaceae bacterium | reverse complement strand
GAGGAGCTTCGGAGATGAGGGAGACCGGGAACCGGGAAATTGGCGGTCGTTGGGCTGCAACCGGACGATTTGAGGGGCGACCGTGGGATATCTCCGGTATTTGCGTCAAAGGCCACGAATTTACAGGATAGCACTCGCATATGCGCGGAAAGCTACAGGCGGTTAGGGAAAAGTCAAGATTTTTCAGTTTTTTGAAGTTTCCAGTTGGCGGAGCGGGCGAAAAGCAGGAAGCGGCTGCCGGTGGTGCTGAGCGTGGAGGAGACGGGGCGCTTGTTGTGCGGGCTGAGACCGGGTCCGGTGGGGTTGGTGGTGAAGCTGCTCTACGGGTGCGGGCTGCGGATTCATGAGGCGATCAGCCTGCGGGTGAAGGATGTGGATATTTCCGGGGGGAAGCTGGAGGTGCGCAGCGGCAAAGGGAATAAGGATCGGGGGTTGCCGCTGCCGAAGTCGGTGGTGGAGGAGTGGCGGGCGCATTTGGCGTGGGTGGCACAGGTCCACGCGCGGGACCGGTCGGCAGGGCTGGCCGGGGTGTATCTGCCCAATGCGATGGCGGTGAAGAATCCCTCGGCGGCGTTGTCCTGGCCGTGGTTCTGGTGTTTTCCGGCGAAGGGGTGGTCAAAGGATCCGCGGGCAGGGATGCTGGAGCGGCGGCACCATGTGCATGAGAATGCGGTGACGCGGAAGTTGGCCGGGGCGAAGACGCTGGCAGGGATTGCGAAGCATGTGACAGCGCACCCGATGAGACATTAGTTTTGCGACCCACCTGGTTTTGCGCGGGGTGGATTTGCGCAGCGTGCAGGAGTTGTTGGGCCACGCGGACATCCGGACGGCGGAAGTCTATGTGCAACTGGCGCGGGCGATGAGGGGCGCTGCTCCTGATGGGCGGATGATGGGAGAAAGCGCCGGGCGCGAAGCTACGGGCCCTTTCGCCCTACTGAAACACCGAAACCTGCCGCAGGCAACCGAAACACCGGAACACGCGGGCGGGGACGCCGCGCGCTCCTTGCGGGCAAGCTGCCGCCCTTGGTCGCAACAGGCAAAAGGCCAGAAAACCATGGATTTGGCGGTCATTGATGGAAGAATGATGGAATTTTTCCGGCAGATGTCAAGAAGAATGGTTGGATCTGTGGGGCAATTGGGCAGAGGGATTTTTGGGCTCAGGAATTGGAGCGCCGGTGATCCGGCCTCGATGAGGCCGGGGGACCAAGGGAAGGTCCGCCTGCAGGGCCTGTCCATTTGGGTCGGCTGTTGGCAGCGCGGGTGAGCAGGATGGCAGCGGTGGTCGGAATTGACTTGGCAATGCGGTGGCACCTGTCATGCTCGTGGGCATGAGAAAATTCATTGCGTGCCGGATGGTGGGATTGCTGGTGGCCACCACGCTTGCGGGTGCTGCTGAAGCTGACTGGGCGCGCTTCCGCGGACCCGCCGGCAGCGGCATGGGGGCACTGCCGGAGGTGCCCTCCAACCTGACCGAAAAGAACTTCCGCTGGAACACCGAACTGCCGGGCGGCGGGCATTCGTCGCCGGTGCTGTGGGGCTCGCGCATCTTCACCGCCTGCGAGGATCGGGCAGGCCAGCGCCGTTGCCTGACCTGCCTCGATGCGGATTCCGGCAGGATTCTGTGGACCACCTGGCTGCCCTGCGCCAAACAGCCGATGCACCTCGACAACAGCCTGGCCGCCGCCACTCCGGCGGTCGATGCCCACGCGGTCTATATCGGCTGGGTCAGCGGCAACCGGGTGGAAGCCCTCGCCCTGGATCACGCCGGCAAGCAACTCTGGCACCGCGACCTCGGAGCCTTCCAGGCCACCCACGGTCCCGGTGCCTCGGTGATCGTCGTCGATGACGTGGTGGTGGTCACCAACGACCAGGAGTCACCCGACGCCGCGCTCCACGGCCTCGACCGCAAAACCGGGGAAACCCGCTGGCGCGTCGCGCGGAGCAGCGGCAAGCCGTCGTATGCCGCCCCGGCCTTGCGGGTGGCCAAGGACGGCCGCAGGGAACTCGTCATCGCCAGTCCCGCCCATGGTCTGACCAGCCTCGATCCGCGCACCGGCAAGCAACTCTGGGCCGCCGAGGGGCTGTTCGAACTCAATGTGGTCGCCTCGCCGGTGCTGGGCGAGGGGCTGGTGCTGGCCACCGCCGGGCGTGGTGGCTCCCGCGAGGGGGCCGTGGTGGCACTCGAAGGCGACACGGCGCGCCTGCTTTATCGCCCGGAGGCCAAGCTGCCCTACGTGCCCACGCCCATTGTGATAGGCGGGCAGCTATTCCTGTGGGATGACCAAGGCACGGTGAGCTGCCTCGATCTCAAAACCGGCAAACAAGCGTGGAGCCAGCGGGTCACCGGCCCCACCTACACCTCTCCGGTGACCGACGGCAAGCGGATTTTCGGGATCAGCCGCAAGGGCGAGCTGGTCGTCCTCGCCGCGGCGTCCGAATACCGGGAACTCGGCCGCTGCAAACTGCCGGAAGGCACCCACGCCACTCCTGCCATCGCCCACGGCAGTTTGTTTATCCGCACGTTCAACCGCTTGATCCGGGTGTCTGGCACGGAGTGAAATTCAGGTTGCCACGGTCACCCGATGCGCTAGGATGCAGGGGCAAGATGCGCATTCTGATTGCTGAAGACGACCTGCGGAGCTCGGAGTTCCTCGCCAAGGGACTTGCCGAAAGCGGCTTCGTCGTGGACACCGCCGGGGACGGTGCCGCAGCCTGGAACCGCATCAGGGAGGCTTCCCACGACCTGATCATTCTCGATGTGATGATGCCCGGCATGGACGGCTGGGCGGTGCTCGCGAAGCTGCGGGCTGCCGGCATCGAAACGCCGGTGTTGTTTCTAACCGCCAGGGACACGGTGGCGGACCGGGTCAAGGGGCTCGATCTCGGGGCCGACGATTATCTGGTCAAACCATTCGCCTGGCCGGAGTTCCTGGCCCGCGTGCGGACCCTGTTGCGCCGGAGGGCCGGGGCCGGGCCGGAGCCGCTCCAGGTGGCGGACCTGGAGCTGGATCCCGTGCTGATGAAAGCGCGGCGGGGTGGCCGGCCGCTCGATCTAACCACCAAGGAATTCCAGATGCTGGCCCTGCTGGTGAGGCATCAGGGGAACACCATTTCCCGCGACATGCTGTCCAGCCAGTTTTGGGAGATGCGCTTCATGGTCGACTCGAATGCCATCGATGTCGCACTTGGCCGGCTGCGCCGGAAAGTGGACGGGTCCTCTGCCAACAAACTGATCCACACCGTCCGCGGTGCGGGGTATTGCCTGGAGGTTCGCCCCAATGAGTGAATGCCACCGTCGCCGCCGGATGTCGATCACGGCGCGCTTGATCGTGGGTTACACCCTGGGTTGTGTCACCTGCCTGCTGGTGGTCGGAGGCTTGTCCAACCACACGCTGCGGCAGCGGTTTGAGAAAAAAAACGCCGGGTTGCTGGCCGATCACCTGGCCAGAGTCCGGAAAACCTTGCTCGACTATCCCGGCGACCTGCACGAGGTGGCCGAGCTAATCCTGGTTTCGGCCGCGCCGCACCAGGCAAACGGCATTCACGGCCGGCTGTTCGATGCGCGGGGTGAGGTGCTTGCAGAGGCCCCGGGTTTCGACGAGTTGGTACCGGACGCCGCAGCGTTTCCTGATGCCCTTGGCGCGGAGGAGGCCCCCGGGGCTTCGCAACTGACGCGGTTGTCGGTCCCGGGTGGTGAGTTGTTCCTGGTCTCCGCCAAGGTGCACCAGCCGGGGGAGCGCCAGGAAATGCTCTATCAGGCGGTGCTCGAGGCCGGCCAGGTGGAGGAATGGCTGACCGACTACAACCGGATGTTGGGCGTTTTCATCGCGATTGCCACGGCGGCGTCGGCGGTGTTTGGCTGGTTGGTGGCACGCGGCGGGCTGGCCCCGCTGCGGGACATCACCCGCTCCGTCCAGCGGGTCACGGCGGCGGGTCTCGGCGAACGGCTTGGCAGCAAACCATGGCCGACGGAACTGGCCGCGCTGGCCGGGGAGTTCGACCGGATGCTCGAGCGCCTTGACGACTCCTTCAACCGTTTGTCCCAGTTCACCGCGGATGCCGCCCACGAGTTTCGCAGTCCGCTGAACAACCTGATGGGTGCCACCAGCCTGCTCCTCAGCCGGGAGCGGTCCGGCGACGAGCTGCGCGAGGTGCTGGAAGCCCACCTCGAACAATACGAACGCCTCACCCGCATGGTGGAAAGCCTGCTGTTTCTGGCCCGGGCGGACGGGCGCACGGATGCCCCGGAGTTGCACCCGCTTGCCGCAGGCCCGGTCGCGCGCGGGGTGGTGGAGTTCTTCACTCCCATGGCCGAGGACAGAGGCGTTCATCTAACCGTTTCCGGCGACGCCACCCTCGATGCGAACGAGGACCTGCTGCGCATGACCCTCGTCAACCTCATCGCCAATGCCCTGCGCTTCACCCCGTCGGGCGGGGCGGTCACGCTCGCCATCCATCCACCGCAACAAGGGCGGATCCTGTTGGCGGTCGCGGACACCGGCTGCGGAATCGCCCCGGAACACCTGCCGAGGATCTTTGATCGGTTCTATCGGGTGGAAGCGGCCCGGAGTCCCGGGGGGGCCGGGCTTGGGCTGGCACTCGTCCGGACGATCATGACACTCCACGGCGGCAGTGTGACCGCCACCAGCGAACCGGGCAGCGGCACCACGTTCGAACTCGCGTTTCCCGAGTCCAAGGCCCCGGACTGAGTGCCTTTCAGCAAGGGATGCGGCAGGTGGACGGGCCGACTTTCCGCTATGAGTTGAACTTGCAGACACCCCATCCGTGGCTGTGGCGTCCCGCCGCAGGCCGTCTTCGGCGCGTCTCGCGGCGAGCCTCCTTCTGATATGCCGCGCATCATGTTTGTGATCCGACCTTGGCTGGCCCTGCGATCTTAACATTCTTGTCAGGAAGCGGATTCCCCCTTGCGGGGCATATCCTGCGGAGGTAACGGTAATTAACCGCATCCCGCGTGCCGAGACCCAACCCGAAATCCCACCATGAAAAATCCTCGCCTCGTCATCCTCGCTGCCGCGCTCGCCGGAGCCTGGCCCACCGGCGGATTCGCCGGTGAAGGCCAACCGACCCTGCTCGGTTGGAACAACCTCGGGATGCACTGCATGGACGACGACTACTCGGTCTTCTCGATCCTGCCGCCCTACAATACGATCGACGCGCACTTGATCGACGCGTCCGGCAAGCTGGTGAAATCCGGTGCCGGGATCACGCTGACCTTCGAGGGCATCGCCGATCCGGACGGTTCGATCAACCGCACCGTGGCGGGCAAGACGAACTTCTGGGAGTTTGTCCAACCGTGCTATGGTGCCACGCTGCCGCTCGAGGTGGGCCTTACCGGTGTGCGGATGCCCGGCCCGGGGAACATCCCCCAGCCGCTCACGTTCAGCGGCGACTTCAACTGGTTCGAGGGGCTCGGCATTCCGATCATCCCGGTGGACGACGCCGGCCGCCGCAACCCCTACCCGCTGCTGCGCCTCACCGCCAGAAATGCCGCCGGTGCCGTGCTCGCGACGAGCGATGTGGTCGCCCCCGTGTCCGGCGAGATGGACTGCCGGGCGTGCCACGGCTCGAACGCGGGTGATGCGGCGAAACCGCAGGCCGGTTGGGTCAGGGAACCGCATGCGTCGCGCGACTATCGCCTGAATATCCTGCGGCTGCACGACGAGAACCACCTCGCTGATCCGGTTTTCCAGGCCGCGCTGGCAGCGAACGGGTTTCGTCCCGAGGGCCTGTACGCTACGGCGACCGAAGGTGCCACGCCGATCCTTTGCGCAAAGTGCCACGTCTCCGAGGCACTCCCATTTCCTGGCACAGCCGACACCTCGGCGCTGACCCGCGCCATCCACCACCGGCACGAAAATGTGATCAACCCCTCCAACGGCCTGACGCTCAACAACAGCGCCAACCGTTCCGCGTGCTACACCTGCCACCCCGGTTCCGCCACCCGCTGCCTCCGCGGCGCGATGGGTAGTGCGGTGGCGCCCGACGGCACCGCCGCCATGCAATGCCAGAGCTGCCACGGCAAAATGGAAGATGTCGGAGCCGTCACCCGCACCGGTTGGCTCGACGAACCGAATTGCCAACAATGCCACACCGGCAGCGCCACGCTCAACAACGGCCAGATCCGCTACACCAGCGTGTTCGAGACCGGCAACATCCCGCGCGTTCCCGTCAGTTCGCTGTTCGCCACCAATCCCGACACCCCGGATACCGGGCTCTCACTGTATCGCTTTTCAAAAGGCCACGGCGGCCTGCAATGCAGCGCCTGCCACGGTTCCACCCACGCCGAGTTCCCCGCCACGCATCGCAATGACAACCTCCAGAGCGCCAAGGTCCAAGGGCACGTCGGCGTGGTGGCCGATTGCACGGCCTGCCATGCCGCGATGCCATCCACCGTCACCGGCGGCCCGCACGGCATGCATCCGGTGGGACAGAGCTGGGTTTCCGCCCACCAAAGCAACGGCAAGAGCGCCAACTGCAAGGCCTGCCATGGCGCGGACTATCGTGGCACGGTCCTCTCGCGGATGTTCGCCGACCGCACGCTCACGGCGGGCGACGACGGCACCACCCGCACGGTCCACCTCTGGCGCGGCCAAACGCTGAGCTGCTTCGTCTGCCACAAACGCGAGGACGACGGCAGCCCCGGCGGCGTCTTCACCAACAACCGCGCGCCCGTGGTGCCGAACCCGACGCTTACCACCCCGGCCGGCACGCCGGGCGCGTTGACACTCACCTCGACCGACGCCGACGCCGACGCCAACCCGCGCACCTACCGCATCGTCAGCCAGCCGCAACATGGTTCCGTCGCGCTCGCTGGAGCGGTGGCCACCTACTTCCCGGAGCAGGGTTACACCGGCCCCGACCTGTTCACCTTTGCGGCGTTCGACGATTTCACTGACTCGAATCTCGGCACCGTCTCGGTGAATGTTGGTGATCCCGCGGTGTTCGCGAACCGTGACAGCGATGGCGACGGGATCGTCGATTTGATAGAATACGCTCTCGGCCTGTCGCCCGATTTTCCGTCCCTGACCCCGGCGACCTCTGCGACTTTCCAAACCGTGGCCGGCCAGAGCTACCTCACCCTCAGTGTTCCCCGCGCGCTCGCCCCCACCGATGTCACCCTTGGAATCGAAGTTTCCTCCGACATGACGACATGGCAACCGGCCACGGTCACCGTCAACACCCCGTGGCTGCTCGAAGCCCGTGACCCGCTCTCGGCCGACGAATCCGCGCGGGAGTTCATCCGCCTCAAAGTCACCCGCTGACCGCTAGTGCGCCGGATTCCGTTCCTCCGCTTCCAAGCCAACCCCAACCCCCATGCCATCTCCCATGAAAACCGCAATCCAAACCAAGTGGTTCACCCTCGGAGCAATCTGTTCCCTCGCGCTCTGGTCACCGTCCGTCCGTGCCAGCATCGCCTACGGCAGCATCAACAATTTCGACACCGTCAACGACACCGGCCACGAGTGTCACGGGTTCGAGATCGAGATGGAGGACTGCCGCAGCACGGAGGTCACCTACACCTTCAACTACAACCATTACGGCACGCCGAAGATCACCGAGGACAACTCCGTGGCCGGCATCCCGAAATCCATCACGGCCAGCGCGAGTCCCACCACTGGCGGCATGACGGCCGGCAGCGGCAGCTACCTAACCGGTGTTAGCGCCACGGTCGTCGCCACTCCGAACCCGGGCTATGCGTTCTCCAAATGGCAGGAGGGCGGAACCACCGTTAGCAATGCGGCCACCTATACCTTCGACGTGACCGGCGACCGCACGCTGGTGGCGAAGTTCAACGAGGCGTTTGTGATCATGGCAAGCCCGGCACCCGCAATCGGCGGCTCCACCGAGATGGACACCCTCACCCCCTACAAAGCCAATGAAAAGGCCACCGCAAAGGCGTTTCCGGATGACGGCTGGAGTTTCGCCAACTGGACCGAGAACGGCACGGTGGTCAGCACCGACTCGAGTTACTCTTTCAACGTCACCGGCAACCGCACGCTGGTGGCGAATTTCACCTGGGATGCCGGCGTCACCATCACCACCAGTCCCTCAACCGCCATCGGCGGCACCACCAGCGGTGACGGCCCCTACACCACGGGTGACGAAGCCATGGTCTCGGCGGTGGAGAACGGTGGCTACGCATTTGTGAAGTGGACCGAAAACGGCCTGGAGGTCGGCACCGACCCAGATTACTTCTTCACCGCTGACGCCAACCGCCGTTTGGTCGCGCAGTTCACGCCGCTGCTCCACATCATGGTGGCGGCCGCTCCGCCCGCAGGCGGCACGATCAGTGGAGATGGCCAGTTCATCGCGGGGGACACGGTCGACCTAACGGCATTCGCGAATCCCGGATTGGCCTTCGGCGGATGGACGGAAGACGGCAACCCGGTGTCTGACGCGGAGACTTTCAGCTTCACCGTGGCGGGCAACCGCAGTTTGGTGGCTAACTTCATCACGATCCCGCGGCTCGTCGCCACACCGGGTGCCGCGGGCTCGAATACCCTGATCCTCTCGTGGCCCGCCGATACCGCGGGTTGGACCCTCCAGGAATGCGCCGACTGCGCTTCATGGCTACCATCCGGCCGCGCGGTGATCACGGTGGACGACCAAAACACGGTCACCGTGCCCACCACCGAAGGCCACCGGTTCTTCCGCCTGACCCACCCTTGAGCGCCCCGACCATGAGCCACTCATCACGCGCCGGAGCGCAACGTATCGAGGTAATCCTCCAGCGAGGTGAGGCAAACCTGCCGCACCGAGCCATCCTGCGGGGCGAGGTTCTGCACCGCGATCCCGATCACCAGGGCCACTAGCAAGGATGCCTCCGCGGCAGGCTTCACCGCTGGGAAAATGCCACCTGCCGTTCTGCCACGCTCGAAAACCCCTGACACCGCAGCCCGCCAACCGGCGAAGATCGCCGCCAATATCGCTGCCAATTCCGCGTCCTCCTTGCCCAACTCCGTCGCCAGCGCCGCCAGCGTGGAGGTGGCGTCGGTCGCCTCAAGGGTCTCGATCCGCGCCCGACACACCCGCTTGAGTCCGGCCAACGAGTCCGTCTCGGCGAGCGGCAGCACCCACAACTCCTCGATTCCGGGTGCCAGACACTCCTCCATCCATGCCTTGGCCAGCGCACGCTTGTCTGGAAAATGGTGAAACAGGCCACCCTTGGTCAAGCCCGCCCGGGCCACGATCGCCCCCAACCGGCTGCCTGCATAACCGTGCTGCGAAAACTCCTCGCCCGCCGCCGCCATGATGGCCTGCCGCGTCACCTCGGGTTGCTTCCTGCGCTGCTTCATGCGCCAACGCTACCAACCAATCGGTATCCGACAAGCCAATTCCATCCCACCTTGCCGCAAGCTCACCGCTGGCACATCCGCCAGGCCCACCACTCAAAAGCCATTGGCCA
>JAIPKB010000233.1 GCA_021733795.1 Akkermansiaceae bacterium | reverse complement strand
ATGCCAAGAGGGAAAGGGGACCGCACGCGCCCTCGCGTGCGGTGTCCGGCGCCCCCGCCGGACACCGAGGTGGCCGCACCGTTGACTCGCCACCGTGGGTATCAAGGCCGCAAATCAAAGCCGTCGGCGAGGGCGCCGACAGCGACACGCGAGGGCGCGTGTGGTCCCCCCGTCTGACAGCGACACGCGGGGGCGCGTTTGATCCCCCCGTCTGACAGCGACACGCGGGGGCGCGTTTGATCCCCCGGTCTCCGCTCTTCATTTTCAAACGAGCCTTCAGTCGATGACCTCGGGCCAGTCGGTGTGGAAGAACTCGCCGCGGGGTTTGTCGGTGCGTTCGTAGGTGTGGGCGCCGAAGAAGTCGCGCTGGGCCTGGAGCAGGTTGGCGGGGAGGACGGCACTACGATAGGAGTCGTAGTAGCCGAGGCTGGCACTGAAGGCGGGGACGGGGATGCCGTTGAGGGTGGCCATGGCAACGACTTCGCGCCAGTTTTGCTGGCTGTTGTTGAGGAGGTCGCGGAAGAACGGGGCGAGCATCAGGTTGCCGAGGGTGGGGGTTTCACGGTAGGCCTCGGTGATGCGGTTGAGGAAACGGGCGCGGATGATGCAGCCGCCGCGCCAGATGGCGGCGATGGCGGCTAGATCGAGGTTCCAGCTTTTTTCGGCGCTCATGGTGGTGATGAGGTCCAGGCCCTGGGCATAGGAAATGATCTTGGACGCGTAGAGCGCGTCGTGGACCTTTTTGACGAGTTTCCTCTTTTTGACGTCGATGTCCGGCTTGGGACCTTTGAGGAAGGAACTGGCGATGACGCGCTGGTCCTTCATGGACGACAGGATGCGGGCCTCGACGGCGGCATTGATGGTGGAGATGACCACGGCGTTGTCCACCGCACTCATGATGGTCCATTTGCCGGTGCCTTTCTGGCCGGCGGTATCGAGGATCTTCTCGACGATCGGTTTGCCGGTTTCGGGATCGGATTGTTTGAAGATTTCCGCGGTGATCTGGATGAGGTAGCTTTCCAGGTCGCCCTTGTTCCACTCGGTGAACACCTTGGCGAGGTCCTTGGCGCTGAAACCCGCGGCCTTGAAGATGTTGTAGGCCTCGCAGATGAGTTGCATGTCGCCGTATTCGATGCCGTTGTGGATCATCTTGACGAAGTGGCCGGCACCGCCGGGACCGATGTGGGTGACGCACGGTTCGCCATCCACCTTGGCGGCGATGGCCTCAAAGATGGGCTTCATCACATCCCAAGTGGAAGCCGGGCCACCGGGCATGATGGCGGGCCCCTTGCGGGCTCCTTCCTCGCCGCCGGAGACGCCGGTGCCGACGAAGCGGAAACCGAGGCCGGAAAGCCATTGGTCGCGGCGTTCGGTATCGGTGTAGAGCGAGTTGCCGCCGTCGATGATGATATCGTCCGGGGCGAGCAGGGGGATGAGCGACTCGATCACGGCGTCCACCGGTTTGCCGGCCTTGACCATGATCATGATCTTGCGGGGCGAGGCGAGGGATTGGACGAACTCCTCAAGGGTGGCGGTGCCGACCAGGCTTTTGTCCGGGTTGGCGGCGACGAATTCGTCGGTGACGCTGGTGGTGCGGTTGAAAACGGAGACCTTGAAGCCTCTGGATTCAACGTTGAGAACGAGATTCTGGCCCATGACGGCCAGACCGATAAGTCCGAAATCGCTATTGCTCATGTGTGACAGGTGGGGTTGGATAGGGGCTCTGGGTATAGCCGGTTTGTGGGATTTCGACAAGCTATAGTTGCCAGATGCTGGGGGATTTCACACACTCGGCCCATGAACTTGCCCAACACCATCACCTTGTGCCGCCTGGGACTCACCGCTATCTTCGTGGCTGGCACGGCGCTGGAGAGCGTCGTCGGCCACTGGATCGCGCTGGTGGCGTTCGTGATCGCAGCGATCAGCGACTGGTTCGACGGCTATTTCGCGCGGAAATACGGGATGGTCACGCCGTTGGGCAAGTTGTTGGATCCGCTGGCGGACAAGGTGCTGGTGTGCTCGGCGTTCGTCTATCTGAGTGCGGTGGGGTTTTGTCCGGTGTGGGTGACGGTGCTGATCCTGGCCCGGGAATTCCTGATCACCGGACTGCGGCAGATCGCGGTGGAGGCCGGCCAGGTGTTGGCGGCGGACCGCTTGGGCAAGTGGAAAACCGGGCTGCAACTGACGTATTGCATCACCTGTTTGGTATGGTTTGCCACGGATGCGCTGGGCTCGGCCAATCCGCTGTTGTGGCTGCTGCGCTACCTTTCCAACCCAGGATCGTGGCTCACCCCGGTGTCGATGTGGCTCGCGCTGGGGCTCACCCTGGTTTCGGGCTGGAATTACATGTGGACCAACCGCGGGCTGTTGACGGGGAGGTGACGGGGGGAGGGGGATCATGCGGGGTGGGCCGTGGACTCACTGCCACCACGGCGGACAGAATGCCCGCTTGACTCAGCGTTCAGAATGAACGCGCGGAGCGCCGACATCCTGTCGGCTATGTGGGACCGACATCCTGTCGGTCGGAACGTGCGGGCACCGCTGCCGGACAGAATGTCCGCCTGACTCAGCGTTCAGAATGAACGCGCTCCAACGCCGACATCCTGTCGGCTATGTGAGACCGACATTCTGTCGGTCGGAACGTGCGGGCACCGCTGCCGGACAGAATGTCCGCCTGACTCAGCGTTCAGAATGAACGCGCTCCAGCGCCGGCATGCTGCCGGCTATGTGAGACCGACATCCTGTCGGGCGCGGCGGGCCCAATACTGTCAATCAGTGGGCGGAGAGGGTTTTCTCGAGGTTGGGGTCCGGGATGGCGCCGCGTTCGAGGGCCTGCTGGTAGTAGGACCGGGCATCATTGAGGCGCTTGTCGCGGGCGCAGAGCATGGCGAGATTGAAATACGGTTCGCTGGGCATCGGGTCGGCGGTGATGGCCGCCTTGAAGTGACGTTCGGAGTCTTTGGAACGGCCGAGCCGATAGTAGATCACACCTAACAGTTTCTGGCTGTTGTGGTCGTCCTGGGCGAGTTCCACCGCCTTGCGAACCGAAGGTTCGGCCCCTTCGATGTCGCCCTGGGTGTAGATGGCGAAGCCGAGCATCCGGTGGGCGTAAGGGTTGTTGGGGTCGAGTTCCACGGCCCGGCGGAAGGTGTCGGCGGCGGCGAGGGGGTCATCCAGTTTGAGGTTCACCACACCGAGTTTGCAGAGGGAACTCACATGACCGGGGTTTTGTTCGACAATCAGCTCGAAGATTTCACGGGCCGAGAGGTAGCGGTCGGAGGCGAAGGCCTTGGTGGCGGCGCGGTCGAAACTGGCGATGTCCCTGGCCTGGGCGTTGTGGTTCTGGTTGGCGCGTTCCGGATCGAGGGCGAAGGGGGAGAACAGATCGGCATCCGCGCGGCCGGCCACGATGGCCTGTTCCTCCGGAGTGAGCTGGAGTTCGGGGCCTTCGAGGATGGCGATGGCGTCGCTGACATTTTGGTTGCCGGCGCCGAGTTGTTTGGCGGCCTCGAGGAGGATCTCGGTCGCCTGGTGGCGGCGTTCCTGAATGAGCAACTGGCGTTTGATGATGTTGCGCAGGGTGGCGATCTCGGCGGGGTCGGCGGCGATCAGGCCGTTGGCGAGGGCGTGTTCCTCCCGGCGGAGGCGGGCCTTGAGTTCGGCAAGGCGTGTTTCCTGGGCGGCGCGTTCCTGTTTGAGACGGTTGATCTGGGATTTGGCGACCACCAGATCGTTGAGGGCATCGAGCAATTCGTCCTTGGTCGACTCGTTGTCACGGTGCAGGATGTCCATTTTTTCGGTGGCCACGCGAAGTTTTTTGGCCAAGCCCATGTTCTGGTCGATGAGTTCCTGGATGCGGCCGGCTTCGTTGAGATTGAGCAGGGCCTTCATCTGGTCGCGTTCGGCGGCGAGGTTGTCATATTCGCCGCGGAGTTGGGAGTAGGCGTCGCGGTTTTGCTGGAGTTCGAGTTGGAGTCCGTTGATCTGGTTGTGGGCGGCGGCGAGTTCCTTGTCTTTGGTCTCCACCGTGGTCTGGAGCGAGCGGAGTTGGCGGCGCATGCCGGCCAGAGTGTCGTTGGTGGTGGTGCGCTGGAGTTCCAAATCGCGGTTGAGGTCGGCGGCCTGCTGGCGGACCGCCTTGAGGTCGGCCTCGAGGATGGCGGCCTTGGCGAGGGTTTGAGTGTGCTCGTCGCGGCTTTGGGTGAGGGCCATGGAGAGCGCCGCACGTTCCTGCTCGAGGCGGCCGATCTTCTCGTTGAGGGATTTGACCTCGCCTGCCATAGGGGCCCGGGCGAGTTGGGAGCGCAGCTTGGCGGCGGATGCCTCGGATGCCCGAAGCTGGTCCTGGAGTCGTTTGATGAGTTCTTCCTGGCGGGCGACCTGGGCGGGCGGGGTCATCGCCGCCTGGAGCTCCTTGCGGATCCGTTCGATGTTGCGGTCGTGTTCGTCGAGGCGTTTTTGCTCGAGGGGATCGGCCTTGAGCGGGTTGGGTTTCTCGATTTCCACGGCTGGCTCGTTGCCCTCGCCGACCGGATGGCGCTGGCCGCCTTCGAGTTCGGCGATGATGCCCTGTTTTTTCTGGCGCTGGGCTTCCGCGAGCGGGCGGACGCGGATGGCGGATTCGTCGGTCTTGGCGGAGCGGACGGCGACCATATCGGGTTTCCACTTCGGGTAGTAGGTGGTGATCGACTTGAGGTGCTTCTGGGCGAGCTGGAGCTTATCGAGGGCATCGATGAAGTTCTGGTCCTTTTCGGCATCCTCGGCGGCGCGGGCGGCGAGATAGGCCTGGAAATAAACATCCGAGGGGTCGAATTGGGCGGGAGCGACCGGTGGGGGCGCGGGAAACTGGGCGCCGGCAGGCCGAGTGGACAGCAGGGCCGCCACCAGCGCCAGCGAAAGGAGCCGTAAGATCTTGAAATGTCGCGCCGAAACGAGCATGGGGGGGGGAGAATAGCTGCTGAAAACCGGAATGCAAGGGGAATGCAAGGGAATGAATGGTCAGCGGGAAGGGAGTACTGCGTCATGATGGCGGGTGCAGGAAGGAGGGCGTCTTTTGTGAAATTCGGGATTGTCGGGGGCGGGGGGGAGGGGTAGGGTCCGGCACGATTTCAGATCATGAGTACCACGACGACTTCAGCCAGCGGCCCTGCGGGGAAAACCTTCCCGGTCTATTTTATGCTATTCATCGCTGGCATGGGCGGTTTATTGTACGGGATTGACATCGGGGTGATCGATCCGGCGCTGCCCTACCTGAACAAGTCGATCAAGCTGAGCGAGCAGCACAGTTCGTATATTGTCGCCGCGGTGCTGGCTGGTTCTCTTTTCGGGTCAGTGATTGCCGGGTTTCTGGCGGATTGGCTCGGACGGAAAATGATGATGATCGTGAGTGCGGTGTTGTTCGTGGCCAGCGTGGGGGTTATTTTCACTGGGCAGAGCTTCCTGCCGCTGCTGATGGGGCGGCTGCTGCAAGGCATGAGCGGGGGTGTGATTGCGGTGGTGGTGCCGTTGTTTCTGGCCGAGTCACTGGTGGCGCGCAAGCGTGGATCGGGAACGGCGATTTTCCAGTTCATGCTCACCATCGGGATTCTCCTGGCTGCATTTGTTGGACGCTATTACATTGGCAACGCGGAATCGGCGACCGAGGCCGCAGGCAGTAATCAGGACGAGATTCTCAGGATCGCGGACCATGCATGGCGCAGCATGTTCCTGACGGTGATGTATCCCGGACTCGTGTTTCTGGTCGGTAGTTTCATGGTGGGTGAATCGCCGCGCTGGTTGTTCCGGCGGGGACGCGTGGATGCGGCCCGCAAGGAGTTGCTGAAGTCCCGCTCCGAGGAGGAGGCGGAACTGGAAATGCAGGAGATGGCCGACTCGCTCGCCGCAGAGCACGCTCACAAAAAGACCTCATTCGTCGACTCGCTGGCGGAGATCTTCACGACCCGCAAGTATGTGCTTCCCTTCATCCTGGCCTGCGTTATTCTAGGGTGCAATCAGGCGACGGGGATCAACTCGATTCTGCAGTTCATGACCACGATTCTCCAGCAATCCGGACTGGATGCGCTGTGGGCCTCGGATAGCGGTACGGCCATCAAGGCTCTCAACTGCGTGATGACCATTGTCGCCGTGCTGCTGGTCGAGCGCAAGGGCCGGACCTTCCTGCTGAAGATGGGCACGGCGGGGATCATCGTCTCGCTGGTCGCTTTGGCTGGCGTGTTTTACTCGTTCGAGTCCAAGCGCCAGGATGTGAATGCGGAAGTCGCCGCGATGATCCAGGACAACCGGCTGGAATTCGACATCACCAAGGTGAAGTTCGCCAACCAGTCGGCGGACGAGCCGATTCAAATCAGCATCCTCTCCAACTACGGCAACAAGCAACAGGTCACCACCGCGTTCATGCCGACGAAGGCCTCTCAAGAGGTGTTGGCTGCGGCTGAGGCAATCCGGGCGAAGCTGCCCCAGGCCGACCGCGAGTTGTTGGCACAGGCGGCAACGCTGAGGGATAAAGGGTTGGACCAACTGGTCGCCGAGGAAAAGCTGGCGGTGGACAAGGCGCAGTCCGTGAGGCAAAGCATGTCGAGGGAGGACCGCAAGACCCTGGCGGATGCGACCAAGATCGGGCTGTCCCAGAAGCTATTGATCCAACCTGACGCCAAGGACAAGGAAAACGCGGGCAAGCCATTGGAAATCAAACGCGCGAAGATCGGGCCGATTCCCAGCAGGACGAACGGGATTCTGGCGGTGATTTGCATCGCGTTGTTCGTCGCCTTCTTCGCGGTGGGCCCGGGGGTGTGCGTGTGGCTGGCTCTTTCCGAGTTGATGCCCACCCGGATCCGCTCGGCCGGGATGGGGATCGCGCTGCTGATCAACCAGGGAGTCGCGACGGTGATCGCCGCAGTATTCCTGCCGGTTGTCGGCAACTACGGCTTCTTCGCGATGTTCCTGTTCTGGGCGGGTTGCACCGTGATCTATTTCATCACCTCCGCGTTTTTCCTGCCGGAAACCAAGGGCAAGACGCTGGAGGAGATCGAGGAACACTTCGAGGGCAAAAAGAAGCTCGCCTGAGTGAATGGATATGCCTTCGCCAATGAAGCTGCGATGAAAAAAAAATCGAGGTGGATCCCCAGCCGCATCCAGTGATGATCGAGCCCCCCCAAAAAAATATCCGGGCCGCCGGAAACAAGCGGTTCCGGGCAGTGGTGATGGTCACGCTGCTGGTGGTGGTGGTGCTCGTGGGGCAGATGATCTTCGGGATCCATTTGCTGTGGCGGAAATGGCACGAGGTGCCGGCAAAGGGGAAACCACAGGGAACGGTGGAGAAAATCCAGGTGCCGGCTGCGCCGTAACTCAGCAAACCACCTCGCAGGGGGCTCTGCTGCTGCGGAAAATCGGCGCAGAACGAGGATTCCGGTTGGTAATGAGGCCGGCCGGGTGTAGGATTGCGGCATGGACGCATTGATTCACCATTTGGAACAGGGAGCGGAACTATCCTCACGCGAGGTGGGGGTGGCGGCGGACCTGCTGCTCAATCCCAAGGTGGCGGACGCCAAGAAGGAGCAGTTGCTGGAGGCGCTCGCCAAGAAGGGCGAGACCCCGGCCGAGATCGCCGGGTTTGTGGAGGTGTTTCTGGAGCACGCGGTGGATCCCCATGTGAAGTTGTTGGAATTGGAAGGCCCCACCATCGACGTGTGCGGCACCGGTGGCGACCAGCTCGGGCTGTTCAATGTCTCCACCACCGCGATGTTCATTGTGGCGGCGGCCGAAGGCATGGTGGTGAAACACGGCAACCGCGGGATCACCTCAAAGAGCGGCGGGGCGGACGTGCTGGAAGCCCTGGGCATCCGGCTTGATCTGCCGGTGGCGGGGTTCCGGCGCTGTTTGGAACAGGCGGGGGTGGGGTTCATGTTCGCGCCGATGTATCATCCGGCGTTCAAGGCGGTGGCGGGTGTTAGAAAAAAGCTCGCGGCGCGCGGGGTGAGGACGATTTTCAACCTGATCGGCCCGCTGCTCAATCCGGCCAAGCCGGAGTGCCAGTTGGTGGGGGTGTTTTCGCGGGAGCTGTGCCCGGTCTTCGCGGAGATTCTCCAGCGGTTGGGACGCGACAGCGTGTGGGCGGTGTATGGCACCACGGGCGATGGCAGATCGGTGGACGAGGTGAGCCTGATGGGGTCCACCCGGATTTGCAAGGCAGGGACCTATCAGGACCAGGAGGACGAGGAGGTGAGGCCGCGGGATTTTGGCATGCAGCATGCCGAGGTGGCGGACCTGCAGGGCGGGGACCCCAAAGAGAACGCGGTGATTCTGGAGGCGATTCTCAGCGGACGGGAGACCGGTCCCAAGCGGGACATGGTGCTGCTCAACGCAGGAGCCGCGCTGGCGTGCGCCGGACTGGCGGACCACATGGCGGATGGAATCTCGATCTCGCGCGAAATGATTGCCGACGGGGCAGCGCTGGAGCGGCTGCGGTTGTTGCAAAAGGCTGCCAAGTGAGCCGTGTGAGTTGTTTTTTACTATGAAAATCGTATTTCGGGTCAATTACCGCACCCATCCCGGCCAGTCACTCTGGTTGAAGCTCGCCGCCCGATTTGGCGGCGGAAAAGTCGAGCAACGGACGGTGCCGCTGAACTGGCTCAATCCGGAGCAGTGGCAGGGCTCGCTGGAGCTTCATGGCAAGGGCCCGCTGCGGCTTGAGTATCACTATCAACTGCGCCAGGACAACAATGGGGTGGAACTCGACGAATGGCTCGCGCCGCGGGTTTTTGAATCGGCCGTCGGTGGCCTGGACACGGTGGTGTTGCTGGATACCTGGTGTTCTGCGGGGACGGAGGATTACGCCTATGAAACCGACGCGCTGGCGGCGCTGCTGCCGCAGCGGGGGCCATTCCGGAAGCCGCCGTCCCTCCGCTCCGCAAACCTCGTGTTCCGACTGCGGATGGCGGCGGTGCCGCCGGATGCGGTACCGTGTCTGTTAGGTTCCGGACGGGAATTGGGTGACTGGGACTGGACCCGGGCGGTGCCAATGGTGGAGGTCGCCGCCAATACCTGGCAGGCGGCGCTGGCCCTGCCGGATGACCATCGGCTCGAATACAAATATGGATTGTGGAATCCGGCGGAAGGCCGGGTGATGGCGCTGGAACAGGGAGAAAACCGGGTGCTGGGTGATCATGCCTATGGCGCGCGGCAGTGGACGCAGGTCAGTGATGAAGGCTACCGGCGGGCTCAGCCCGAGCGGTTTCACGGTGCCGGGGTGGCAGTGCCGGTGTTTTCACTCCGCAGTGAGGACAGCCTGGGGGTGGGGGAGTTCGCCGATTTGAAACCCTTTGCGGATTGGGCCTTGCGGTGTGGGCTACGGATGATCCAGATCCTGCCGGTCAATGACACGACCTCCGCCCACGATTGGACGGATTCCTATCCCTATTCCGCCATCAGCGTGTTTGCACTGCATCCGATCTACCTGCGGATCGACACGCTACCCTATCCGATGCCCAAAGCCTTTCAGGCCGGGATCGCCGCTGCCAGGAAGACGCTCAACCCGTTGCCTGAGGTGGATCATGAAGCGGTCATG
>JAIPKB010000232.1 GCA_021733795.1 Akkermansiaceae bacterium | reverse complement strand
GGGCCCCTCCAGCAAGAACACCGGCGATTCAATCACGCCTCGCTGCGGATCGGCGGAGGAAGAGTTGACGCCCTCGACGGTGGAGAGGTGGAACTTGCCCTGCCGCGAGGCATACGGGCCTTTGTTGTGATACTCCGTGCGATCGGTTACCACACGTACAAACCCACCCTCGACAACCCTCCAGCCCTGGAGGTCGCCGGTCTCGAAGTCGAAATGAATCTTGCCGGCGGCAGGTTGAAGCGCCGGTTCCGGCTTGTCCTGCGGCGCGCCCCTGAGCCGGCTCCCACCCAGCAGAACAAGCGCGGCAAACATAACGTATCCGAGCGGAACAATCCTCTTTGTTTGCCATTCGGTTATCACAACTTGGTGTTCAATTTCTTTCATCGAGTTCACGGATTAAGATGGACGCTCCGGGGGCTGGGTACAATCAGTGTCACCCACGCGCGGAAGGCGCTCATGGTCTTGCCACTTTCTGGGCGCTGGTCGTGGCGGCCATGCCCTCCTTCCAAGGCGATCCCGTCATCCCACAGGGATTTCTGGGCATCGCGCATTTCCGGCACGCCCTCGCCACCATGGGAACTCACCAGTGCGACGAACCAGGACGCGTCCCAGCCGATCTCCCTGCGTGACTCCCGGATGAGCCGCTCGAGATATTGCCGATAGGGCTCGCCGATCAGCGTGCGTTTGGGATCGGGCTGCTCCGCGTCGGACTCGCCCTGGTGCCACAAGACCGCCCGGAAGCCCTGATAGCCAAGATGTTTCATGCGGGCGGCAAACATCTCAAACGCCTCCCCCTTGCTTTCCCACTCACCGCTCGGAAACTGCCGCACCCGGCCTTCGAGGGTCGGCGGATTCGGAAACGTTGTGCCCTTGGGCCGCCACTCGCGGACGCTCGTTGCCCCGATGCCGCAGGCGATAATTCCGACCGGCACATTGAACTTTGTGGCAATTGCATCGCCAAACGGGGGCCTGAAACTGCCGGCATCGCCGCTAGCGCCGGGCTGCGGGTCGTTCGCCAATTGCCAGTGTTTGCCGTCCAACGCGGCGACAAGTCCGGTGGTGGATTTTCGGAACCGCTCCTTGAGCGTGTACCAACCGCCTGCTGCCAGTCTGAGGCTGCCGGCGGACTTGCGGTCTTTGATTTGTGCCCCTTGTGCCACCATGGTCCAATCGATCACCTTGCCACGTAGCCCGGCACCGGGTTCGGCGCTGGCCTCGACCACGGTTACACCGGCCGGAACGGTTCCCGCCACCTTGACCTCGGCCCATTCCTGGGCGTTGCGCTGGATGACCTGCCAGTCGAGCGGCAGATCCAGCAAGATTTGGGGTTGCGCCGACGCCGTCAGCGTCAGCGCCATTGCGGCGAGCCCGCACAATCTGATGTATCGATGGTTCATGGATGTGTCTTGCTACCGAGTCCTACCGAGTCGCGGCCCTGGGCCGGCAACCATTTCAACGTCAGTTTGCCTTCTGCTGGGCCTGCGGGACCACTGATTGACTACTGGACGGCTGTGGATACGCCGTTTTGATTCCATATTTTTCAGCCAAAGAACCGCCGACTGAGGCTTCCTCCGTGGCTGATGGGGATCGGGACAGGTGTTATCGCAGCACAAAGGTCTTGCAGATTCCCCATTCTCAGTTCATTCGCCCGGACGCTTCGGAAAAGCGTCCCTGCCATGCCGAGGTTCCCCGCCGCAGGTTGTGGGCAGGGACCGTTTCCGAACGGTCCGTTCCATGGTGGTTCCTGCGTCAATCGTTGATTTCATGGGCATTGGTGCGTTTGTTGGTTCTGTCGGTGATGCATGGTGGTGAGCCGTGATACGGCAGTTTGTGTGGAACAATCCGCCGGATTCTACGACCACAGCGGACTCAATGTGCGATGAAAGCCTGGAAATCCCGCCCTCACACCTACGGCCATAATTTGGTAAAACGACTCGATGACAATTCGGCCTGTAGCACGTCCAGGGAGGGGCGGGCCGGAGGGATATCGAGAACGATGGTCCGAGCCTTAGACGAATCGACCGTTTTAACACCCTCTACCGAGACTCCCAAGAGAACGCGTCAGAGAGAATCTCCCAGACTCTTCTTGACGGGGTTCAAGCTCGGGCTGTGAAGAGCGGGAACGATTTCCCGCGCGGTCCATTTGCAGGCGCGTTGTGACCAACGCGGCTACTGGGTTCCCGGTGCGGTCCATTTGCAGGCGCGTTGTGACCAACGCGGCCACTGCGCTCCCGGTGGCGGACAACAGGCCGGAGGCCGGAGGGGCGGTCTACCGCCGTGGCCCCGCTAAAAGAAAATCGCAAAATACGCGGGATCCTCTTGACAAACCTGAGCAGAATACCATGTTCGCCGGTTGTGAAGTAGTCACTCCGCCCGGTCAGCCTTTACCCCCCATTCCCCCCTCTTTGTTCGCTCTGCGAGCCCCGCTTCTCCTTTCCTTGAGCGGGCGAAGCACCGCGTCCCCCATCTGCGCCAAACTCCAAAGCAAATTCTCAGCACCAACCGCCCCGGACGACCGCCGTGGGTATTTGAAGACCTTCTCGCAGCAATAACACGAAAGGAAATTGGATGAAGACAATCGTCAACCACTGGATTGTGGGAGGCGCGGTGATCGCCGCAGTCGCGGCGTTGAGCGCAGCCCAGCCCGCCGGTGCCGCCGGTGCCGCCAGCCCGGCATGGCATTTCGAATGTTCCGGCGGCGTGCCGAACAAGCTCTGCTGGCAGACCAAGACCGGCGAGACCTACGACCTCTGGCGGTCGGACGACCTTGCCTTCTGGATCCACGTCGATGGCTATCCAAAACCCGGCACCGGCGGGGTGATGGAACATCCGTTCACGGCGGGGAGACGCGGATTCTTCAAGATCACCTTGGGAGCCCCTGTCCCCGCCGGCTTCGCGCTGATTCCGGCGGGGAGTTTCCAGATGGGGGACCAGTCGGACCCGCTGGTGGGGTGGAGCGGCGAGCGACCGGTGCACGCGGTGCAGGTGAGTGGGTTCTACATGGGGAAATACGAGGTGACGAAGGAAGAATGGGACGCCGTGCGGGCGTGGGCTTTGAACCAGCACTACACGGATTTGAGCGCGGGCAATGGAACCTATGCCGCGAAAGGGGCGAACCACCCGGTGCATTCGATCTCTTGGTATGATGCGGCGAAGTGGTGCAATGCGCGGAGCGAAAAGGAGGGATTGACGCCGTGCTACACGGTGGGGGGCGCGACCTACAAGACGGGCTTCAGCGATGCCGTGGTCTGCAATTGGAGTGCGAACGGCTACCGTCTGCCGAGCGAGGCGGAGTGGGAGAAGGCGGCGCGCGGGGGCCTGAGCGGGCAGAATTTTCCGTGGGGGAATACGATCCGTGCCAGCCAGGCGAATTATTACAGCGATTCATACTTCGCTTACGACGTGAGTCGGACGCGGAGCTACCATCCGAGTTACAAGACCGGCGGCTATCCCTACAGTTCGCCTGTTGGGAGTTTTGCTCCGAATGGCTACGGGTTGTATGACATGGCCGGGAACATGCATGAGTGGTGCTGGGATTGGTGGGGCCCTTACGCTGCGGGTTCGCAGACCGATTCCCGGGGTGCAACATCGGGCTCGAACCGGGTGCGCCGGGGCGGCAGTTGGTACGGCAACGCGGACTATTGCCGTGTCGCGGACCGCCGCAGCCACTACCCGGGCTACGGCAACCTCAGCATCGGGTTCCGCGTCGCCCGCAGTTCAGTCCCCTGGCAACAGCAAGAGCGAACTCAATAGCCAAGTGACAACCGGAGCGAAACGAGGATCGCCTGACACGAGAATCCGAAATCATCATACCCCATCCGCAATCATGATCGCCCTGCTCCTCTGCCTGCCGGCCACCGACGCGCAAGAGAAGACCGCCCACACTGTGGACCTGATCGGTCCTGATCCCGCCACTGGATTGGGCGGCAATGTCGCGGTTCGCGTGGGGATCAGCGTGGATCCCGGCAAGCCCGCGCCATCCGCCGTCTACGCCAGCCTCGGTGGCTCACCCGGGGTCCGGCTCACCCGGGTCGGTGATTCCGGCGAGTGGCACTGTGAGATCGACACCACGCTGGTGCCCAACGGCACGCTGGTGCCCAACGGCACGCAGCAACTTGAGTTGATCACCAACGACAAGTGAATGGAGCAGGCGTTCATCCGCGCACTCGGGCTGGGCTGGCACATCGCGCCCGACGGATCCGACGACACCCACAGTTCGAGGACGGCAAGGGGGTCGATGTCCACCAGCCCGGTACGGCCACCGCCGCATGGTCCGTGAGCCGGAAGGCCGCGCCGGGGGCGCGCCACTACTTCGTCAAGGTGACCCAGACGGACGGTAACATCCTCCGGTCTGCCCCAGTGTGGTTGTCGGCGACGGTTTCCTGGAAGTGATTCTTCCCAGCCAAGCTCCAAAGCAAATTCTCAGCACCAGAAACATCCCGGAAGTCTTGAAGCAAACCACCCCGGAAAACCGCGATGAGTGAAGCTTCTCAGACAATATTGCCTTTGGCCTCTGCGATCAGCCAAAAATAACGGAATATGCGACATGGTGTGCGATTTTTCTTGTCAAGCCCGATCCCAAATGCCATTCTCTCTGGCTGCGGAGTTTTTGCCATGAATCCGTCAAATATCGACTTGGGCTTTCGTTGATGTAACATTATTTGGAAACCAAAACCAATCACTATTATGCCAAACAGCGTCTATAAAATCATCGAGCTGGTAGGGACCAGCACCGAATCCTGGGAAAAGGCAGCAGCCAGTGCCATCGCCAAAGCTGCGGAGACCCTCAGGGATCTGCGTGTTGCAGAAGTGTCAAAGCTTGATATGCATATCAAGGACGGGAAGATCGAACATTACCGGGCAAGGATACTGGTCTCTTTCAAATTTGAGGGATAATCTCAAGGTGACCCAGGCACCCCATCCGGCATTTTTCCTCTGGCTGTTCGCCGCCATGCCGGTGGCGGCCGGGACTCCCATGTTGCGGCCGGCGACTGCGGTGGTCGCCAATGGGGTGGGGGTCGACTTGGGTAGCTATGCGATTCCCTGCGTGGCCGATTGGAATGGCGACGGCCGCCACGACCTCCTCGTCGGCTACCGTACCGGCGACAAGGTGGCCGTGTTTTTGAACGTGGGCAGCGATTCCGTCCCCGAGTTCGGCCAATCCTCGCTGGTCCAGGCCGACGGCGCGGATATCCATGTGCCCGGCAGCGGCTGCGGGGCACCAGCCCCGTGGGTGGGCGACTATGACGCCGACGGTCGCTGCGACCTGCTGGTGGGCGACGGCAGTAATGGCACCATCCATTTTTTCCGCAACACCAACCCCATCGGCCAACCGCTACTCGCAGCGGACGACCCGTTGCGGATGGGTGCTGCGCTGATCACGGTGTCCTCGCGGGCGACGCCGTGTCTGGCGGACTGGGACACCGATGGCTTGATCGACCTGCTCTGCGGCGATGGCTCCGGCAATGTTTCCTTTTTCAAGAATGTGGGCACCGCCCAAGTGCCGTCCTATGCGACCCGGGTGCTGTTGCAGGCCGGTGGTGCCGCCCTCAACCTCGGAATGCGCTCGGTCGCACGGGTCTGCGACTGGGATGGTGACGGCTTGCAGGATCTCGTCGGCAGTTCAACCACGGGGGTCTATTGGTGCCGCAACACCGGCACTCGCGCCGCGCCGGTGCTCCAGTTGCCGGTGGCCTTGGAAGTTCCGAAAGCGGACGGCAGCGGCACGCTCACCCCAATCCAAACCGGGGGCCGGATGCGCCTCGAGCTGGCGGACTGGGATCGGGATGGCACGCTGGATCTGATCCTCGGCAATCTCGATGGCACGGTCGTCCGCTATGCCGGATACCCCTTCCGCGTCACCCGGATCGAGCAAGGGTCGCCAGGTGAAATGACCCTCGAATGGGCCAGTTCCCGCTTGCTCAAATATACGGTCTTGACCGGACCTTCGCCGGATCAGATCACCACGCCCCTCGTTACCGGTCTCGCCTCCGGTGGTGACATCACCACCTGGACCTGCCCGATGTCAGCGTCCAGGCAGTTCTACCGAATCCAGGTGGGGCCATAAATAGCAGGGACTTATGCGGATGGCACCGCTATTAGGTTTACCAGGCCAGGCGGAACATGCGCTCTGCAGACTGCCCCGACCCCACGAAGCTCGGGTTCATGGTGTCGGCACCGACCAGGGTGACCGCCGGACCGGCAACTTGCGTCCACGCCCAGCTCAGCGGGTCGCCGTCGGGATCGTGGCTGTTGTCACCGTTCAGGGTGACCCTCGCCGGGCCGACCGGGTTGATCAGCTGATCGGGACCGGCATCCGATAGGGCGCATGATTTGCCTGGGCCGGAAGTTCCGTCCGCAGCCACGCCGTCGACCAGGTCGCCGGGTCGTTCTTGTTTGCAGTCGCGGGCCAGGTGGCCTGCTTGAGCGAGAAGGAGAACCGCGTCGCGTGGTTCCAGCCGCCGAGCAGACTTTCATTGATCCTGAATTCCGCACACCATGCGCTGCCGCCGATGCGCGCCTCCGCAGTGAAGCCAAGGCCGGGGGTCTCGTCGTTGATCATCGTCCCGCCGCTGCCGACCATCTGTAAAGGCACGCCGTCCTGGTTGACCAAAAAGCCGCGGTCCGAGGCGCTTGCGGCACCCCCGTCGCCATTGGTATCGACGCACATGCAGAGCCGGACCGCTCGTTCAATGCCGCGACGCGCTCCTTGATTCCGTCGCTGATGAAGGAGGGTTCATCGGGCTCACTCGAATGCCCCCCTTTGCCTTTGCCCGACGGCGCAGACCGGGCGCGCGTATCAGCAATTTCCTAGCAATAACAATGCAGGAGGAAGTCAGACGGTCGGCCCTGTCAAACCAAGTCGCGGAAGATTGCCGGGAGTCAAGGGATTGACTGTGAAATCCTGTGATTCCAGCTGTTCCAGCCAGCATTGGATCAAAGCTTGCACCTGATCCAACTCCAACTGCCCGTGAACGCGGGGGTATTTTCCCAAGTTCGCCTGGGCGAGCTTGAACAGCGCGGCGGATGGACGCAGCCGGTTTTTTTGCAGGTGCACAAACGCGCCCGCCAGTTGAATGAGCCCCTTGTAAAAATTTCCGTTCGCGCCCTGACGATCAGGCAGCCATAAATCCTCCAGCACGTCATGCGCCTCGTAAAAGAGCTGGCGATTGAAGCAGTCAAAATAGCCGAGGTAATGGGCATCCAGTTCCTGCCCCCGGAAAGATTCGATCATCGTGGCAATGCGGGCGCTTTTGTGACTCACCGGCTCAGGATAATGCGCCGGCCCCGCAGTGACGAGACTTATTCCAAACCGCCCGGACCTTCCTTCGATCGCAACGTCGGCCGGATGCTTCCTGCTCGTGAAACCAATAATGAGCCTGATGGGCATCGGAACGCCGATGGACATGGCCCCGCCCAAAAAAATCACAATTTATGCGGTTTCTTCTGTCGATTTTCCTTGGCAACGGCGTGGCCACCTATCAGGTCGAGGTCCGGGTGGGCAACGGCCACGGGGATTACCACATCGGAATCGTGACGGTGTTCGTCATCAATGATTGGCTGGAGGACGCAGATGGGGACGGCCTGCCCGAAGAGGACGAGGAAACGCGGCATGGCACCAGCGACACGGTGGCGGATTCCGACGGCGACGGACTCAGCGATGGCCATGAGATCAACCTGACCGGCACGCTCCCGCTCGATGCCAATGATCCGCGCGATGCCTTTTGCGTCTTGAGACTATTCGAGAACCGCAGTCGAGCGCCACTTGGTCCAGACCCCGGGTTTGCTGAAGACGCTGCCGTTCGGTACATTGATGGTGCCTTGGATGAGGATGACGTCGTTGCCGGAGGTGGAGAGGGCGGCAGCGCGCGCCATGGTGGCGACCCGGGTGGCGTAGGTCCTGCCGTTGGAGGTGTCGCTTCCGTTGCTGCGGACAAAGAACCCTTCGCCGCGGCATTCCGGGTCGCGGGCGCCGTTGACAGTCTCGACAATCGCCTGAAGCTGATCCCATACGAAAACGTCCTGCGGCGAATGGTAGGACATCCGGTTGAAGATCAGATTGTCCCGCGTCGCCTGGGTTTCAGCCGGGTAGCGGGCGTTGATGTCGGAGGCGGTGGCGTCGGCATCGTCCGCGAGCGTCTCGTCGAAGCCGTCCCCGTCCGCCCAGTCGTTGAGGTCGCCGTCCCCGTCCCCACTGTGGGTGTGCGCGAGACTGAGGAAATGGCCAATCTCGTGCATGATGAGTTCGTCGTAGGCACCCGCACCCACGGTGATGGTGCGGCGGCTGCTTCCAGGGGAGGAACAGAAGCCCGACCGCGAGTCGTTCAGGAAAATATTGATGGCATCGTCGTGCCACTTCCAGGTCGTCTTCGTGGCGTCGCTGGCGGTGGCCGCGGCTTCGATCGAATCGCGAAAGGCGGCGGTGCGCGCATCGCCGGTGAACCACGAGTTGGCGAAGCCCGAGAGGGTGTAAACCGTGTTGCTCCGCAGCGAGAGGCGGAACGGGTATCCTTTCGCGGCGAGTTGCGTGTTGGTCAGGGCGATGTTGTCCCGCACGGCCTGTTCGGAGTTGAGGTTCACTCCGGTGCTGCCGATCGTGTTGGTGTTGCTAGGCCAGTTGCCGTTGGAGTCGAGGATGGCCTTGACGGAGACGATGACCTGGATGTCCGCCCGCAGGGCGGCGGGAGCGAGAAGGGCTGCGAGGAGCGAGGTGAGGTAGAACGGTTGTTTCATGGTCTTGGTGTGTCGGTTCGGTTCACGTTACTGGAGGGAGACAAGCACGAGCACGAGGCCGGTACCACCTTCGAGCCGGGTCATGGCCTTGCCGATGATGGCACCACGCGCCTTCTCGTGGTCGGTGACTTTCATGCCGTGGCCGGGGGTGTTGGAAGTCGTGATCAGATCGCCGGGTGAGACCGAGCCATTGCCGGCGTCCACCATGCAGTAGACCCGCCCGGTTAGGGCGACCGGGTGTTCGCCATTCGCGACCGAACCCTGCTGGCCCATCAGGAGGCCGGGACGCACCCCGCCCGCTCCGCTGATGATGCCCGCCACGGTCCGGTCGTAAGACCTGGAACTGGGCAGGAGTTGCCCCGGGTTGTTGGGATCGATGCAGACAATCATCCCCGGCTCCGGAGTCCCGATGCAGTCGCTTGGGTTGATCTCGAACTGTTCGGAGAGATCGGATCCTCCCGTGATCTCGACCGTCCCGGTGGTGACCCGGCTTGGGCCCCCGACCCCGTACTCGGCATCGAGGGTCATGGTCAGGGTTCCCGCGTTGTTGTAGAGATTCACCTGAGCCCCATCGGTCGCGACTTCCTGGGCCTCGATCGCGACGGTCCCCACCCCGGCTGCGTTGAAGAGCCACAGTTCGCCCCCGCCCTCGGTCGGATCCTCGCTCAGTTCCGCGGCGTTGACGCCGGAGGCACTGCGGACCCGGATTCGCCCGCCCCCCGTGGCGGTTTCGGCACCGAGGATTTCAACCGTTTCGGTTCCGTCCGCGTCGAAGACCCGCATCTCTCCTCCCGTGCCGGTGCTCTCGCCGTCGAGGGAGACGCGGGTGCTGCCGGCGCTGTTGCGGAGACTTCATCGACACGATCAAGATGATAGCCTATCGGGCCGAGACCGCCATGTCCCACAATCGTGCGCGAG
>JAIPKB010000231.1 GCA_021733795.1 Akkermansiaceae bacterium | reverse complement strand
CCAGCGGTCCAAATTCGGCGCCATCATCGATCCGATCGCCGATAAAACCCTGCTGCTCACCGCCTTCATCACCCTCACCGCCGTGGACTGGGGACCGGACAACTGGCGGCTGCCGTTGTGGATCACCGCGCTGGTGATCGTGCGTGACTGCATCATCCTCGGCGGCATCAACGTGCTGCGCTTCACCGGCCACCAGGTGAACATCGCCCCCACCTGGAGCGGCAAAGTCTGCACCGTGGCGCAGATGGTGGCGCTCGGCTGGGTGATGCTCAAGGTGCTCCCGTTCTCCCCGCTCTATCCCTGTCTCATCGCCGCCGCCTGCACCGTGTGGTCGGGCGTGGACTACATCCGGCAGGGACTGCGCATTCTCAATGAGGATGTCCACTCTGCCAACTAGTCGGTTGGAAAAAGTCGGAAAGTCGAAGGTCTAAAGGTCCCGCCGTCGCCAAGGCTATGGCGGGCAGGCCGAAAGTCGTAGGTTGTAGGCGCGTTGGTCACAACGCGGGCGAATGAGAAGGACCTTGACCTCCGTCCTCCGTCTTCCGTCCTCCCCTCATTCACAATCGACGGTCATAGACCGCCGCTACAACGCGCCCTCCGTCTTCTGATGCTCAAGGCTTGCTCGGCCGAGTCCTCGCCTTCACCGGAATTTTCGCGATCACCGTGTCGCCCTTGCCCTGGTCGTCGGTGATGCTTTGGATGGTCCAGAAGGTGTCGGGATCGTCGGCGTCCACCACGCTGCCGCTGTAGTCGCCCCATGCCATGCCATCGGTGGCTCCCTTGCCCTCGCCCAGGCTGACTACCTTGCGGGTGCTGCCAGCCGGGTCGCCGGCCTTGTGCAGGGTGCAGCGCGGGCTGATGAACATGTCCGGGCCGGTTTCCTGGAATCCTAACAAAACATCGCCGCGCGGATTGACTGCGAGCGTGACCTGGATGTAGCTGTTGACCGGATGGGCCACCTCGCCGCTCTGGACGGGCGTGCCGTCCACCTTGAACTGGTGCCATTGGACGGCGGCACGGCCACCGATATTGACATTGTGGGCGAACCAGATACAGCCGTTTTGAACCACGAGATTCTTCGGATTGCGGTCGCCGGAAGCGGTCATTTGTTCGGTGCCCTGCTGCGGCGATCCCGGAGGCCAGCCGAAATTCTTGAAGCCGTGCGGCTTGCGCGCCACAGAGGCGATCACCGGCGTGCCGTCGCTCGCATCAGCAACCTTGGTGATGATGATCTCACTGTCTGTTAGGTCGACGAAGTAGAGTTCGTCGATGGCGTCCTGGGTCTTGACCGGATGGCCGAGATGACCGGCGAAGTGCCAGACGGTCAGCGGCTTACCCGCCTTGGCCTCGGCGGTCTTGAATACGAACGAGCGTTCCGGACCACCGGGGAACGAATAGCCGATCCACTGCCTGCTGAAGCCGTTGCCACCGCCGTCCACGCCATTTGGTGCGGGAATCGGATAGGTGTTCCACGCGCCTTTGGGGTCGGCCGTTTCGGAGATCGAGAAATTCACCGGCTTGAGCTTTTCCTTGTCCCACGGGTTCCAGAAGTTGAAGCCGAAGGTTTTGTCGTGCGGATTGAAGAACAGCTTCGGGTCGATGCCGTTGTTGAACTCGGACTGCGGCACGCCCTGGATCCAGCTGCCGTTTTTGTCGTAGATGATGATGCCGTTGTTGGTCCCGTGCAGCAGATACCCGCCGCCGGCCACCACCTGGGGATCCACCTGACGGTTGCCGTCCATCGAGCCGTCGAACACCCGGATGCCGTTGACCATGCGGGGGTTTCCTCCCTGTTTGCGTTCACGAGCCTTGCCGTTTTTGTTGAAGGTTGCATTGCGCATCGGCGCGATGGTCTCGCTGCGGACCGGTTTGACCGCGGCGGCGTCCTGGGCGATGGCATGGCCCGCCACCAGGGCGGCACAGGGAAGAAGAAAACGAATGGCGGTTTTCATGGGTTTGACGGTGGCTCGGTTGGACTCAGCATTTGTGTGTGAACCATCGCTCCATACCTGGCGGCACGGGTGGGTCTTTCAGCAAAGACTCAAAACCCCGGCTGAAACAGCCTCCCCGCTATTCCAGGTCAATTGCCCTGATCGCTTTTGTCAGGAAGGAAATCCGGTCCCGGATCTTCTTGGGGGTGTCTTTTCCCCGGGCATCGGCAATGCTTTGATCGGCGCTGAGTTGTTGTTTGAGCCAACCGCGGACCATCACGTAATATCTTGAATCGTGTCCGAGGTTGGTCACGGATGGCATCGCGGCGGGGGCTCCCGGGTTGGCGATGGCACGTTTCACCGCGAGCACCTTGCGGCCCAGATCGAGTGCCTCCTGGTCCGCATCAGGGAGCTTCGGGGCGGGTTGGCCGACCGGTTGGCCGGTGGTTTCGGTTTCCGGCCCGGGTGAGGGCATGGCCGCATCCTCGGCGAGGCTGAGGGAGCCTGACAATGCGACGGCGAGCAGGGCTGGAACGGCGCGAAGGGTCATGGGGCGGAGGGGGGTTCTTGTTCGGGGAGCGGGTAGGCGGGAAGTTGGTGGCAGCCGAGGCGGGCGGCCAACCGGTTGAGGACGGCCGCGTCGCCGATCTCGCCGGGCGCGTGCTTGACCGGGGCATTGTAGAGGGCCGAGTAGAACACGGCGGCGGCCAGGTAGTTGCCCTGGGCGGAGGGATGGCTGCCGTCCTTTGCGTAGAGAGCCGCTCCCTTGTCCGCCTTCATCCGTGCCGCCCAGGCGTCGCCCACCGGCACGCCGGTCAGGGTGGGAACCGCGTGGCGGATGGCCTTGAAACACGCACTCAGGCGCTCGTTCATCGTGGCGAAGGTGTCGTTCGGAAAAGCCGCGGCATTCTGCCGGTCGCCATCGCGGCGGCCCCATGTTTGATAGAGGGCGGGCAGTGCCCCGGCGCGCTCGATTTCCGCCACCAGGAGCTTGAGTGGCGGCAGCATCCGGGCGTCGCGCTGGCCGGGCGGGAAGGCCGGGATCAGGCTCTGTTCCTGAATGACCACCACATCCCATTTGCGGCTGGCGATTTTGGCGAGGGTTTCCTTGCTGCCGGCGTGTTGGGCGAGCGTCCAGCCTCCCTTGGTCACTTGCTCGACGTACACGTTCCGACCCTCGGCCTTGGCGATTTTCTCGAACACCTTGGGCACTCGAAAACTATAACTATTGCCCACGCACAGGATGGCGGGAGTTTCGGCCGCGACCAGGCGCTCATTGAGTACCGTCTGCGGATCGTTGGCCACCCGTTCCATCCAGCGCTTGAGCTGGGCGCGGTCTTCCTCGGCAAAGGTGATTAGTTTGCAATCCTGCTCACCACCCTCCTTCCGATCAATCCGGACGACTTCCTTTTCGAGCGACACCACGGCCACCGGCCGGCCGGCGAAGCTCCGTTTTCCGTCTGCGGCATGGAGTTCAACATAATCCGGCGCGGCGGCAAGCAGGCCGGGCACCATTCCGATGGCGATCACCACGGACCGCAACAAGCAGGAAACTATTGGTTTCATCATCATTTGGCGGTGGCCGGCTCCCGCCAGATCGCGGGGACGAATGAGAGGTCGGTGGCTTCGGCGATGGCGAGGCGCATTTGGGACTCGATGACGGCCGGCGGCACCGGGGCCTGATAGTCCTGGAGCGCGGAGGCCAGGGCGGCGACGGGCTCGGTGGTGGAGGTTTTGAGGATGCGGTACGTCTTGACCGCCAGCGCTTCGGCGGCACCCGGGGTGAGCAGGGTGGGCATCAGCGGGGCGACCCCTTCCGGGATCGCCTCGGGCAGCGCCACCCCCCTGCGTTTGCACAAGGCGCGGGTCAGTGCGTAGCTCTCGGCGACGGTGGAGGTCGGGAAAATCGGGATCTTCACGTCGATCCGGCCGGGCCGTTTGAGATCGATCTCGACCAAATCCGGGCGACTGGTAGCCAGCGCCCAGAGGATCCGGCCGCGGTTGCGGGAGTTGCTCATCTGCTCCGCCATCATGCCGTAAATCCGGCCGGAAACACCGGAGTCGCCCGAGTCCGCGTTGCGGCCGCCAAGCGCCTGGTCGGCTTCATCAATGAACACCATGCAACGGCCCACCGCTTCTAACAAACGGAAGATTTTCTCCAGATTGCCCTCGGTGCTGCCGACCCAGCGGTCGCGGAAGTTCTTCATCTTCACCACCGGCACCCCGGCCTCGCCGGCGAGGCACTCGACGAGGAAGGTCTTGCCGGTGCCCACCGGGCCGCAAAACAGGTAGCCCATCGGCATCGCGGCCAGCTCGCCTTTTTTCCAGAGGGCGATGTCCTGCCGCAGCCAGGTCTTGATTGCCTCCACCCCGTGGAGATCGTCGAGCGTGCGGTCGGGTTTGAGAAACTCGATGAGGCCGTTGGCGTCCTTTTCCACCAGTTCCTTTTTGATCGCGACCAGATCCGCCTGACTCAGTTCCTGGCCGCGGTGCTGGCGGATTTGGAGCATGGTTTCGATCGACTCCAGGGTGGCCCCGGCGAGGGCGGCGGCGATTCCCGTTAGATCGGCGGCAAACGGGACCAGCGGTTTCGGATAGAGACCGTGCAGATGGGCCAGCGCGGGTGCCAGCGTCTCCCGGGTGGGCAGCGGCAGGGCGATCCGGGCGCTTTGCGGGTTGTTGGCCAGCAGCGGATGGAGGTCGTTGAGGTTTTCCGTCAGCAGAAACGTGGCGCAGTGGCTGCCGGTGATCAGCGGATCGGTGGCCCAGTCGCGGAGTTGCGAGGCGATCGCGCTCAATTCGTAATTGGCGGAACCCTGGCCGGGTGGCACGATCAGCTGGGCGTTGATCACGAGCACCGCCACCCGCACGGTGCGCTCGGGTTTCAACCGGGCGACGTTGCCGCAATACCGCAGGTAGTGGGACAGCACATGGACCGCTTCGCGCGGCGCGGTGGGCAGCGCCTTGTCCCGCCAGGCCGGCCATTGGGTGAAACTCTCGCCACCTTTTTCGACCCGCGCGCCGTTGCCCAGGTCGTAGGCCAGAATCACGTCGAAGCGGGCGAGCAGGCTCTCGCGCAGATACTCGGGTAGATTGCCGAGCCGTTCCGGCACGGTGCCCTGCGGTGGGATCAGCACGCGGTCGTTGACGTTGCCATGCAGGATGAACTGCGAAGCCGCGCCGGATTCATAAAGATCGATGATTTCCTGGGACCAGGGGAAGGACATGGCGGCAGGATGATGGAAATGCCGAGAAATTCAAGCCCTGATCCCGCAAACCAACGCAAGACCCCTCCGGCAAGGGGCAACGTCCGAGTCATCCTACGCCTGACCGTGGGCGAGGCTTCTGACTGCGGGTTGAGGTTGTAGCGGTCATGACGGATGGAATTGACGGCGGATCAGGCGTCAGGAGGGACGTCTAGTTAGCGTTTTGCATGATCGCGGATCAAGCCACGAATAGACAAATCCTCGTCGATATCCGGCCAGTGAATACCCATCGGCGACAACTCCACATTGGATCGTTGCTCGCTATTCGCTGAAGCCAAACGTGGGTAAGCTGAGCAGGGGAAAGAAAATTCCAAGCCGCTCTCCATGAGGATGAAAATCTCTCCTTTGGAGTGCTTCACCGATTCAGGTGTGTCAATCAAAGTATTCATGCCATTTCGGTATAATAAGCTGTTGATGTTCAATTGCAAGATCTTCCGCCTTAGTAAGTTCACTCGTCTTCACCGGGTGCATCCTCCCGGGCATGACAAACGAATGCAGACCTGTGGGCGTGACCCCGCCGCCGCCCCATGATGCCAGTTTAGCCCATGGCCAACAACTTGCTAGGAAACTTGCAGTAAGATAACCGCTGAAACGCTGAAAACCGCTGATTGCGCTGAATTTCTTGAGGTTTCCAGCGGTGTTCAGCGTTTCAGCGGTTTGATCTGGGCCAAACCACCGGAAACATCGGTATTTGGCTCGGGGGGTCAGGAGTGGGAGAGTCACTGGGGGCAAGATGCCCCGAAGCTTTGAGGAGGGCGAGACGCCCACCCCCCTTGAAGCTTGTCACTGCCCCTCCGGAGCCATTTTCTTTTTCACCTCGGTGGCCGGAGCGGGCGTGGCTGCGTCGAGCACGGCCAGTTGTTGCTTGAGGCGTTGGAGGGAGACGCCAGCAGCCCGAAGGTGACGCAGATCCATGAAAGCGTTTTCATGCCGGTGGGGTGGCTGGTTCGGGGGAAGGGGTGGTGGAGCGCTGGCTTCAGCCGGCGAGTATGGACCCGACGGGCCACGGATTCATGGCCGCACGGTATATGTGAACGATGGCGGGGTCCTTCTCATTGTTGCCTGTCATTTTCTGGGGAATGGGGGCAAGATGCCCCCATGGCCTTGAGGAGGGCGGGACGCCCACCCCCCTTGCCGATCACTGTCCTTCCGGAGCCATTTCCTTTTTCACTTCGGTGGCCAGGGGCGACGTCGGGGTGCTGGGGACGGCCATCCCGAGTTCGGCGGCAAGATCGGCGAGGGCCATGTCCTCCAGCGCTTCGCGTTCGCCCTTCTGCTCCTTGAAGCGGCCGGTGTCGATGCTGTCCCTGGAGACGCGGGCACGCCCGGCGGCCTTGGTACCTTCCTCCTCGACCATGCGGTGGAGGCGGTCGAGGGTATCGCCGGAGCCGCCGATCTGGGTGAGCATGCCGCTGGCCATTTCATTCATTTCGGCGAGGGCCTTTTTCATTTTGAGGTCATCGAGGCCCTTGCGCAGGCCTTCGATTTTCTCGCGGGCGGTCTTGATCGCGGTGTCGCGGGAGAGGGTGAGTTCCTTGTAGGTGGTTTCGGCATCGCCGAGCTGGGAGCGGTTGTCGGCAAGGTCCTTGCGGATGCGCTGGAGTTCGAGGGCGATTTCACCGGCGAGGCGCTGGTTGCCGGCACGGAGGTTGGCGGCGGCCTTGGCCTTGAGTTCCGTCTCTTCCTTTTCCTGGCGTTTCACCTGGGAAATCAGCTTTTCGCAGAGCCCGGCGTGGGCGGCCAGACCTTGGTTGAACTGGGCGATCTGCTTGCGGAGGTTTTCCTTTTCGACTTCGAGCAGGGCCTCGGGATTGCGTTTTTCCATTCCGGAGACGAACAGTCCCAGAAATCCTCTGAAGATATTGGCGATGCGGCGGAACATGAGTGGATGGGGTTGGGTCGGTTGAGCTAACGAAGTCAATTCTGGCAAATAACAGCCAGCAGTCAAGCAGGATCGGCGTGGAAATCCAAGCCGGGTTTGTAACCGGGTCAGCGGGCCTGATTCACTCCCCCGCCGCCTGCAACCCGCATATCCGCCGGAAAAAGCGCAGGATGCTTGAAATCCGGGATTGCCGCAGACCGCAATATCCGGCATGAACGGGCGCGCATGAGCATGACCGAAACCGGAAAATATCCTCCACCCAGCCCGTTGGTGAGTTATTCTCAATGGGGCGATGACCTGTTGGTGTGGGAATACTTCGGCAAAAACCGCGGGGGCACCTTCCTCGAAGCCGGGGCCAACGACCCGAAAGTGCTGAGCCAGACCTATCTGCTGGAGCAACAGGGGTGGACCGGCGTGCTGGTGGAACCGGTGCCCGAATGCTGCACGCGGCTGCGGGCTGAGCGACCGGGCAGCCGGGTGTTTCAAAATGCCCTGGGCGCGCCGCAACAACGCGGGGTGCTGCGCCTGGCAATCCCCAACGGCCTCAGCGAACTGACGTCCGGACTGGCCGAAGGCGCGGAACCGGCTGAGGGCGCACGGGTGATCGAAGCTGGCTTCATCACCCTCAGCGAGGCGCTCGACCAAGCCGGGATCGAGCGACTCGACTACCTGTCGCTGGATCTGGAGGGCATGGAACTCGAGGCACTCAAGGGCTTGGATTTCAAACGCCACCCACCGCGGTTGATCATCATCGAGGACCGCCTGGGAGATCTCCTCCGGCACCGGTTTCTGGGCAAAAACGGCTACAAACTGGTACGCCGGAACGGGTCTAACGATTGGTATGTGCCGATGGCGGAGCCGTTCGCGGTGCCGCTGGCGATGCGCATCGAACTGCTGCGCAAGGTCTATTTGTCCATGCCATTCCGGTGGTTCCGCGGGCTGTCGCGGCAGCTCAGGGGAAAGCAAAAATGATGGACCCGGCCACCCATGCTCCGCCCGGCCACGCGCGCGCCGACCGCCTGCGGGTGGTGGTCACGGTGGACCCCGAGGCCGGCAACTGGGCCTCGTTGGCGCCCGGCGGCAACCTGAGCATCGGGCGTTGTGACTTCCGGCTCAATCCATCCGGACCAGTGACGGCGGACTACTGGATCGTGTTTGCCAACGCCCGCCCGGTGGATCGCATCCGCTGCGCTGCGGAAAACACCCTGTTCATCGCGGCAGAGCCGGAGGAAAAGAAGGTTTACCCCAAGGCGTTCTACCGGCAGTTCCACCGGATCATCGACACCCATGATCGCTCCGGCCACCCGCGGATCATCCGCCACGCGCCCTGCACCACCTGGCACATCGGCCTGGACCACCACCGGTTTTGCTTTGATTTGGGCTACGACGCGCTACAGGCGATTTCGGTTCCGGAGGACCGGCGCAACCAGGTCTCCGTGGTGTGCTCGGACGCCGCCTTCACCCCCGGCCAACGGCAGCGGCTGGTTTTTCTAACAGAATTAAAACGCCACCTTGGCGACCGCCTGGAGCATTTCGGCCGCGGCTTCCGGCCGGTCACCGACAAGCTGGAGGCGATCCTGGGGTATCGGTTTCATCTGGTGATGGAAAACTGCCGGGCTCGGGACTACTGGACGGAGAAACTCGCGGATGCCTATCTGGGGTGGTCGTTTCCGCTCTATGTCGGCTGCCCGAACCTGGAAGACTACTTCCCGGAGTCATCGTTCGTACCCTTGAACATCGAGGATCCGGCGGGTGCGGCGGCGACGATCACGCGCATGTTGGACCGGGCTCCCGACGCAGCGGAACTGGCGGCGGTGGCGGAGGGCCGCCGCTTGATCCTGGATCACTACAACCCGTGGTTCGAGTGGGCGCGCCGGGCGGAAGCGTTCTATCAACCCGAGGCGGTGCCGACCTGCCTCACGATCCGTTCCCACAAGGCCTTCAGGCCGATCCCCCGCGGCTGGTGGTATCGCTGGCGGACCCGCGGCAGCGCCCGATCCGCTCCTGGTCCGGACAGCCGACCAGGCGGTCGTTAACCAACCCAGTGGCCGCGTTGGTCACAACGCGCCCGCCAATGGATCGCCGGGGCCCAGTGGCCGCGTTGGTCACAACGCGCTTGCCAATGGATCGCTCGGGAGCCCAGTGGCCGCATTGGTCACAATGCGCCAGCGAATGGATCGCCCTGGAAATCGCGCCCGTTCGCCACGGTCCGGGCACGAGCACAGGCAAGAGGGAATTTATAGGCACCCCGCCACTCTCTTGACAACTTCTCATAAGGAGCGTGGACCTTATTGTCCACGTCGCCAACGGACCGCACATTTCAGCTTTCTGCTTTGAGCTTTCCAATTTCAGCTTCCCCCACCCCCACCTTCAAATCCCGAGCACTCCAGATCACTCCCGCCGCCGCCGCGCCGGCACCCCGCATCCTGCGCGCCCCACTGGTCCGCCGCGCGCTGAATCGCTCCCGGCACGCCTTGAACACCCCATCCACAAATCCACGACTCCCGATCGCCACCCCATCCGTGAAATACCGCACCCGATACCGCAGCATCTGCCGCATCCGCAAATCGCGCCGACGTTCCAGCCGCGCCATCTCCTCCGCCG
>JAIPKB010000230.1 GCA_021733795.1 Akkermansiaceae bacterium | reverse complement strand
GTTTCCGGTGCGGCTTCGGGTTGCGGTTCGACTGCCTCGGGGACCGTTTCCGGTGCGGCTTCGGGTTGCGGTTCGACTGCCTCGGGGACCGTTTCCGGTGCGGCCTCGGGTTGTGGCTCGACTGCCTCGGGAGTCGCTTCCGGTGTGGCCTCGGGTTGCGGTTCGACTGCCTCGGGAGCCGCTTCCGGTGTGGCCTCGGGTTGCGGTTCGACTGCCTCGGGAGTCGCTTCCGGCGTGGCTTCGGGTTGCGGCTCGATTGCCTCGGGAGCCGCTTCCGGTGTGGCTGCGGTGCCGGTGGTTTCGCCAGCGGGTTCGGTGGTGGATTCCGCCGGAGCTTGGGTGGCGTCACCTACGGCCGCAGTGACCGTTGGCTTGTCCTTGCTGCGGCGGTCGCGTTTGCCTTCCTTGGGAGCCTTGGGCGGTCTCGGAGATTTTTGGGCCTCCGGCTCGCGGCTTCCGGCCAGCGTCAGGTTGTCGTCGGAGTAAAGCAGGACATGGCCTTGGTTGAGCAGCCAGAAAAGGTCATTGACGTATTCAAGGCAGGGCTCGGTGCCGCCGGTCGGGTGAACGGCCTGCCACAGGCCAGCGAGGTTGGCGGGCGAGTTGTTCCGAATCCATTCGACGATCCGGCTCGGCCGCTCGGCGAGAGAGATGCCTTCCGGCAGGGGATGGGGTCGGGATGGGCCGGTGTAGAGTTTGCCGGAGCGTTTGAAAACCGGCAGATGATGGCTTTCCAGGGCGGCACAAATGGCGGGGATCAGGACCGCCGGGTTGCGTTTCACATGGAACCCGGCACCGCGCAGGCAGACCCAGAGCGAGGGGGACATGCAGTCGCTGGCAATCCCGGCGGTGATTTCAACCGTGTGGACTTCGGCGACGACATCCTGGAAGGAACGGGTGGCCACTGCGTGCTCGGCGGTGGCCTTGTCCTCCATCCAAGCCTCGTCGTCATCACCGATGACCCGCCAGCGTTGGCGGGTTTTCATCGTTTCCAGCCAGGAATTGACCGCTTCCTCGCTGCGCTCGGTGCGGACCTTGGCGGCAAAGGAATCGAAGGGAATGTGGCTGAAGCACTCGCGGTGGAGCCGGCGCAGATTGGTTTGATAGGCGTGGTGGTTGGGTGGCCCCAGCCAGACGCCGGAGAAGCCGCAGCGCGCCACGGCGGTGAAGTTGCCGGTGGGGGGCTCGATCTCGATGGTTTCCACCTCGAGAATCCGGGTGATCAACTCCGGCTTCCAGAGGTGGCGGAGGGCCTCCTCCTTGGTTAGAAACAAACCGTCGTCCAGCGTGCAATGAAACAGCGGCGGGCGGCTGGCCGCCACCTCGAACCGTGCCCGGCAACGCCCGCGCTCCGCCAACAGGATCTCGGCCACATCGAACAACGAGTAAACCCGGGCCACCTGATGGATTTCCTTGCCGATCAGATTGACCGCCTCAGAGTTGGGAAACAGCGAGACGCGGACTCCGGGTGCCGGGAGGATTTCGCGCACCGGCGGGGGGCCGTCCCGCCGCTCCTGGAACCGGCCCCGGCGGTCACCACCACCCCGGCGGTCGTCACGGCCGCCGCGCGGGTCGCGCTCAGGACGGTCGCCGCGGTCGCGGGACTCGCGGGAACGGTCACCGCTGCGGTCCGGCGCCTCCCGCCTAACCGAAGTGGATTCGGCCCTGGCTTGAGCGGGTTTAGCAGGATCAGTGGCTCGTGCCCAGGCGGGGCCTAGCAGAAAGCCGGACAATAAACTGGGACTGGATTCGTTTTCGGAAGCGCTCACGGCGTGATTCGTACCATGGAAACGGTCCGGTGAGAAGCAAGAAGTGCAGGAACTCAAGTCGCTTGTTCGCCACGGGCCATGACCATCTTGCCGGTGCGGACGGTTTCGATGATCTCAAACTGGGAGAACATGGTGATCGCGGAGTCGAGTTTGGGCGAGTCTCCGGTGATCATCACGATCATCGAGACGGGGGTGAGGTCCACCGTTTTACCGGCGAAGTGCTCGGTGATTTGCAAGGCCTGCGAGCGTTCGCTGGGCGAGCAGCGGATTTTGATGAGCACCATTTCTTTGGTGACCGAGTGGTCGGAGGTGTGCTCGGAGCAATGGATCACATCGATGAGTTTGCCGACCTGCCGGATGATCTGCTCGAAGCCTTCCGGATCGCCGGTGAGGCCGATGGTCATGCGTGAGAAGCGGGCGTCGCGGCCTTGTGAGACGACGAGCGAGTCGATGTTGAAGGCGCGGCGGGCGAAGACCTGGCAGATGCGCATCAACACGCCGGGGCGGTTGTTGACGAAGACCGAGAGCGAGTGATGTACCTGTTTGGAGACGGGTTCGGGCGGGGGCTCGGAGGTGGTGATGATTTGCATGGCGGTGGATGCGGAGAACGGGAAATTGAGACTGCGGGTTTCAGGTTTCGGGGGTTGAATATCAGGTGGAGCCGACGGGTTTGGCCATTTTGTGTTTGGGGGGCTCGGTGAGCATCGCTTCGAGGGCCGCCCCGGCCGGGATCATCGGGAACACATTGTCGGTTTTGTAACACTCGGCGTGGATGAGGATGGGGCCGTCATTGTAGGCGAGGGCTTTCTTGACGATGCGGGTGACATCGGCCGGGCGTTTGAGGTGCAGGCTGGGGATGCCGTAGGCGCCGGCCAGTTTGCAGAAGTCCGGGTTGCCGACGAGGTCGACGCCGGATTTACGGTCGTCGAAGAACAATTCCTGCCACTGCCGGACCATGCCGAGGTAGTGGTTGTTGAGGACCACGATTTTGACGGGCAGTTTGTGCAGCGCGACGGTGGCGAGTTCGAAGAGGGTCATCTGGAAGCCGCCGTCGCCGGAGAAGGAAATGACGGTCTTGTCCGGGCAGGCGAACTGCGCGCCGATGGCGGCGGGGAAGCCGAAACCCATGGTGCCGGCCCCGCCGGAGGAGAGCCATTCGTAGGGCCGGTCGTTGAGGAAGAACTGTGCCGCCCACATCTGGTGCTGGCCCACATCGGTGGCGACGATCGCCTTGCCCTTGGTTTGTTTGTAGAACTCCTGGATGACCTGTTGCATCCGCAGGCCACCTTGTTTCTTGTAGGTGAGCGGGTATTTTTTCTTGTAGCCGTCCAGCGTGGCCAGCCAGGGACCGGTTTCCAATCTGGAAACGCCCTTGTTCAACTCGGTGAGCGCCGCCTTGGCATCACCGATGATCGCCACGTGGGGGCGGATCATCTTGTTGATCTCGGTCGGATCGATGTCGATGTGGATGATCTTGGCGTTCTTGCCGAATTGGTCGGGCTGGCCGATGATGCGGTCATCGAAACGGGAGCCCACGTTGAGGATGAGATCGGCCTCGCAGATGGCCTTGTTGGCGTAGGCGGTGCCATGCATGCCGAGCATGCCGAGGGAAAGCTTGTGGGTTTCCGGAAACACGCCCTTGCCGAGCAAGGTGTTGGTCACCGGGCAGCCGAGGGTTTCGGCGAGCTTGAGCAGTTCCTCGCTGGCGCGGGCGATCATCGCTCCCTGTCCGGCCAGGATCACCGGGCGCTTGGAGTGGGAGAGATGCTGCAGGGCCTCGTCGATCGGGCCCTGATCGATCTGCAACGACAACTCCGGCCGGTAGCCGGGCAGGTCCAGCTTGGGATTAAGGTCGCCGGTGAACGGGGATTGCGACACATCCTTGGGCACGTCGATCAGCACCGGGCCGGGCCGCCCGGTGGTGGCGATGTGATAGGCCTCGCGCAGGATCCGGGGCAGGTTGTTGGTTTGTTTGACGAGAAAATTGTGTTTCACCACCGGCATGGTGATGCCGAAGATGTCGGCTTCCTGAAAGGCGTCCTTGCCGAGCATCCAGGTGACTTGCTGGCCGCAGATGACGATCATCGGCACCGAGTCCATCTGGGCGGTCATCAGGCCGGTCACGGTATTGCCGGCTCCGGGACCGGAGGTCACCAACACGGCGGCGGGCCTGCCAGTGGCGCGGGCGTAGCCGTCGGCCATGTGGACCGCGCCCTGCTCGTGGCGCACCAGGATGAACTTGAGATTGGTCTTCACGGTCTCCAGCGCATCAAATATGGGCAGCGCGGCCCCACCGGAATAACCGAAGATATACTCGATGCCCAACTCATCCAGGGTCTTGACCAGGGCCTGTGCACCATCCATTTGCTCTGTTTTCATAAAATTGTGCTTTCCGAGCGCAAATTGACGAAAGTTCAATTACATTGCAAGCAAAAACTGCCAAATTTGTCTCAATTTGGAATTTTTTTTGTTGGCGGCGGCTGAAAATTGGACATTTTCGGACATTTTCGATGATTGTGAAGACAGCCGCTGAGAAATATCAGCGGCCGACCTAAAATCCAGAGCCTTTCCTCGAATCGTTCATCGCGCCCACGATCTTGGGAAATTATCCTTGGAATTTCCCGGATTTTGGCGCAAACTAAGGGTTCCCGTTCATATTTCGCCATGATTCTATCCATCTCTCCTCATTTTCGCCCGATTTTGGACCCGGGTTTCGTGCCGGCCATCCTGTGGAACCGCGCCTACCGCGCCAAAGTGAAGGCCGACCCTCAGGCCCGCACGATCGAGCTGGCGCTCTGCCGCCAGGACGGCACCGTTTTCCGCCACACCGACCGGATTCTTTCTCCCGGCGCCGGCCGGGATGCGCTGACGATCAAATACGTCGAGCGCATGTTCAAGTTTTTGCTTTGGCAAAAAGGCGGTGATCGGCTGCTGCTGGCTGGCGCACCCGATGTGGCCGCCACTCTGGCCGGCATTTACTCGGAAACCGGCGCACGCTCGTTCGACTGGGAATTCATCGGCAAGAAAATCTTCGGCGAGTATATTTCGGTGAAAGCGGTCGAGGTCTCCGAGTTGCCCACCGCCAATGAAGGCACCATGACCCTCGGCCGCAATCTTGACGGCTGCCGGATCGGCTTCGATCTTGGTGGATCGGACCGCAAATGCGCCGCCGTGATCGATGGCAAGGTGGTCTTCTCCGAGGAAATCGTCTGGGATCCCTATTTTCAGGCCGATCCGAATTACCACATCGAGGGCATCAACGCCTCGCTCAAGCGCGCCGCAGCCCACCTGCCACGGGTGGACGCCATCGGCGGCAGCGTTGCCGGGGTTTATGTCAACAACGAGGTGCGCGCCGCCTCACTGTTCCGCGGGGTGAGCCCGGAGGATTTTGAAACCCATATCCGCCGGATTTTCTTCACCCTCAAGGAACGCTGGAACAACGTTCCCTTCGAGGTGGTCAACGACGGCGAAGTCACCGCTCTTGCCGGGTCGATGGGCCTTTGCGCCAACCAGGTGCTCGGCGTTGCCATGGGCACCTCCGAGGCCGCGGGTTACGTGGATTCGAAAGGTCACATCATGCCCTGGCTCAACGAACTGGCGTTTGCCCCGGTGGACTACCGCGATGACGCGCCGATCGATGAATGGTCCAAGGACATCGGTTGCGGCGCCCTGTATTTCTCGCAGCAGGCGGTCGCCCGGCTGGCTCCCGCCGCCGGCTTCGAATTCGGTAAAATGCCGTTCCCGGAGCAGCTCGCCAAGGTCCAGAAAGCGCACAAGGCGGGCGATCCGCGGGCGGGCGCGATCTATGAAACGATCGGTTGCTATTTCGGCTACGCCATCGCCCATTATGCCGACTACTATGATATTCGTAATTTATTGATTCTTGGCCGGGTGACTTCCGGCGATGGCGGCCACATGATCATCAACGAGGCGGAAACCGTGCTCGCCCAGGAATTCCCGGACCTCCAAATCAAGCTGGTGGTGCCCGACGAACAAACCAAGCGCCACGGCCAGGCGGTCGCCGCCGCCAGCCTGCCGCCGCTCTGAAAAGGGGAACGCCGGTGGGCGCCCAATCCTGTCAATTCAAGCCATCTTAAAAACAAATCAGTAGAAATCCGAATCCGGGCTCTATTGATCGTATGGGGCGGACCGCTGGCTTACACCACGCAATGAAACGTCTCCTAACAATAATCACCCTGCTCGCCTGCGGTGCCTGTGCCCCGCTCCGTCCCACCACGGTTCCCACCTCTGCCGCTGCGGCCACGGTGTCATCCGAGCCCCTGCGGGTGCTCGTTTGGAACATCGAGCGCGGTGCCAATCCCTACACCAACGGCCCGGAAAAGGCCCTCAAGGTCATCCGCGACTCAGGGACCCACCTGGTCCTGATGCAGGAAAGTTACGACATTGCCGACGACCGACCGCTCCTCGGTCCATGGCTGGCCACCCAGCTCGGTTGGCACTCGCACCAGGGCAACTCCCCCCACCTTTGCATCCTCAGCCGGTTTTCCATCGCCGAAACCTTCAACCACGAACCCTGGCACGGCATCGGTGCCCGCATCCAGGCCCCCGGCGGCGACATCCTGGCTTGGTCCTGCTGGATCGACTACCTGGCCTACCTGCCGGACCATCTAACCGAAAACCCAGCCGCCACCCTCGCCGAACTGCTCGCGCTGGAAAACCAGGAATCCGATCGCGTCCGCCAGACCACCGCCCTGCTCACCCGCCTCAAGCGGCTGGGCCAGCTTGACTCCCCGCTGCCGCTGTTGGTTGGCGGCGATTGGAATTCCCCTTCGCACCTCGACTACGGTCCGGACACCAAGCACCTCCACTGCGGACACGTCATCCCCATGCCTTGTTCCCTTGCCTTCGCGGCAGCCGGGTTCACCGACACCTTCCGTACCGTCCACCCCAGTGCCCTCAAGCAACCCGGCATCACCTGGACTCCCATCGGCCGCACCCGCGGCAAGCCGCGGCAGCCGGTGGCGCTTGATCGCATCGACCGCCTTTACCTCCGCGGTCCCGGTCTGCGTCCAGTGGCCGCCACCACCCTGCCGGCGGTGTTCGAACGAGACTCGATCAAGCGCGCCGCCCGCACCTTCCCCTCCGACCACTGCGCGGTGCTGACGACCTTTGCGCAACGCGAATGAAGCAGGCCACACCACCGTTCTTCTAACAGCAGAGCCGCCGGGAAGGGGAACCAGTCATAAGGTGGTGGGGCGTGGTTTCTCAGGAGCGGCCTTCAACCCGAGTCCGCGCAGGCTCCGGATGGATCAGGGCGGATTTTTGCACGGCCCCGACAGGGGTCAATGGGTAGGTGGGATTGGGGTCCTCTCCGATAAGATTTTGCCACTGACACACCGATGACCACTGAAAACACTGAACCTATTGAAAATCAGTGCCCTCAGTGGTCCTCAGTGTATCAGTGGTTGATGCCCCCGCAATGTCCTCCAACTCCGATTTGGAAGATTGTCGCTTTGCTTTGAAATTCAAGCGTTTGCAGATTTCCATAAATCCGCCGTGCCGGATGGATCTCCACCGCCAAGCGCGGGCTCGACATTGCCGGAGTTTGCTGCTTGCCTGGGTTTGGCAACCGCCCGTGTTTCATGCAAAACCCCGTTTCCACCGACAAGCTCCAGGATCTCGAACGCCGGATGACCGCGCTCGGGATCACCGACGACACGCTGGTGGAACGCTTCGTCCGCGGCTCGGGTTCCGGCGGCCAGAAAATCAATAAAACCTCCAGTTGCGTTTTTCTCAAACACCTCACCTCCGGCGTCGTCGTCAAGTGCCAGGCCACCCGCTCGCGCGAAATGAACCGCTTCCACGCCCGCCGCGAACTTTGCGAGGAACTCGAAGCGGTCCGCGATGGCAAAGAGTCCGCCCGGGTGCAGGAAATGGAAAAGGTGCGCCGCCAGAAACGCCGCCGCTCGCGCCGCTCCAAACAACGCTCGGTGGCCGACAAACGCCTGCTTTCCGGGAAAAAAGCCCTGCGCCGCCCGCCCTCCGCCGAGTGAACCGGCCGGGCGTCTCGCGCTGTGGCTGTGGCGTCCCGCCGCAGGCCGTCTGAGGGGCAGCTTGCCCCGAGTCTCACCACCGCGTCCCGTTGATTTTGGCATTGCCCTTCAACCGCATCCGGGGAACAATCCGTTTCCACAACCTGCCTAACCGTAATGACCCAGCCAGCCCCGCCATCGATTTCCTCCAAACTTTTCGCCATTGCCAAGGACCTCATCCCCGGCGGCGTCAACTCGCCGGTGCGGGCATTCCGCAACGTCGGCGGCGAACCGTTCTTCGTCCGCCGCGCCAAGGGCAGCCGCATCGAGGATGTGGATGGCAAGACCTACATCGACTACATCGGCTCCTGGGGACCTAACATCCTGGGCCACGCCCCCACCGTGATCACCAACACCATCCACGAGGTGGCCAAGGACGGGATTTCCTTCGGCATCCCCAATCCCTTCGAGGTGGAAATGGCCCGCACCATCGTCGAGTGGGTGCCCTCCGTGCAAAAGGTCCGGATGTGCAACTCCGGCACCGAGGCCACCATGTCCGCCATCCGCCTCGCCCGCGGCTTTACCAAACGCGACCTCATCGTCAAGTTCGACGGCTGCTACCACGGCCACAGCGACTCGTTGTTGGTTGCCGCCGGCTCCGGCGCACTGACCCACGGCGAACCGGACTCCGCCGGCGTCCCCGCGGACTTCGCCCGCAACACGCTGGTCTTGTCCTACAACGACCCCGCCGCTCTAACCGCCCTGTTCGCCGACCAAGGCGAGCGCATCGCTGCCATCATTGTCGAGTCCTATCCGGCCAACGCCGGCCTCGTTTTTCCCAAACCCGGGTATCTTTCCCTGCTCGCGAAAATCACCAGGCAATATGGTGCGCTGCTGATCTTCGACGAGGTCATGACCGGCTTCCGCCTCGGCAAGGCCGGAGTGCAGGGACTGGAGAATCTAACACCCGATCTGTCCTGCTTCGGCAAGGTGATCGGCGGCGGCCTGCCGGTGGGTGCCTTCGGCGGTCGGGCCGAAGTGATGGACCTGCTCGCACCGCTCGGCCCGGTCTATCAAGCCGGCACCCTGTCCGGCAACCCGCTGGCGATGGCGGCCGGCCTGGCCCAGCTCCGTGAACTGGCCAAGCCGTCCGGCTTCCCCCGGCTCGAGCAGCTCGGCGCGCATTTCGAAGCCGGTCTGCGCGCCCTGCTTGCCGCCAAGGGCGTGCCGCACCGCCTCAACCGCGTCGGCTCGATGTTCTGTTTGTTCTTCGTGGACCGCGACATCGTCAATGTGGACGACGTGATGAAACAGGACCTCGAATTCTTCAAGAAATTCTTCTGGGGCTGTCTTGCCAAGGGAATCTATCTGGCCCCCAGCCCATACGAAACCGGCTTCATTTCCCTCGCCCACACCGAAGCCGACCTCGACGACACCCTCACCGTCTTCGACGAAGTGCTGCGGGAGATCTGAGGAGGAGAGAGGGAGAGAGGAAAAGCTGAAAAGCTGAAAAGCTGAAATGCTGAAATGCTGAAAGGGAGAGAGACGTGTCCGGCGTGGCATTGGCGGTTCCTGGGCGGCTCCGGAGCGCGTTCATTCTGAACGCTGAGTCAGGCGGACATGCTGTCCGGCGGCATCCCCGTGGCTTGAGCGCCTCACCCCGGACCATCGGTTCGGCATTCCGAGACCCCTCCCGCTGTCCGACAACATGTCGGCCTCACATAGCCGACAGCATGTCGGCGCTCCGGAGCGCGTTCATTCTGAACGCTGAGTCAGGCGGACATGCTGTCCGGCGGCATCCCTGTGGCTTGAGCGGCCCGCCCCGGACCATCGGTTCGGCATTCCGAGACCCCTCCCGCTGTCCGACAACATGTCGGCCTCACATAGCCGACAGCATGTCGGCGCTCCGGAGCGCGTTCATTCTGAACGCTGAGTCAGGCGGACATGCT
>JAIPKB010000229.1 GCA_021733795.1 Akkermansiaceae bacterium | reverse complement strand
CAGGCCGTCTGCGGGGCGGCTCGCCCCGCGAGATCCCCTCCCGCCGCCCCTAGCAAGGAACTTGAATTCCCTCCGATTTCCCTTGCCAACCAAAGCATGGAAGGCTATTTCCCGGTCCGAGATCAACTCCGATGGCCCTGTTACCAACGTCCAAAACCCGACAGCACTCAGCCCGCCATATTCCCGCGACGACCCTTCCACGCTTCCGCCGCATCCTTGTCTCAAATCCAAGCCGAATGGGCGCCCCGCTCCCCGCCTTGGACAGGGTTGCTTTGCCGAGACAATCCCCCGCCAACGCCCCCTGGCTCAGATCACTGCTCATTCTGGTTTGTTTGACACATATTCTAACAGCCGACCAATTCGGAGACTTCACATATATCGACACCGGAACCACGATCACGATCACGGGCTATCCCACCAATGCAGTTGGCGCGGTTGAGATTCCGGCAACCATCGTCGGCAAGCCGGTCACCAGCATCGACAACGATGCGTTCGCCGCGTGTTTGGAGCTGACGAGCGTTACGATCCCCTCCGGCGTGACCCGCATCGACTGGGAGGCGTTTGCTGATTGCTACGGGCTGGAGTCCATGTACTTTCTAGGTGATGTTCCAGCCGAGGTGGGATCCAACTTGTTCAATGACACCAATTCCCTAACCGTCTATTGTTTCGATGAAGCGACCGGGTTCACCTCACCCACATGGCAAGGCCGCCCCGTGGTCCGGATGGGGCCTTCCTCACCGGTCAAAGAGTGGATGGCCGACCATGGTCTGCCCTACGACACCGACCCGCACCAGGACCTCAATGGCGACGGCGTCAACCTCTTGCTTGCCTACACGCTCGACCTCGATCCGCACGACGCGCGGTCCGGTCTGCCGCGGGCCATGATGGGGCCCGACACCCTGGGCATGAAGTTTCACGCGGCGGCCCCCGGCATCACCTACACGGTGCAGACGAGCGAGGACATGAAGACGTGGGGAACGGACGGCGTGACGCTCTCCGAGCTCGATCCGGATGGATACAGGACTGCAACAGTTTCCCGGGATTCGCCGCGCCGGTTCATGAGGCTCGTGGTGAATGAATAGGCGTGCGCCGCCGGGCCGTGGGATTCACCCGGGAAGTGGGGCCATCCCGGTTCCAGAAGAACCAACATGAATGTTCAGGGGAACCAGCGATTTCCGGGCCGAATGCAACCTCTACGAAATCCCGGCCACCTCCAAACCCGCGTGCCGGGCCAGGATTTGCTGGCGGGCGTCGAAGGTTAGAAAGACCCGCGCCCCCAGATGCACGGCGGTGGCCACATGGAGAATGTCCACCGTGCGGTGGCCGCCCTGCGCCGTCGATTGGAGCGAGAGCGCGCGGGACAACCGCAGCACCGCATCCATGTCGGCGACCACGATCCGGTTGTTGCCCGTGGCCACATCCGTCTCCCAGTCCGCGATCATGCCATTGGCCTCGCGGCGGGAGTATCCCTTGCTCCTGTCCCGGGAATGCAGCCAGACCTGCAGCTCAATAGCCTGAAGAAACTCAAACTCCAGCAATCCGGTGAAATAGAGGGGCTCAGTCATAGCCTCGCGGAGCGCGTCCGCCTCGGCTGAGTGATCCTGCTTGCGGTAAATGGAGCACAAAAAGCTGGTATCGGCGTAGTGAATCATGGCTCGCCGGTTTCAAATGCCCGCATTTCATCGACTTCTGCCTGGGTAAAAAAACGATCCCCCCAGGTCTTCTTTCGGCGTGCCTCAAAATCCGGCAACGGCGGCAACGGACCCTCCGTCACGGCAGTCGCGGCGGTGAGTCGGGCAATGGGCTTGGCGTGCTTGGTGATGAGGATCTCCTCCCCACCGGCAAGCCATGATTCGATTTTCGGAAAGTCGTAACGCAAGTCCCGGACGGTCGCTGTTTTCATTGTGATGAAACGTTGTGATGTTTCAACCCCGTTGTCAAGCCAAAGGGTGAAATTCCCAAGATCTCCCGTGCCCGCAAGAGCCGCAGGGCAATGCCTGCCGCCAAGATCCCGGAAAACCAGCAGGAAATGGTTGAAACCCGCCACCTCCCCCGGTTTACTTTCGCGTCCATCCACCGCACTCTCTCCCTCTCCATGCCCACCACCCCTCCCGAAATCTCCGGTCGCATCATCCTCGTGCCCACCCCGATCGGCAATCTTGGTGACATCACTCTGCGTGCGATCGAGGTGCTCAAATCCGCCGACCGGATCGCCTGTGAGGACACCCGTCACTCAGCCCCGCTGCTCGCCCACCTCGGTATCTCCGGCAAGCCCCTGATCGCCCTCCACGACCACAACGAAACCCGCCGCCCCCCCGAGTTGGCGGCCGCCGCCCTGGCCGGGGAAACCATCGCCCTCATCACCGATGCCGGCATGCCCGGCGTCTCGGATCCCGGTTACCGCGTGGTCCAGGCCTGCCACGAACTCGGCGTCCCGCTGGAAGTGCTGCCCGGCCCCTCCGCTGTCATCACCGCGCTGATCGGCTCCGGCTTCCCCTGCCATGCCTTCCGTTTCGGCGGCTTCCTCTCGGTCAAATCCGGCAAACGCCGCACCGCCCTTGCCGCCCCCCTCGCCTCGGACGAAACCAACCTGTTCTTCGAATCCCCCCACCGCTTGCTCTCGACCCTGGTGATCCTCGCCGACCTCGCGCCGACCGCCCGCGTCTGCGTCGCCCGCGAACTCACCAAGAAATTCGAAACCTACCACCGCGGCACCGCCGCCGAAGTGCTCGCCCATTTCCAAAACCACCCGCCCAAGGGCGAAATCGTCCTCGTCGTCCACCCTTGATTCCATCCGGGCGGGAGCTCGATTTTCATCCGGTTTTCCAGACCGATCGCTTTGGCACCAACGCCGCAACCTGAAACGCGACAATCGGCACGACGGTCGTCGCCGGGATTGTCGCGGGGAAAGTTCGGATTCTCGGGTCCGCCAGACTGGAGGTGGGTTGGCGTGAAGCTGAACCACAGAGCCGAGCGGATCGAGATAGCCTTGTGAGCGAAGCGAAAGCACCGAAAGGGGGACCGCCGGAGGGCGGGATCCACTGCGGAAATCGCGGAGGAAGACGCGGAGGAAGATCCTGAGAGGAGTGGCTACCGGAGAGCGAAAGTGGCCGCGTTGGTCACAACGCGCGGGGCGCGTGGCCGCGTTGGTCAACTGTGAATGCCCACGCTCTGATCGTGTTCACGGCGGATTTTTTGCACGGATTCCTCAACGGATTTCAACCGCGTGCCCATGGATTGAAGAGTGACGATTGTTGATATTTGATTTTTAAAGTGACCGAGGGGGCTCAGTCTTCCTCTTCCAATCAAAACTCAAAAATCAACACTCATCAATCGTCAATTCTTCTCAGCGCCCGGTAAAAAAACTCCACTCCCTGTGTGACTCAACGATTCCTTCATCCATGCCCCGTGCAAAAATCCGCCGTGGATCGTGTTTTCGGGGCGTTTTTGGCCGAATTGTGATTGTATGGCCCAAGCCCGAAATCCAGCTTCAATCCAGCCGCGATTGTTCCACGGGGCGTATTTTGTTATTGAGAATGGCGCTGACAGGGGTTTTCCCGCCCCGGTTAGGGCTGTGGAACGCCCTTGGCTGCGTCCTATTGAGAACGACAACTTGTGACAATGCCCGCAATGCGGAGTGGCACGCAAGGAGCGGAACCAGGGGCGGAGCCGACGAGTTCGGGCGGTTGGCCGTCCAGAACGGGGCGGGCCGGAGGGACATCAAGAACTATTTTCGATATTTGGAGTCCCCTCTTCTCATTGTGTCCCCTGATTTTGCCGACGACTGACCCCAACGAGTTTCTTGTTCAGCCCCCATTCACAGTTAGTCGATTATCACCAGTCTTGTTGTTCCAGGTATCCACCTGACGGCGACGCCGTCAGGTTGATGCTTAGCATCCGTCCATGTGGCATCAATATAGTCATAAAGGCGAAATCCTTCCTTTTCGGACACCATGATTTCATTCGAAACTGATCCAATAATCCCTCCAATTTCGGGACCTCCGATAATTTTCTTCATTAATTTCTTACCCATGTCATAAATGAAAACGTCGCCTCCGTGTCCGGCATCGGGTTTTACAATGAATGATACAGCTTTGGAATTCGCAGCCCATCTTATTACATATATACTTTGGTCCGCCTTAGAATGGGGGATCTTGTGTTTGATCGTGAGAGTTTCCAAATCAATCAAGGCGACCTGATCGCCAGGCGTCCAGCCTTGGGTCAAGGCAGGCACCCGGTCGAGGATCGCACATATCCACTGTCCGTCCGGGCTAACGCACATATACGGATACATCGTCTCAATCCCTTTGAACTCGCGTGACTTCACATCTCCATTTGGAGCAATCATGTGAACTGTGGGGCGGTCAACGTCATTTTCATCACCGATTGCCACGATGAGCCTTCCGCCCGGCGTCCAATCTAGCAAGTCGCACGACGCCTCTGGATTCCTGCCGCTGAAAACAATCCGGTCATTTGCGCTTTCCAAATCGCGGACATGCAGATCCCGTTCGTCGCTGGACCAATAGGCGATTTTCTTTCCGTCACGCGAGACGGAGAATAAATGGGGGTCGTGGAATACGCTGCTAAACAGGGGGAGCTTGTATCGGTGCGCTTCGTTTCCATCCTTGTCCCGCTTCCGGAGGACGAGTTCTCCCCCTTCCCGCGTCATGGTGAAAAAGAAGCCCTGGACCAGCGGTCCATCGCAGGGGATTTCCCGATATTTCTTCGCCGGAATCGTTGCAACGACTTTGCCATCCTTGTAGTCGAAGATGCGCAGATCTGGACTCGTTCCTCCAACCAGTCCGCAACCCGTTCCGAGAAAATAGCCAAACATGACGGCCGCGGTTGAGATGGAATCTATTACTGACACTGGTTTCATAGCTGATATTTGTATTATGTTTTGATGCGGGATGATCGAATATGCAAACTACCTGAACGAATCACTGATAGAAATAGCGAAGTATTGAAGTAATCTCTCAAAAGGCGTTATCGGTTGACCGCATCGCTTGCATCGCGAAGTTGTCTTCCAGTCTCGTGCATTTTCGGAGGGCCGCACTTTCCGCACCGACCGGTGGATTTTGGAACCCATTCACACTTGTCACAGCACGTTCTACAGCAATGGTTACTCCACTTTTTCAGATATTTCTTTGTAAACCTATTTGACTTCTCCCATGCAACATTGTCTCGATCTGGACTTGCCAGGAACGGGTTGAGAATTGTATCAAGGTGACCCCATTGTCCTAATTCTGGAATCCAGAGTTTATTGTTACCGATTCTCACTGGATCCCATCTGTAGCCCTTGTCGTAATGTGAATAATAGTCCTGGCCTCTGTGCATCGCCCGTTCAAACTCGTCAACGGAAAATTTCTTGATAGCTTCATCAATCTGGAAGAGCGATCCGTCCTCCTCATGCTCGGGATTTATGAGTTGCTGGAAATGATTCGCCGGGCTGCCTACCGGACTGGTTCTCCAGTCCTCGTCTTCTTTCTCAAAATCAAATGGGCATGGCTCCAAGTTTGCAAAGTCCCGGTGGCCATTGTACCATATACGAACAAATTCTCCAACCTCATCGTCCCATTCAGACGCCCAACCACCGCTTCCGAACAAGCCAAGAACATCGTGAATGTAGATTGGGGCATTTCTGGCAAACGCATACTCATTATACTCCCCAGTGTCCCAATTCTCCCTGCTCGGGTCCCTGGATGGCCAACTAGAGACCCGGTTGCGGGCTGGGGTGGTGCCTGGGGCGCGGGTGGGTCGTCGGTTTCGGGATGCCTGGCGGCGGCGGGTTGCCGGGTGGCGACGTAGGCGCAGATGCGGGAAGGGTGCGGCGGATGTTGCGGGTGGAGTCGTAGTCGTGGCGGTGCGGGCCAGAGCGGAGGAAGATGCTGGAAGGAGTAGGGAAAGAAGGAGGTCGGAGTAGGTGTGGATGAGGGGAACGACGGGCTGGGAACGGCGGCGCTGCGGTGGCCGGGACGGGCGGCGGCGTAGGCGCAGGGCGGGAGGGATGGAAAGCATCTGGAGAAGCGCGAGGAGAAGCGGGTGGAAGACTCCGGCGTGGATGGTGGCCGGGCCGACGACGGAGTTAGGACGCGCCGGAGTGGGTCCAGACGGCCTGGGACTGGATGGAGAACGGGCTGCCGATTCCTTGCGCATCAGTGGAGAGTCGAGCAAATCCCCGGCGCGGTCAAGGGGATTGAAAGGGATGAACAATTCCCGCAAATTCCGCAATTCGACTTGCAATCCCCCTTCGCCCGCCCTTGACTCCCCTGCCCATGGCTCTCATCGTTCAAAAATACGGCGGCACTTCTGTCGGCACCCTGGATCGCATCCGCAACGTCGCGGCCCGGCTGAAACGTACCCGCGACGACGGCAATCAGGTCGCCGCCGTAGTCTCCGCCATGTCCGGCGTCACCGACGGCCTCATCAAGATGGCCCGCGACCTCTCGGAAAACCCCAGCGAACGCGAAATGGATGTCCTCCTCGCGACGGGTGAGCAACAGTCCATCGCGCTGGTCACCATGGCCCTCCACGACCTCGGCGTCGATGCCGCCTCGGTCACCGGCCGCCAGGCGGGGATCTTCACCACCGGCTCCCACACCCGCGGCCGCATCCTCAACATGGACCCCTCGCTGATGCGGAGCTTCCTCGATGATGGCAAAACGCTGGTGGTGGCCGGCTTCCAGGGCGTCACCCCCCACGGCATGATCCACACCCTCGGCCGCGGCGGCTCGGACCTCACCGCCATCGCCGTCGCCGCCGCCCTCAAGGCGGATGTCTGCCAGATTCTAACCGACGTGGACGGGGTGTACACCTGCGACCCCCGGATCGTCCCCAACGCCCGCAAGCTGCCGGAAATCTCTTACGACGAAATGCTGGAAATGGCGTCCTCCGGCTCCAAGGTCATGCAGTCCCGCTCGGTCGAGTTCGCCAAGAAATTCGGCGTCATTTTCGAAGTCCGCTCCTCCCTCAACGACAACCCCGGAACCCTCGTGTTAGAAGAACATCCCAACATGGAAAACGTCGTCATCCGCGGCGTCTCGATCGAACGCTCCCAGGCCCGTGTCACCATCACCGGCATCCCCGACCTGCCAGGCATGTCCGGCCGCATCCTCGGCGCGCTGGCGGATGCGGAGATCAACCTGGACATGATCGTCTCCAACATCGCCCACGACGGCTTCGCCCGGCATTCGTTTACCATGCACTCCAGCGACCTCGGCAAGGCCCAGGCCGCGCTCAAGCCGATCATGACCGAACTGGGGACCACCGGCCTCATCGAGACCGAGGGCGGCATCGCCAAGCTCTCCGCCGTCGGCATCGGCATGCGCTCGCATTCCGGCGTCGCCGCCACCATGTTCAGAGCCCTCGGCGCAGCCGGTATCAATATCGGGATGATTTCCACCTCCGAAATCAAAATCGCCGTCACCGTCGATGAAACCCGCATCGAAGACGCCGCCCGTGCCGTACACGACGCGTTCGAACTCGACAAACAACCGCCCCAGCCATGAACGAGCCCGATCCCACCGGCGGTTCCACCGAAGATCCCACCGTCAAGCCCGCCACTCCCTCGCCGGATCTGGCCAATTACACGCCACCCGTGCCGACCGCCGCCAAGGCTCCGGTCATCACCCCACCTGCGGTTGACTCCCCGGAAGAAGCCCGGCGGATCCACTTCAAGATTGCCCCTGAAACGGTGGACGCAACCACCACCAATGGGGCCATCGCCCCGTTCAACACCCGCTTTCTCGCCGGTTTGATCGATATTTTCCTCGGTGTCGGACTTTACTCGGGATGCCTGTGGCTACTCCCCTCGTTCATCGACTCCAAACTCGGATTCCTGTTGAATGTCGGCTATCTACTCACCCGCGACTGCCTGCCGTTTCTCGGTGGCCAGAGTGTTGGCAAAAAGGCGATGGGCCTCATGACCGTCACCGCCGATGGCAAATCCTTGGTTGGCAATTGGCCGCCCGGCCTGATCCGCAACGCGGTCCTGCTGATCCCGTTGTTCCCCCTGATCGAGGTTTTCATCCTGCTCACCCGCGAGGAAAAACCCGAACGGGGCCGCCGCCTCGGCGACGAATGGGCGGCCACCAAGGTGGTCATCCACAAACCGGAACCGCCGCCGGAACCCTGACGCCCCTGCCCGCCACTCCAATGGCTTTACTTCGTCCAGCTTTCTGGCGGAGAACCACGAATTCACCAAAAAAACGCTTGCATCACGGCGCGGGCCCTCCATACTCCCTCCGTTGGCGCGATCAAGCGGCTATCTTTAGCACATTGCCCGCCGCCCGAAGGGTCCACCCACCACTTCACTTCCGCCACACTTGGATTTTGCCTAGACGCAATCTCCACCTCCCCAGGCCGGCCCCCGGTTTATGATCCTTTCCGCCGGTTCTCATCCCATTCAATCCCAACTCCCATCATCCTACCATGGCCGGACACAACAAGTGGTCAAAGGTCAAACATATCAAAGCCAGAGTCGATGCCATCAAAGGCCGCGTCTTCAGCAAATGTGCCCATGAAATCGCTCTCGCCGCGCGCGCCGGCGGTGGCGATGTCTCGATGAACGCCCGCCTGCGCACCGCCGTCGATAACGCCAAGGCCCTCTCCATGCCCCGCGAAAACATCGAACGCGCGATCAAAAAGGGCACTGGCGAACTCGGCGGCGACGCCATCCAGGAAGTCACCTACGAGGCCTACGGCCCCTCCGGCACCGCCTTCATTATCGAGATGGCCACCGACAATCTCAACCGCTCCGCCGCGGACCTCCGCACCATCCTCACCAAGAACCACGGCACCATCGCCACCCCCGGCAGCGTTTCCTACCAATTCGACCGCAAAGGCGAACTCCGCATCCCGGCCGCAGACATCCCGGAAGACCGCATCATGGAAGCCGCCATCGAGTCCGGCGCAGACGATGTCCAGTCCGATGAAGACGAACATCTCCTCCTCACCGCCCCCACCGAACTCGGCGCGGTGGCCGGCATCCTCCGCACTGCGGAGTTTCCCATCACCTCCGAGAAATTCATCTTCATCCCGCAAAACCCCACCACCCTCACCGATCCGGTGATCGCCCGCCAGGCGATTAAACTCTACGACGTGCTCGACGACTATCAGGATACCCTCAACGTCTTTACCAACTTCGAAGTGGCCGACGAATTGCTCGACCAACTCGATGGCTGACCCGCAACCCGCCCTCCCCTTTCCCACCAGGATGACCCCGAACGACCCCGAACCGAATTTGCCAACCGCCGCCCCCCCGGATCCCACTCCGGCCAAAAAGCGCGCCGTGAAAAAAACTGCGGCCAAAAAAGCAGCCAACCCCGAACCCCTCGAGCAACCCGAACTCAACCTGACCCCGGAACCCGCGATCGCCGCGAAAAAAACCGCGGCCAAAAAAACCGCGGCCAAAAAAACCGCGGCCAAAAAAACCGCCGTCAAAAAAACTGCGGTCAAAAAGACACCCACCAAAAAAGTTGCGGCCAAAAAGACGGCCACCGCGAAGACTGCGGAAAACGATGCACCCACCGCGCCAGTCGTGCCAGCGCCAGCGGCGGAACTCCCACCCTCACCCCCGACGTCCGCCACCGATGATGCCCCGGAGACCGGAACCGCCCGCCGGATCGGCCGCGTGCCCGGCGGTGGTGCCGTCGCCAAACGCACTCGCAAGCCATCCAACAAACCGGCCGCAAGCCAACCCGAGCCCACCTCACCGGAGCCCACCTCACCGGAACCCACCTCACCCGAGGACACCGCCACCGCGCATCCGGCACCATCACCTGCCACCGCCCCCCCCTCCTCACCACCCCCACCGCATCCCGCAGCCTCCGGCCGGGAGGAATCCACTGATGGTGTGAGCCGCAGCAA
>JAIPKB010000228.1 GCA_021733795.1 Akkermansiaceae bacterium | reverse complement strand
AAATCTGCCGAGTGGCGACTCGATGGGGGTGTCTGGGGCACGGAGAGGGGGGCATGGGTGGCCATCAACGGCTCCCGGGGCGGCGCAGGTAGTCGGGCACTTGCTCGCGCTGGGAGGCCGGGGGGAGGGTGGGGCTGGCGAAGGAAATGACCGCTCCCATGCCGGGCTCGTGGTGGCCGCCGAGGGGCGGTTCCACCTCGAATTCCGGCAGGCGGAACGTGGTCCGCCGACGCCACCACCAGCCGAAGGCGAGGGCCAGAGCCGCGATTCCGCCGCCCCATGCAGTGGACCGGAGATAGGGGTGGAGTAGCAGGGTCATTCCGTCCACACGCTGGGCCAGGGTGAGTTTTTGGTGGGTGGTTTTCGGCGGTTGGTTGGGGGCGGCTGGCTGGAGGTTGTTCCCGGTGGGCGCTGCGGCCTGGAGCATGCGTTCCATCCAGTAAATGCGGATCGCCAGTTGCACGGTGAATGCCTCTAACTGGTCTGTGGGATCCGTCTTTTCGAGGGCCAGCATCACCGAGCTGGTGAGGGCCCGGCGTTGTTCGGCGGCGGACACCGCATCGGTGAGCGAGGGGCTCAGGTAGAGCACGGATTGCTGTGGCTGGCCAAAGAAATAATAGATGATCATCGCCGGTCGGCCGGAGGAGAAGAACCGTTCGACGAGTTCCTCTTCGCGGACTTCTCCGGGGATTTCCTGATCCTTGCCGAAAATATAGATGAAGAGATCGATCGTCGAATCCCCGGCGTGGCTTTCCAGAAATGCCAGCCGGTCCCTGGCGGACTGGTGGTCGAGGATGTGTTGGGGGTCGATCAGATAGGACTCGGGGCGGGCATCGAAATAGGCCGGGAGGAACTTCTCGGCGATTTTCGCGACCGGGGCGGCGGATTCGGCGACTTCCTCCGGGGTGGGTTGGTCCGCGTCGAGGGGGGCGGGTTCGGGCTCGGCGGCGGGGTCGGGAGTGGGGGCGACGGTTGGCAGGCTGGTACCGGGCGTCCACCCGGAATCCTCCAGTTGCTTGTGTTCGGTTTCATCCCATGAGGGCAGGGAGGGGTCGCTGCTGGCGGCCATGGCGAGGCTGGCCGTGAGGGTGAGGGCGGTGATCAGGTGGGGTTTCACGGTTCCACCTCCTCGGGTTGGGGGTATTCCTCATGAGGTGGGTTGCCTGGGGCGGTGGCTGGCGGGCGGTGGCCGGAGCGGATGCGCTGGACCATGTCGTCGACCTTGGGCTGGGGGCAGACCCGGCGCTCGAAGCGTTCCTGGTCGCGCCTGGCCTGATGACAGCGTTTGCGCAGCACTGTTTCGAGTTGTTGGATCGCCTTGATGATGCCATCCGCGTAGCGGCCTTCCAACCAGTGGGAATGGGCCCGGGACAGGCAGTTGAAGGTATCGCCCTCCTCAAGGAAGGGGTCCAGCAGGTAGCCGAAGGTGATGCCTGCGGCCTTGGACTCGGCGTCGATGAGCATGAGAATACCTGCGGCGTTGGGTTTCTCAACCGGCACGTCTTCGAACGCGCCGCGGTTCAGCAGCCAGAATCCGAATTGCCGGAGTTGGCCGATCTCGCCGAGCGCACCCGTGTAAACGGCGATGAAAAGCTGGGGGAATCTGCGGTTGAAAGCCTCCATGGTCTGCTCCACCCGATCCCGCTCGCGGCGGCGGAGAATGCCTGCGGTGTCCGCCAGGCGGCTCAGGCGCACGTCATCGGAGCCGAACTGTTGATCTGCCTCGTCCAGCGTGAACCCACAATGCGGACACGAAGGGGCAGCACGGTGGATTTTTTGCCCACAGCGGGGACATTTCATAGTTTCAAGCAGCCGCCGTGAGGCTAGTTACCCGGGGGTGATACGTCAAAGCGAAAAATCAGCAGAAATGTAAAATTCCCGGAGTGGCTCCCGGTCGACGTGGCGAATAAGGGACTGTGTGTGATCGGTGCCGAGCGCCAGGGCAGTTCCAAGGACGCCATCGAGCCGCTGCTGACCAAGGCCAAGGTTGCATCCACGATCACCTCTGGAGCCGACGGCCCGATCCCGGTGACGGGCATTCCCCGCATCTTTGTGTTTGACCGTGATGGTCTGCTGGTGTTTGACGGTCATCCTGCGGATGACGCCTTTGAGAAGGCGGTTAAGAATTCCCAGGCAGCCGCCGACACGGACGACGAGGACGAGGAGTAAGCTGGCGACCTCAATTCATCGTGGCATCGACCAGTCTGAAGGCAGGACAATACCCCCGCCTCAGATCGGGTGCGCGTCTCCCGGTACGGGGATGATGACCTCGGTTTCCGGCAGTCGACGGGTGAGTTCCTGCCGGAACCATTCGCTGGCCGGCACATCGCCATGCACCAGCAGGGCCTTGCGCGGGCGCACCTTGCAGACGTAGTCGGCGATCGCCTCCCGGGTCGAGTGGCCGCTGAAATCAAAGCCCCGCATTTCACAGCGCAGCGGCACCGGCGGATAGGCGGGGTCCAGGGTGACCGCATCGCCCGGGTTGGCGGCGCGGATCATGCCGCCGGGCGACACGGGATCGGTGTAGCCGACGAAAAACAGGCCGTGCTTCTTGTGTTCGAGCAGTCCCAGGCGGGCGAAGGTATTCGAGGTGGTCTTGGGGGTCATCATGCCGCTGGAGAGCACGTAGATACAGCCGGAGATGAATGGGATCGGTCCGCGGCGGCGGCGGTCGCCGGTTTCAACCTCCATGTCGGTTAGGAAATCGAAGCCTGGCATCCGGCGGCGTGAGACGTCGCTGTAGTTGTCGTAGATGAGCGTCATTTTGGTGCTGAGGCCGCCGATGTAAACCGGGGCCTTGCGCGGGATGAGATGTTGCCGTTTGAAGCGGTGGATCATCCCCAGCACCGCTTGGGTTTTGCCGATCGCGAACACGGGGATGAGCGCGGAGCCCTTGCGGGCGAGCACCCTGGCGATACATTCGGCCAGGGCGTCCTCCTCGTTATCCCAGGAGTAGTCCGGCGGCCGGACGTAGTTGCCGCGGGTGGTTTCCACAATGATCGCATCCACGGGTTCTTCCGGAAACATGGCACCTTTCTGGATCGTGGCGTCCTCGAAATTGACATCGCCGGTATAGAACACGCGTTTGCCCTCCGCTTCGATGGTGACACCCACCGAGCCAAGAATGTGGCCGGCATCGTGAAAGGTACCGCGCACGGTGCCTGCGGCATCCAGCGCGAACGGGCGCTCGATACTACGGCGTTCGAAGGAGCGTTTCAGTTGGTCGAGGTCGCGGTGCTCGAAGAGGGGATACTCGGTGAGCCCCAGTTCGATGCGTTTGGACTGCATCACGCTAACCGAGTTGTGGAGCAGGGCCAGGGCCAGATCGGCGGTTTCCTGGGTGAGAAAGACTTTGGACTGCGGTTGGCCTTCCATGAGCAGCGGCAGGGTACCCACGTGGTCCAGATGGGAATGGGTGATCACCACCGAGTCCACCGAGCCGTCCTCCAGCATTTCAAAGTGCGGGATGGCCTCCGCCCCTTCGTGTTTCGGGTGCATCCCGGCATCGAGGACCACCCTGGCGGAGGAGGTCTCCAGCAGGTAGGAATTGGCACCGATTTCGGCGTGGCGGCATAGGCTCTTGAAAATCATAGGTAAACGGGCAAAGCGGCGCGAAGGTGGGCGGCGGCGGAGGTTCTGTCAACTGGAACTCCAGAATGTCGCGGATGGGTATCGCCAGAGGGGTGCCTGGCGCAGCGGGGAGGATTTGGCGAAACTTTTTGATGATTTGGGAGTTTGTATTGGCGGTTCCTGTGAGTATGAGCTATGAAATTTTCCCGAAGAATCATGAAGATGACGCCTATTTCGATTATATGGATCGGTTTTTGGACTCCGGTGCTTTTTGCTGCGGAGCCTGAAGCCCCGCGCGGTGATGGAAAGCCGATGCCCGAGGGTTCTCGTGGTACATGGCACCGGCAACCGTTTGCCGGAGGCTGGAAGACGGCCGACCGCGATGGCAATGGGGTCATTTCACGCGACGAGTTCGACCAGATGGTGCGGGTGAACAGCCTGCCGGAGGACAAGCGCGGAAAGTTGTTCAAGCGTCTGGACAAGGATGGCAATGGCAGTCTGAGCCGCGGCGAGTTGGGGCAGATGTTCCGGCCCCAGGACAACCGGGTGCCCAAGGTGCCCCGGTTGGCTGAGTTGGATACGGACAAGAGCGGCAGCATCAGCCTCGAGGAATTCAAGGCGGGTGAGGTGTTCAAGAAGCTCAAACCCGAACGGTTGGAGGCCCTTTTTCACCGGTTGGATGTGAACGGGGACGGCGTGATTTCAGGCAAGGATCATCCGCCGGCAGGGAGACCGGGCGGTATGGGGTCGCGCGATTTGCGCGGGTTGTTCCGCGGACTTGACCAGAATGGGGACGGGACGCTGACCTTCGAGGAGTTTGGCAAGGCTCCCATGGTCCGGAATTTGGACAAGGATAAGGCGGAAGGCCGTTTCGGGCATCTCGATGCCAACAAGGACCTGAAACTTGATTTCACGGAGTTTTCCAAGCTCGAGCCCAAGGGTGAGCTACGGGGGGCGCGGGAGCCCCGGCAACCGAAGTCGCCGCCCCGCCGCCCGCAGGGGCGACCGCCCGGAAATCCGGATGGCCCGCCGCCCGCAGATGCGGAATCGTGAGCCGGGAGTAGCTTTCAGCCCGGATTTCCGGCGAACGCCAGCGCGCGTTGTTTCATCTGGGTGGCCATCAGGCTCAGGGCGTTGGCACGGGTGGGGGCGAGGTGCTCCTTGAGTCCGGTTTGTTCGATGAATGACATGTCCGCCTGGAGGATGTCGTCCGGCGATTGATTATCCAGAACATTTACAAACAGGGCGATCATGCCCTTGGTGATGACCGAGTCTGAGTCGGCAAAATAGCGGACCTTGCCGTCCTGAAAGGAAGCGTCCAGCCAAACCTGGGACTGGCAGCCCCTGATGAGGTGTTCGGAGGTTTTGGCAGACGCGGCGAGCGGGGCGAGGCGCTTGCCGAGGCCGATGACGTATTCGTATCGTTCGGTCCAGTCCTGGAACAGGTTCAGATCGTCGAGCAGTTGTTGTTGTTTTTCGGGGATGGTCATCTGCCGCGAAGTAGAGCGTGGGCAACCTCACTATGCAAGCGTGGAAAGTGTTGGGTTTCCGGCTTGCGTGGCGGTGCCGGATGGGTTTGACTCCGGCATGAACCGCCCCGATGGACGCCAAGCTGACCAACTCCGTGAGATTTCCTTCATTCCGAACGTGGCCCCCCACGCTACCGGGTCCGTGTTGGTATCGTTCGGCAACACCCGGGTGATCTGCGCGGCCACGGTGGAGGAGGATGTGCCGCGCTGGATGCGCGCCCAACGGGTGGAGGGTGGCTGGCTCACCGCCGAGTACGCAATGCTGCCATACTCCACGCTCGACCGGAAAGGACGGGATATCACCCGCGGCAAGCTCGACGGACGCTCGTCGGAAATCCAGCGGCTGATCGGCCGCGCGCTGCGGGCGGTGGTGGACCTCAAGAAGGTCGGCCAGCGGACGATCTGGGTGGACTGCGACGTGCTCCAGGCGGACGGTGGCACCCGCACGGCCTCGATCACCGGCGGTTGCGTGGCGGTGGCGATCGCCTTCAACCGGCTGTTCGCCCAAGGCAAGCTCAAGGACTTTCCACTCAGGAAACTGGTGGCGGCGGTTTCCGCCGGCGTGTATGAGCAAACCCCGGTGCTGGACCTCAACTATCCGGAGGACCGGGATGCGGCGGTGGATTTCAACGTGGTGATGACGGAAAACAACGAGTTTGTGGAAATCCAGGGCAGTGGCGAGGAAGCGGTGTTTTCCGGCGAGGAAATGGCGGCGATGTTGGACCTGTCACGCAAGGGGATTGGCGAGTTGATCCAAATGCAACGCGAGGCGATCCTGGCGGCCGACCGTGCGGCACCCGGCGATCTGGCGTCACTGGCGGCCGCGTTCGGACAGTGATCCCTATCATGGGCATAGCAGGTCAATCATGCCCTGATGGATGTCTTCCGGGCCGTGGACGGGACGGTCGAGTCCGAGCACGACCGGCTGTTCGGAATCCGGGACCCGGTCGCGGCCGTGGGAGCCGCGGACGAGCGAGGCGTCGAGCGGGATGACGTCCAACAGCCCCCGCAGACCGAGTTTTTTCTTCAGCAGAAATCCGGCAATGCGGAGCTTGGGAGCGGTTAGAGTGGGATCGATGAACAACTCGCACGGGTCGTAGCCCGGTTTGCGGTGGATGTCGATGGTGCGGGCGTAGTCGGGCGCGAGGGTGTCGTCGTCCCAGAAATAATAGGTGAACCAGGCGTCGGGCTCGGCTACGGCGATGAGATCGCCGGCGCGTTCGGCGGCGGGGCCGCTGGCACTGCCCCAGGCGGACTCTGGAGTGCGGACCTCGGCAATGCCGGGGGTGGATTCCAACAATGACTGGACTTCATCGCGCAGCGCCGGGTCGTTCAGATAGATATGGGCCACCTGGTGGTCGGCCACGGCGAACGCGCGGCAGCCGCCGCAGTCGAGGGTTTCGCGGCCGAGTTCGGATTTCAGTTGGAGCCAGCCTTTGGCCCGGAACAGGCGGTTGGGGTGGATGGCGCGGCGGACCGGGGAGATGCCGTATTCGGAGAGCGCGATCACCCGGAGGCCGCGGGATTCGTAGAAGTGGATGAGTTCGCCGGCGACGCGATCGATTTTTGCCAGCTCGGCGGGGATTTCCGGCGAATCCGGCCCGAGTTTCTGGAGTGGGTAGTCGAGGTGGGGCAGATAGACCAGGCTGAGGGTGGGGGCGTGTTGTTCCTCGATCCAGCGGGCGGCGGCGGCGATCCACTCGGAGGAGGCGATGCCGGCGGCCGGGCCCCAGAAGGCGGGGAAGGGAAAGTCGCCCAGTGCGCGTTTGAGGTCATCGCGCAGCAGCATCGGCTGGGTGTGGACATCAAACACCTTGCGCCCGTCCGCCGGATAGAGCGGGCGCGGGGTGATCGCGAAATCGACGTTGGCATACATGTTATACCACCAGAACAGCTTGGCGCAGGTGAAGCCGGGGACCTCGCGGCGCAGCTTGTCCCAGAGCTTTTCGCCGCGGACCAGGTGGTTGCTTTGTTTCCAGAATTTCACCTCCGCCGCCTCCCGGTCATACCAGCCGTTGCCGACGATCCCGTGGTCGGCCGGGCCCCGGCCGGTGACGATGGATGATTGCGCGGTGCAGGTGAGGGCAGGAAACGCCGGCGGATGCGACTGGATGCCTCCGCGCTCCGCAAACGCGCTGAGCGCGGGCGTGTGTGGCCCGAGCAGGGAGCGGGAAAGTCCCACGATATTGATCACGGCGAGGCGCATGGCTGGAGGGGACCCTGACAGCTCCGGAGCAGGATGGAAAGCGTGGTTTTTGTGGGGGTGCGGGTGGCGATGAGCGGATTTGAACCGCCAAGACGCCAAGCACGCCAAGGTAAGAAAGGTCCAAATTCAATTTTTTTTTTCAGCACTTGGCGTCTTGGCGGCAAAATGGCCTTGCATCTGACAGCATGGGTGCTATCACGACTTCCACGCCAATTTCTATCCCACATCCCATGAGCACCCTGACCATCCGCCTTCCAGACGATAAACACGCCCGCTTGCGCCAATTGGCCAAACACCGGGATCTCAGCGTCAACAAGTTGATCGAGGAGTTCGCCACCATCAGCATCGCGGAATTCGACGCGGAAACCCGCTTCCGCGCACTTGCGACCGGCGGTTCCGCAAAAGCCGGGCTCGCCCTGCTCGACAAGCTGGATGCCGCCTTCGCTCCCACACCGAAATCCCCCAAGCATCCTAGGAAACCGTAGCAGTGGCGGGCGGTTGGCGCTGGTCGTGGCGTGAGATCGTAGGGAGTCGGGTTTCACCAGATGCTCGCTTGCTTCGCAAAGCGCGGGCGACAGGGGGGGCGGCGGTCCGGCGCAGAGAAGAAGGAACCGGGCCATTGGCTTGCTCCGGCGCACGCGTTGTGACCAACGCGGCTACTTGAGAGTTGGCTTGCTCAGGCGCACACGTTGTGACCAACGCGGCCACGGGAGAGTTGGCTTGCTCAGGCGCACGCGTTGTGACCAACGCGGCCACGGGAGAGCGCTCGGCGGTGAAATCTGGTCTTCTGTCTTCTGTCTCAAAGTCTTCTGTCATTTCAGGCTACGAGAACAGGGCGCGGAGGATGCCGCGGAGGAGGCGGAAGGTGAGGAAGACGATGGCCAGCATCACGCCGACGGTTAGGATGAGGAACAGGGCGATACAGCCGAGGATCAGGATCAGCGGCCACCAGATGGGATTGAGGGTGCGGAGTTGGCCGGTGCCAGCCTGCCAGGTGGCGCGGGAGAAGGGCGAACCGGGTGTCTCGTCCGACTCGCGATCATCCCACGGGTTGTAGGGACGCAGGCCGGGCGGGGGCGGCGAAGCGGAGACCGGCGATGGGGCGGCGGGTGCCTGGCCGTCGATCTCGAGGACCTCGACTTCGATGGGTGCCTGCGGGGTTGACGGATGGTCTGGCACGACGGGCGATGGCGGCCGGTTTCCGGCTAGCCTTTGATTTCCAGCAGCATCTGCGGGTTGTTAGGAAACTTCTTGAGGAAGAACAACAGGCGTTCCATGGCCTCGAGCGGGCGGTGGCCGGCGAGGCCGCGGCGGATCATGTGGATCTTGTGGAGCATGTGCTCGGGGAGCAGGAGTTCCTCGCGGCGGGTGCCGGACTTGAAGATGTCCACGGCCGGATAGAGGTAGTTTTCCGCGATCTTGCGGTCGAGGACGAGTTCCATGTTGCCGGTGCCCTTGAACTCGAGGAAGATCGCTTCATCGGCGCGGGAATTGGTCTGGATGAGGGCGGTGGCGAGGATGGTGAGCGAGCCGGCGCCGCGGGTGTTGCGGGCGGCGGCGAACAGGCGGCGGGGGACTTCCAGCGCGCCGATGGTGATCCCGCCGGAGGCGGTGCCGCGGCCCTTGTTGTTCATGGTGGAGTTATAGGCGCGGGCGAGGCGGGTGATGGAATCCATGAGCAGGAACACATCCTGCCCGGCCTCGACCAGGCGTTTGGCGCGCTCGATCGCCAGCTCGGCGATGCGGCAGTGGTTGCGGGGGTTTTCGTCGTTGGAACTGGCGTAAATCTCCGCGTCGGGCAGGGCGCGGCGGAACTCGGTAACCTCCTCGGGTCGCTCGTCCACCAGCAGCACCATCAGGTGGAGAGGCGACTCACTGGCGGCCTCGCTGTATTTCTCCCGGATCGCTTCGGCGGTGTGGAGCAGCATGGTGGTTTTGCCGGAGCGGGGCGGGGACACGATGAGTCCGCGCTGGCCGCGACCGACGGGCGTCATGATATCAATGACGCGGGTGGTGTGGCGTTCCGGGGTGGTCTCGAAGCTGAGGCGGCGGGTGGGGTTGATCGCCTTGAGTTCGTCGAAGTGCGGGGTTTTGGCCGCGGCTTCCGGAGCCAGGCCATTGACCTTGGTGACTTCCACCAGTTGGGGTCCGCGGGACCCGTCTTGATAGACCCCGTGGATCCACTGGCAGTGACGGAGATTGTAGCGGCGGACGATTTCCGGCGGGAGAAAGATATCATCGCGGGCCTGCTCGAAATTCTTGCTGGCCACGCGCAGGAAGCCATAGCCCTTGGGGGCCAGTTCCAACATGCCGGCGGTATCGATTTTCGGGCCGGTTAGAACAATCGGGATGTTGGATTCGGCGGGCGACTGACTGGGGTTGTTGCGTGGGTTGCGCTGGTTGCGGTGCTGGCCCTGCTGTCGCTGCGGGTATCTGGGTTGGTCCCGCTGCGGTTGATCCCGTGCTTGGTTTTGATGCGGGTGCTTGAGTTGCTGCTGTTGGCGGCGGAGCTTGCGTTTTTCCCGGCGGCGTTTGCTGCGGCTCACACCATCAGTGGATTCCTCCCGGCCGGAGGCTGCGGGA
>JAIPKB010000227.1 GCA_021733795.1 Akkermansiaceae bacterium | reverse complement strand
CAGGATCAGGCACTGGCCGCGGTGGCCGAGGCGCTCGCCGCCTGGTCCGGAGCCTCGTCGCTGAGCTTCCGCTTCAATGGCCTTACCACTTTCGGCAATAGGGTCGACTTTGTCCGCACCGAAGACCGCAGCCTCCGCCTCCAATTGCACGACACCTTCAACGCCATCGCCTCCACCACGACCCTTGGGATCGGCGGTGGCTCAGCGACTTACAGCACCGGTGCCGAGGGCAAGTCCGGTGCCACCGTCGCCGGGCAGGGGTTCAATGAACTGACCTACGGCTACGTGATCCTCAACCACCGCAGCAGCGTCACCGCCAACCCGGCCATCTGGAAGGAAGTCCTCACCCACGAAATCGGCCACGCCATCGGCATCGCCCACTCCAGCGAGACCTCTAACGAGCCGAATCCCATCCTCGCCAATGCCACCATGTATTTCCGGGTCAACAACGACGGCCGGGGTGCCTCGATCACCGGCTATGATGCGGACCGCGCCACCTTCGGCCATCCCCTCGACAACACCCCGCCATTCGGTCTGGAGCGCCTCCTGCAAATCGTCACCACCCAACCGGCCTACGGCTCGCAACCCACCGGCTACGGCATCGACCGGGTTCATCTCTACGGCGGCGATCTCCAAACTCCGGCGGGGCACTCCCTGGAGATTCTCACGCCTACCACCAGCTTCGATACCACCACGGTCCCGGGAACCGCCATCTACACGGCGGCATCCTTCTACGAGGCCCGGATCTCCGACGACGGAATTGCCGCCGGCACCAGCTATGACACCCTCAGCTACCGATGGTTCGACGGCACCCACTACTCACCCGTCATCAAGGTGCGGCTCATCGGTTTCTGGAAGGACACCACGCCGGCCGATGGCCTGCCGGATTCATGGATGCTCGCCAACTTCGGCACCACCACCCCGGGAAACGCCGGATCTCCCAGCCACCCGGAGTCCGACCCCGATGGCGACGGACTGGTCAACCGCGTCGAACTCTATCTGCAAACCGACCCTAACAACCCAGCCAGCGGCCCGGCCCGGCTGATGATCGGGTCCCTGCCGGACCGCCGCCTCGATTGGTCCGCCGTGCGGTTCGCCCCCTACGTTGTCGAGTCGTCCCCGGACTTGGCCAACTGGACCACCCGCCGCTGCGCGAGCGACTACGCCGGCACGGGCGTGCTTTCCCGCCATCTCCCGGAAGACGCCGCCTTCAGCCGCATGTTCTACCGGCTGAAGATGGAACCGTGAGATCCAACAGATACAGACCGCCGCCCTTACTTTGCCGCCGGCTGCTCGAAGTCGCTGGGGCTCACCCAGCCGGCGCGGACATTTTCACCGCGCATGAATCGTTCGTAGAACCCGGCCGTTCTCGGGTCCGCGTTGGGATAACGGTCGAACACCCCGCCCTGCCCGGACATCCGGGGATCGCCCTGCTGTTTCAACTCGGCGAACAGCGCGTCCATCAGCGGGGCACGGGTGCTTTCATGACCGGCGTGCACCGCCAGATTGCGCAGACAGTCCGGGTCGTCGCGTAGATTATATAACTCCTCCGCCGGCCGCAGCCCGAAACACCAGGCCCAGTGCGGGTCATCGGGATGCTGGCGGTGGTTCGCCAGAATGTCGGTCTTGGTCGCGCCACCGTCACAGTCGAGATAGCCGGTCTCCGGATTGCCCGCCGGCCAGCGGGTCGGCTCGAAATTGCGCAGATAGAGCCAGTCGCCGCGGACGATCCCGCGGGTCGGGTAGCCCCAATCATGTGGACGCCCCACATCGGTGCGCTCCTTGCCAATCAGCACATGATCCCGATCCGGCTGGATGATGCCCGATTTCTCCGACCGGAAGATTTCGGTTAGGCTCCGGCCGGCGGGTGCCGCCATGCCGGTGTCCGCCCACGTCAGCCCCGCCAACTCGACCAAGGTCGGGGCGATGTCGATGAAGCTGATGAAATCATCCACCACGCGTCCGGGCTTGGCGATCCCCCGCTTCCACATGGCGGCAAACGGAATATGGTTGGCAAACTCGTAGGTATTGCCCTTCACCCGGGGGAATGGCATCCCATGGTCGGAGGTGACGATGACCAGGGTGTTTTCCAACAACCCCCGCTGGTCGAGGGTTGCGAGCATGCGGCCGAGATGGCGGTCGAAATGTTCCACCTCGAACGCGTAGTCGAGCATGTCGTTGCGCACGGTCTCGTTGTCCGGCCAGTAGCCGGGCACCCGGTCGATGTCCGCGAGTTTCCTCCCGCCCTTGGCCACTCCCGAGCCGAATTCATAGCCCCGGTGCGGCTCGATCGCCCCATACCAGAAACACCACGGCGTGCCGGCCGGGGCCGCATCCAGAAACGCCTCGAAGTTGCCCGCATAATCATTGTCGCTGATGCCGTTGGCGGGCGGCTTGGCCTTGCGCTGGTTGAATGCCACGCCGGTCATCGCGCGGGGCATGCCGGCCACGTTCTTCGCCACCCCGGGCCCCCAGCCCTTCTGGGTGTAACCCACAAACCACCCGTGCTCGGCCAGCGCCTCGCCCCAACCTTTGAATTCAGCCGGAAAAAAACACACGTGATTCCCCGCCTCCTTGAGTTGCCAGGAATTGCGACCTGTTAGAATGCACGCCCGCGATGGCGCGCACTTGGCATTGGGCGTGTAGGCCCGGGTGAACCGCAGCCCCTCGGCAGCCACCCGGTCAAACGCCGGCGTGCTCACCCAGCGGGTGCCATAGGCCCCGCCATGCAGCCCCCAGTCGTCGGCAATGGCGAACAAGATGTTAGGGAGCCCCGCCAGCTCGGTGCCGGCACCCGCACCACCTGCCGCCGCCACCCCAAGCACCACCGCGGCAGCGATTCTGGCCAAGCCAAATGGAACCAGTCCTCGCGGATTAACATCAATTGCCTGATAGATTGGTTTTCTCCCGGGGGTTGATGGTTTGGCGCAGGGCATGGACCTTCTTTGACACTTCCTTGGTAGTCCGTCCAGCGGAAATCATCCGACTCACCGATCCGCGCACGGCGGATTATTGCACAGAGGATTGGCAAGCGTACCACCCACCCTCCGATCATTTTCCCGCATTTGCTTGCATCGCCCGGTCTTTTCCAGTTGACTCGCGCCACCATGGGCCCGCAGAACCCGCAGAACCCACCATGAACCCGCAAGACCCCTACGCCCCGCCCGCCCTGCCCACCGCTCCACCCTCGGATGACATTGCCCGCCACCTGCTGGGACTCCAATACCCGCTCACCCTCTCGTTCAAGCTCCTCGCTCTCGCCAGCCAGGCCACGGTCACCGACGTCGCAGGCAGAACCGTGCTCTACACCCGCCAGAAACTCCTCAAATTCAAGGAACACGTCGAGATTTGGACGGACGCCACCCAAGGCACCCGGCTCGCCGAGATCAAGGCCAACAAGGTCATCGACTGGTCCGCCCGCTACCGCGCCACCGACGGCAGCGGCACCGAGATCGGCAGTGTGGGCCGCCGTGGCTGGCGCTCGCTCTGGCGCGCCCACTACGAAGTCTTCAATCCGGGCGACAACACCCCGGATTTCTCCATCCGCGAGGAAAACCCCGGTGCCAAGGTGCTCGACTCGCTGCTCGGGGAAATCCCGATCCTCGGCATGTTCACCGGCTATTTCTGCCACCCCAAATACATCGCCACCCGGGCCGATGCCTTCCCCGTCATGAGGCTCACCAAACAACCCGCCTTCTGGGAGGGCCGGTTCACCATCGAAAAACTCGGCGACCTCACCCCGCGCGAGGAACTCAACCTGTTTCTTGCCTTTCTGATGCTCGTGCTCCTCGAACGCAGGCGGGGCTGAACACCTCCCCGAGCACCGGCAGATCCGCCGGTGCCCACGCGAGCTCACCCGCCGCCTCCGCGTCGCACCAGCGGCACTCGGCGTGTTCTAACAAGGAAAGCACACCTCCCACTATCCGGCAGCGAAGCGGAATCAGCCGGATCGTCCGCTGGCCGTCATCCCAAAGCACCGGGGTGAGTGGCATTCCCACATCCACCGCCACCGCCAGTTCCTCCCGCATTTCCCTTACCAAGGCCGCCGACGCGGATTCGCCTGCTTCCACCTTGCCTCCCGGAAACTCCCACAAGCCGGCCAGATGCCCCCCCTCCGGCCGCCGGCATGCCAGCACCCGGCCCTCACCATCATCGATCACTCCACACACCACATCCATCACTCCGCCGGCTCTTCCACCACGATCCGCGGGAACACCGGCTTGGGTTTGCCGATGGCATGGCCTTCCGCGAGCAATCCCCATTTGAGGTCGGCCAGCTTGAGGTCGGAAAAACCCTCCAGCTTCAGTTGATCGGCCAGCTTGGCGGCGGCTTCCGGCAGCACGGGTGAGAGCAGCACGGCACAATGCGCCACGCTCTCCGCCAGATGATAAAGCACGGTTGCCAGACGCTCCTGCTGTGCCGGATCCTTGTTGAGTTCCCAGGGTTTCATCCGCTCGGCGTAGCCGTTGCAGTGGGCCACATGCCGGTTGATCGCCTCCAGCGCCTTGGAAACCTCGAACTCGTCCATCGCGGCGCGCCAGGCGGCGGTGGCTTCGGTTAAGGAGGACTGCAGTGCCTCATCCTCGGCCGTGACCTCTCCGCCGTGACCAAGGACGCCCGCCGTGAACCGCTGGCTCATGTTGAGTGCGCGGTTGCACAGGTTGCCCAGCTCGTTGGCCAGCTCGGTATTGAACAGCATCACCAACCGGTCGAGATCGAAATCCGAGTCGCGGCCGGTGCTGATATCGCGCATCAGGTAATAGCGGAGTGCCGCCACGCCGAAGTGCTCCGCGAGTTCGTCAGGGTCCACGATGTTTCCCAGCGACTTGCTCATTTTCTCGCCGCGGATGTTCCACCAGCCGTGGACGAGCAGCCGCGGCATTTCAGCATCGGGGAAGCCCATGGCGTGCAACATGCAGAGCCAGTAGATCCCGTGGGCGGGCACCAGAATATCCTTGCCGATGATGTGAACCGGACGTTCGTCGGTGGTCCACAGCCTGGAGAAATCCGGCAACCCGGCGTCCGCCGCCGCCTGATAGCCGGCAAAGGAAACATAGTTGATCAGCGCATCGAACCAGACGTACGTCACATAGTCCGGGTCAAATGGCAGCTCGATCCCCCAGCGGAGCCGCTCCTTGGGACGGGAAATGCACAGGTCCGTGCCTGAATTGCGCTCCAGCGCGTTGAGCAACTCCGCCTTGCGGAACAACGGCAGCACCGCGTCCTGACAGCTCTCCAGATAGGCCTTGAGCCAGCCCGTCTGGTCGCTCAGCTTGAAATACCAGTTTTCTTCCTCGAACAGCACCACCTCGCCCCATTCGGGACCGAAGTCGCCGGACTCGCCGCGGTCGCGGTCGGATAGAAACTGCTCCTGCCGCACCGAGTAATGGCCGGAATGGCCCTTCTTATAGAGCAACCCCCGTTCCTTCAATCCCGTTAGAATCCCCTGCACGCAGGCCTTGTGACGCGGGTCAACCGTCTCCGCCCAGCCGTCGTAATCCACACCGAGCTTCTCCCACAGGTTGAGGAATTTCCTGGTGGTGCGCTTGACGAAGGTGGCGGGATGCACCCCCTCCTTCTCGGCGGTCTGTTGCACCTTCTGGCCGTGCTGGTCCACCCCGGTTAGAAAAAACACCTCGTCGCCGCGCAACCGGCGGTAGCGGGCGAGGACGTCGGCCAGCACCTTCTCATAAGCATGGCCGATGTGCGGCGAGCCGTTCGTGTAATCGATTGCGGTGGTTAGATAGAACACGGTGACAGTCAGGGGAAATGGCTTGGAATCATGCCATGGTGAAACACCCCGCCGCCCCTCGGCACCGGGACAGCCGGATCCGGCGGCATTTACTGGTGCTTGTAGATCTGATCGACCTTGGCATCCTCCACCCGGGCGGCGAGCCAGGAGTCGAAAATCAGGGTCCCCTGCGTGTTGTTGGCCATCGACACGGCGGAATCCACGGTGGTCGTACTGTTAGGATCCTTGACTACCTCGCGTTTCACCACATACGCAATGAAGGCCCGGTCCAGCTCCATGATCACATCGCCAAACGTGCCCGGATCCACCGTGGAGACGGCCTGGAACAAATTGCTTGGTTCGGTGGCGGAATCCGCGGGCCGCGCACTGGTCAGGTCGGTGATTGACTTGCTCTCCACCGTACCCGCCTCCTTGGCGGCATCGGCGAACGACTTACCGGCGGCGAGCGCCTCCTTGACCTGCTTGATGGCCTCCTCTGCGGCGGCCTTCATGTCGGCGGTGGATTTGATCTCGATCAGTTTGGCACGGGCGTCCGCCCGGGCTTCGGAATAGGTCATTTCACGGACCTTTTCCTCGCCATCCAGACGGGCGATCAGCCACTGGCCGTCACCCACCGGAATCGGCTGGGAGTATTTGGAAATCTCATCCTCGCCATTCGGGTGGATTTTGAACAGCCCGTCGATCGCCTTGCCGCCCTGGCTCGACGCCCGGATGGTTAGATCGAGTTCCGCCGGCACATCCTTGAGGGTGAACAGGTCGGTGGTTTTGACCACCCAGCCGTTTTCCTGGCACATTTCCTCGAAGGTCTTGCCCCCCGGTTTGGTGACGTTGTCTTCAAGGGTGGTGGTGAATTCGTCCACCTTGACATCCACATCCATCTGGATTTCGCGGCGTTTGTCGGCGGCGGCAGCGGCCTTCAAGGTTTTTTCCTCCTCGCGTTTCTTACGGGCGGCCTCCCTCGCCTCGGGGGTGGCGGCGGCCTCGGCGAGGGTTTCCTTGGGTTCATCCTCAGCCGCAGGCTCCACCGGAAACACCGGGGTCACCAGCACGTAGGAAAACTTCCGGCGCGCCTCCGTCTTGAACTCGTCCTTGATCGGGCCCCAGTAGTCCTTGATCTCCTGCTCGCTGGGCTGGATTTTCTCTTCGAAGGGGGTGAGATCGAAGCGCGCGATGTCCGCGGTGATCGTCTGCCGCTTGAGCAGATTCTCGGTGGCCACCGAATCGCGGTCGGCCACCACACCGGAGCCGAGGACGGACTTGAGCTTGCTCAGCGCCAGCATGTCGGCGGCGAGGTCGAGGAAATCGTTCTCGGTCAGCCCCAGCCGACCGATCGTCCTGTCGATGAACTCGCGGTATTTCTTTTCATCGAAAGCGCCGGCGGCGGGAGGAACCCCGGGCTCGCGGGCCGGGGTGTCGGCGAAGGCCCGCATTTCGCGAATGAAATCCGAGACCTCGGGGGCACCGGGATGGATCCCGTATTCGTCGCGGGCGTTGCGCAGGATCACCCGGCCGACGAAGAACTTCTCGGCCATGTCATCCTGGGAGGTGGCCCCCTTGGCCAACTCGAACACGAACTGGTACATCGCGAAATCGCCCATTCTCAGCATCATCTGGGATAGCTGGACCGGGGCCACGGCGAGTTTTTGGTAGTCTCGGCTGTCGTAGGTTTTGCCTGCCACGCCCAACACCGCACGGGCACCGCCCGCCGAGCGCTGGCCGCCACTCCCCATGCCGATGACCAATGCCGCGGCGACAAGAACAAGTCCGAGGACAAGAAGGGTCCGATATCTATGAAGTTTTTCGATCATGCGTTGAATCGCCCGTGGATGGGTCGGGCGGGCAGAATCTAAGACCGGAGCGGCAAGGGAATCAATGGCAATTTTGCACTAGCGGACGATTCATCAAAAAATCAGCGCTTTTCCGCTGCCAAACGGCCCATGGGGACTTCGATGTAGCGCCAGGACAGCCAAGCCAGACCCCACGAGAACAAGGCCAGCACCGGCAAGCGGATCAGCAATCCGGCACCGGTGAGCGTCCATGACAGCTGGCAATAACAAAGCACCCAGTCCATTACCGGGGCGAAATTGTGCAGCAGGTAGAGACTGTAGGACAGTTTGCCGATGTATTGGAGTACCGGATGATTGAGCAGAGACCCGCGCCAACCGCCAAATCCAGGGACAGCCGCCGCGATCAGCCCGCAGCAGCCCACCGCCAGCAACAACAACTCCAGCGGATATCCCCACGGGCCTTCCAAGCCACCCTGCCTGAGGGCATAGCACGCGGCAAAGCCCCCCACCCCGAGCATGCCCGCCCACCGCAATCCCGGGTGGGTCAGCGACAATCCCCGGCGCTCGGCCACCGCCAACACCGCTCCAAGGGCCAGAAAATCAAGCTGCGCGGGAGTCACGATCCCCGGTTCCACAAACCACTGCGCGAGCCATGGGGTCAGCGCCCGCGTCGCCGGCCCCATCGCCGCCACAGCCAGCAGCGCCGGCAACAACCAGCGCCGTGGCACCCACCAGATGAGGAATGGCCATACCACGTAAAATTGCTGCTGCACCGCCAAGGTCCAGAAGTGCGAGGTGAAATCCGCCCATCCCGCCAGCGCCATGTGCCAGTTGGACAGATGCAGCACGTACCACAACGGGGCCGCCGCCAGATCCTTGGCCCGGAACAAGCAACCGAGCAACAAGGCCGCATAATACGGTGCCAGAATCCGCAGCCCGCGCCGCCACAGAAAGCGCTTCAGCGCCGCCCCGCGCCAGCCCCCTCCGGCACTTTCACTCCGCTCCCGGTCACGCAGCAGACCGCCGGTGATCAGATATCCGCTCAACGCGAAAAAGTAATAAATCCCCACCGGCCACGGCAGCCCACCCTGCCACGCCGGCGGCGTCCAGTGGAACCATGCCACTCCCAGCAGGGCCAGCGCCCGCAATCCGTCCAATTGTGTGGCGCGTCCGGTCAATTTCGTCCCAGAATGCGATTGGTGGTTTTAAGGTCCATCCGCCGCTGCTCTTTCCAGCCTGAGACCACCGGTTCCGGATAGGTCTCCCGGCGGTTGGCGGTCACCGCGTCCGTGGGTTTATCAACCGGTTTCGCCCCGCCCTCGCGGGAAGCTCCGGTCTCATAGGCCCCGGTTTGGTGGATACCCACGCCGCCCGCCGCCACCCCGGACTCACGCGCCCCCTGGCCCTGCGCCCGCGATGCGGTCTGGAACCGGCTGCCATCGGTATTGCCGGCGTATGCCCCCGGCTTGTAGGTTTTGCCGCCCCACCAACTGCTTTTCTTGTATTCTCCGGCCTGATACGCCTTCGGGAGGTTCGAGTCACCGGTGAAATAGCCGGACTTGCGGTCCGACTCCGGGAGCTTCGAGTTCGCCACCCCGCTAGGCCAATTGCCGTTGGCATCCTGCTTGATCGATTTTCCGTTGAACCGCTGGCTCATCGTCTTGCCGATATCCGCCGAATCATCCGACTTTTTGCCGGTGGCGCAGGCCACCACCAACAGGCACGGCAGAATATGGAAAAACAGGCGCATGGGAAACAAGGTCGGCACGCAAGCTACCCCCTCACCGGGAAAACACCAGCCAAAATCGCGAAACGGCCACAAAACAGCCACCTGAGAAGAGCGGCTCAAGCATTGATCCTGGCAGGGTAAGGGCATCCACTTGCCGGAGTTCACGTTGGCGTCTTCATTAAAACTACCTAATGATCGCATATTTCCGAAACATCACCAGAGAAATGCGCGTAAAGGCCGCGACCAATTCACTTATCTCAGGTTTAACCAAAAATGCTAATGAACACTTGTGCCAAGCCTCCGTCCAAATCCGCCAGTCGCCATGGATCCCTTTGGCTTCGTACCATCCCGCACAACGGATGGACCGAATTCCTGCTGGGAGCCACTCCCGGCACCCAGCCGAATCCCGCCCGGTGGGCCGTCGATTTGGAGAATTTCCTCATCGAAACCGAGGCCACCCTGGTGGAACTCGACGCCTTTGGCGACACCTCTCTGATCGCCACCCTGCGCGAAGGCCTGGCCAAGTGGCTCGCTCCGGGATTCCCGGCTTCGTTGATGCTCAACTCCGGCAATCATGCTCCCGATGGCGGTGGCGTGCTGGTCCGCGCCGTGATCGGGGTCGAAGTCCGGCCGGTCACGCTCGGCACCCATACCATCGGCTTCCGGTTCGAGGAC
>JAIPKB010000226.1 GCA_021733795.1 Akkermansiaceae bacterium | reverse complement strand
GCTCGAAACCTTCCGCCGCGATAGCGGAAACCTTTACCAGCGGGTGCGCGCCTTGTTGTTTCTGTATGCCATCCACCGGTTCCACCTTCCCGTCCGGTTGGCAGAGGCGCATCAGGCCGGCGGGGCGGGGCGGATTTCCTTCAAAGGTTACGAATATCTGTTGGACCGCCGGTTCGAGGAGGCGATCGAGGTGTTCCTGAAATCCCAGCGTGACCACGGCCCCTCCGATGCCGGCAGCAGCGCACTGGCCGCAGCCTATCACCGGCTGGCATTCCAAACGCTGGCCGACCAGGTGCGCCGCAGCGTGCGCAGCGTGCGCGGCAACCAGTGGATGTTCCGGATGGGACACCCGGCCGACCACCCGCTCCGCCTGCGCCCGGAAATGTTGCAACGTGATCCGGTGACGGGGATCTATCCGATTTTGCGGGAGTGCACGCCGGTGCGGATGGATCTGACCCATTGCGGGTGGAGTGATATATTTTTCCTGGGGATGGACTATCCGGAGGGGGCGAAGGTGCTCAATGTTTCGATCGATCTGGCGGTGCATGGCCGTGATGCCGCCCCCAGCCCGCCGGTGGAGGCCTGGTTGCGGGTCATCGACGAGCCGGTGCTGCGCCTCATCAGCGTGGACCTCGGCTGCATGGCGGTGGTTTCCAGTTTGGCGGAGGTGTTCGACTTCGCCAAAGACTACCTCGGCCTGCTCAAGGCGGCGCTGATCGCCAGTGGCATTGTGCCGCCCGGGATCGAAGGTTCCGGCCACAGCCTGGCGGAGTTGCTGGAGCAAATCGCGGGCCCGGGACGGGGGCTGGAACTGGTCAGTCATGTCAACAATATCCCCAAGGGCTCGCGGCTGGCGGTTTCCACCAACCTGCTGGCGGCATTGATCAGCGCCTGCATGAGGGCCACCGGCCAGGCCCGCTCGCTGACCGGCGGGCTGGATGAGGAGGAACGCCGGATCGTGCTGGCCCGCGCATTGTTAGGCGAATGGCTCGGTGGCTCCGGTGGCGGCTGGCAGGATTCGGGCGGAGTCTGGCCGGGAATCAAACTCATCGTGGGCGCGCTGGCCGGAGAGGGCGATCCGGAATTCGGCATCAGCCGCGGTCGCTTGATGCCGCAGCACCGGATTCTCGATCAGGCAGCGGTGCCGCCGGAAGCCCGCCGGAAACTTCAGGAGTCGCTCGTGTTGGTGCACGGGGGGATGGCGCAGAACGTGGGACCCGTGCTGGAAATGGTCACCGAAAAATATCTGCTGCGCTGTGGACCCGAATGGCAGGCGCGGCAGCAAACCCATGGTGTGCTCGAGCGGATCCTTGAAGCACTGCGCACCGGTGACATCGCGGCAGTCGGCGAGGCCACCACGGGCAACTTCCGCGGGCCGATCCAGACGATCATTCCCTGGGCCAGCAACCACTACACCGAAACGCTCATCGCCGAGGTGGCGGCGGAATTTGGCGAGGACTTCCTCGGGTTCTGGATGCTCGGCGGCATGGCCGGCGGCGGGATGGGTTTCATCTTCAGCCCGGACCGCCGCGACGAGGGGCGGCGGCGCTTGTTGGAAATCATGACGGCGGCCAAGCGTTCGCTGGAATGCGCGCTGCCGTTTGCGATGGATCCGGTGGTCTATGATTTCGCGATCAACGAGAGCGGGACCCGGTCCGAGTTGCTTTCCGGTCCGGAGGCGGTGCTGCCGGCCGGCTATTATACCCTTGGGATTCCGCCGCTGCTGCGGGTGCCGCGGCAGGACTTGCAGCCGCATCAGGTCCGTGAACTCAATCATTTCACCGCCGCTTCCCGCCGCCATCCGCAGCTTGCCGGTTCGCTTGGGGCCTTGCTCGATTCGTTGCTGCCACAGCCCGCTGACCAGGACGGCAGCGACCGGTCACTGGTCCAACTGCTTGCCGAGACCGGGTTCGACCGCACCACCCACGAGCAGATCCGGGAGGACCTGAAGAGCGGGCGGCTGGGACTCGCCCAGAACCGCCTGCCGGCCAATACCGTGATTGAGGATGTGGAACCCGGCGATCTTACTGATGCCACCGTCCCCGGTGCGCTTGGTGACGATCACCTTCGCCGCGGGCTCGGCGCCTTGGCGGCCGGCGAGGTGGCCGTGGTCACGCTGGCGGCCGGGGCCGGATCGCGGTGGACCCAGGGCGCGGGGGTGGTCAAGGCCCTCCATCCGTTCTGCAAGCTCGACGGGCGGCACCGGTCGTTCATCGAGGTGCATCTGGCGAAAAGCCGCAAGCTCAGCCAGCTCGTCGGCACCGCGCTGCCGCACATTTTCACCACCAGTTTCTTCTCGCACGACGCCACCCGGCGGTTTCTCGAGGATCATGGCAACTATGGTTATGAGGGACCGTTGCTGCTATCCGAGGGTAGGTCGATCGGCTTGCGGCTCGTACCCACGGTGCGGGACTTGCGCTTCGCCTGGGAGGAAATGCCGCAGCAGGTGCTCGATGTCCAACAGCAGAAAGTCCGGGAAAGCCTGCGCACGGCGTTGCTCAACTGGGCGCAGGCGCAGGGCGAGGCTGCGGACTACACCGACAATCTGCCCGCCCAGTGCCTCCATCCGGTGGGCCATTGGTATGAGGTTCCCAACCTGCTGCTCAACGGCACGCTGGCCGACCTGCTCACCCACCGCCCGCAGTTGCAGACGCTCGTCATGCACAATATCGATACCGTCGGTGCCACGGTGGACCCGGAATTGCTAGGTTGGCATCTCGCCAGCGGTGCCGGGTTGAGCTTCGAGGTCATCGCCCGGCGGTTGGAGGACCGCGGAGGCGGCCTGGCCCGGGTCGATGGCCGCGTCCGGCTGGTCGAGGGGTTGGCGATGCCCCGCGAGGAGGACGAGTTCCGGCTTTCCTATTACAACACCAACACCTGCTGGATCCGGATCGACTCGCTGCTGGCGGCCTTCAAGCTCAACCGCGCCGATCTAGCGGACAAAGTGCGGGTGGGGGAGGCGGTTAGGTCAATGGCCGGCAGGATGCCGACCTATATCACCCTCAAGGAGGTGAAAAAGCGTTGGGGGCACGGGCAGGAGGACATCATGCCGGTTTGTCAGTTCGAGAAACTGTGGGTGGATATGAGCGGTCATCCCGGGTTGCAAACCAAATATGTGGTGGTTCCCCGCAGCCGTGGCCAGCAGCTCAAGGACCCCTCCCAACTCGACGGCTGGCTGCGGGATGGCTCGGCGGCCTATCTCGAAGGACTTTGCGAGTGGGAGTGATGATCACTCCGCCTTCCCCGGCGGCCCCTGCCGCAAATCGAATGGGCTCAGCCGCCAGCCGGTTGCAGCACGGTGGCCGGGTTGGTCACAACTGCCTGCCAATGAATCGCTCCGGAAATCGAGCCCGCCCGCCAAGGTCCGGGCTTGAGCAATTGAATAGGCCCTCCGGCACATTCTCCTAGAAATCACAAGAAGCGGGGCGCGGACACCAAGCGGGGCCGCCGATTTGCATCAGCGGCCCCGCAGGCGGAGAAACATCCATTAACTCATTACCCATTGCGCCGGCGGCGCAGCAGGGTGAGCAATCCGAGGCCGCCTAGCAGCACGGCGGCGGGTTCGGGAACTTGCAGCACGTAGCCAGTGATGTTTGGCTCACCACCCTGGTTCCAACTTGTTTGTTCTGCCGGGTTGTTCCCATCCCACACCAGGTATCTGGCAAAGCTCAGGTTCATTTCGTTGTCAGTAGCCGTCCAGGTAGCGGACATCACGGAAGGACCACCAGCGTTCCAAATGTACTCCTCACTTCCTTCCACGGAGACCATCGCGCCACTTGGATTTGTTGAAATGAGTTGCAAAGTGTACTGGTTGCCGACGGTCAGTCCGGAGATCACCATTTCGGATTTGGACGCCGAGTAATTGATCCACCATCTACTGTTCATCAGACCATTGAAAGCCGTATTGGCGATCGAGTAACCGGAGTCATTCGTTGAATTGTGGCTCCATCCGGTCTGGTAGGTCTGCGACCCGTTATATTCCCATTGCGCCTGAAAATTCGGTCCGTCAGGTCTGATCAAGCTGTCGGTGGAGCCCCCAAAGGTGATTCCGTTGTCTAACGTGATAGTTGCTTGGGCACCGTTACCGAAGTGATTTGCTTCGACCACCGTTCCGGTGTGCTGAATCTCCGCCCCAGTCCCGGTGGCTGAGACATCCAGGGCGGTTTGGCTAAAGGTGACTGCGGCAGCGGCGGGCAGTGTGAGAGCTGCGAGGGCGACAACGGTTCGTTTCATTAGTGAGTTGGGGTTGCTTTGTGTTTGGTAGTGGTGGTTTTCGTTCCGAAGGCTCACAAGTTCATCGATTTACCGCGAGCCCGGGGCGGGTCTAATAAAATGGCGGCGGCGGTGTCAACGAATTTCCCATTTTTTTTTCGATGAGAAGGAGTTAGAGAAATAGTCGGACTTTGACACCTGCGCGCCGGCGCGCTGTGGGAAAGCCGGTTCAAGGGCGTGCTGGTGGGGGAAGGGATCACCTAGCGGACGATGGCGGCGTATATCGATTAGAACCCGGTGCGTGCCGGGATGGTGGAGGATCCGGCGCTGTATCGCTGAAGCAGCTGCGGCGAGGCGATGGGTGGCGGCGCGAAAGGCAATGGAGTCAAGGTGCGCGCCGGATGCGGGGAGCGGCGGCGGGAGTGATCTGAAGTGCGCGGGAGTTGAGGGTTGGGGGGGTGAAGCTGAAATTGCAAAGCTGAAATGAGCGGTCCATAGGTGGTTCGTTGGCGACGTGGACAATAAGGTCCACGCTCCTTATGAGAAGGTGTCGAAGAGCGTATCAAATTACGCGACTCCCCCGCTGAGCCAGACGGATTTCAGATAGGGATCGCCGGTGAAGTCGGCGGGCATCGGTGACGGCAGGATCTGCAGTCGCCGGCGGGATGCGGATAGCAGTTGGCGGGTGAAATCGGCGCTGGATAGCGCGCGGCAGTTGGTGGAACACAGGATCCATCCGCCCGGGGCGAGGATTTCCAAGGCCAGCGCGGCGAGCGAGGTGAAGTCCCGCTCGGCGCGGAAAACCCGGCCGTGTTCATCGCGGGAGAACGTCGGCGGATCCAGAATGATGCCGTCGAAGGTGCGGCCGCTTTTGGCGAAACGCTTCAGCCAGTGGAAGGTGTCGCCCTTGCAGAAATAATGCATGGCGGGGTCGAGTCCGTTGTGCGTGAGGTTGCGTTTCGCCCAGTCGAGGTAGGGTTGCGAGAGGTCGAGGGTGGTGGTTCGGGCGCCGGCGACGGCGGCGGCGACCGAGAAGGCACCGGTATAGGCGAAGGTGTTGAGCAAGGTCATGCCGGGGGCCATCCGCTGGCGCACTTCGGCGCGGTTGTCCCGTTGGTCGAGGAAAATCCCCTGGGAGTAGCCGGATTGAAACGAAATCTCGAAGGCGAGTCCGTTTTCCCGGATCAGGAAAGGCTCGGATATCTCCGCCCCGGAAACATGCGCGGGGGATTCCTTTTGGTGTTGGTCGAGCTTCTTCCAGTACACCGGCACAGTCGCTTGGCTCAGCCAATCGCCGAGCACCGGCGGCACCTTGGCTGCGGCGGTGGCCAGCAACCAGTGGTCGGCGTAGGTTTCGAGGAAAATGCCGGGCAGGTTGTCGCCGGAGCCGTCGATGAGGCGCACAGCATTGGTCTCCGCCGTGACGAGCGAAGCGCGGCGGGCGAGGGCATGGTGGAAAAGATCAGGGGGCATGGGTCACGGGACGTCGAGGATGGGGCGGGGCGCAGACGGGGCGTGTATAGCGCATCCACAGGTAGTGTGCAATTCATTCGCCGCCAGTCATCGCCGCGCGAAAGTCGTATTCCGGGCAAAACGGATGGTATTGGGTGGTGAGTCTGCCACTGGCGATCAGAAATATTTGAAAAATCCAACGATTTCCGCAGTATTCATCCCTTTTGTGGCGCTTAGTCGTCGTCAAGCCGGGATGCCTCCGCGCATCCCCCGCCCATCCAACTCCATGAAATTGCCTTATCGCTCCTTGTCTCTCGCCGTCGGTCTGTGGGCCTGCTGGCTTGCTCCGATCCATGCCGCGCCCGAAGCGCCGAATGCGGAATCCGCTCCTCTGATCACCGGTCTCGAGGATCTCGAGCAACTCGACAAGAAGTTGGTTGGCATGGCGGATCAGGTTGCCGCCGCCACTGTCTCGCTCGTGTCAGCTCAAGGCGCGGGGGCCGGTTCCGGGGTGATCGTGGACCCGGACGGCCTGATTTTGAGCGCCGCTCATGTGGTCGCCGCCCTGTCCGGGGAAATCATCGTGCTGTTTTCGGATGGCAAACGGGCTTCGGCGAAAGCGCTCGGCGCGGATTTCGAACGCGATGCCGCATTGCTCAAGATCATCGAACCCGGTGATTATCCCAGCGTGGAGTTGGCCGCTGCCGAACCGTTGCCGACCAATGGTTGGTGCGTGGCACTGGGTCATCCCGGTGGGTTCGATCCGCTGCGCGCCGCGCCCCTCCGCCTCGGACGCATTCTCCACTATGGCGACTTCATCATCACCGACTGCACTGTGGTCAGCGGCGATTCCGGCGGTCCGCTGTTTGACATCGAGGGCCGCGTCATCGGTATCCATTCGAACATTGGCATGAGCCTCGGAGAGAACCGCCATGTCCCGATCAAGGTCTTTCGCGACGGGTGGGACGACCTTCTCGCCGGCAAGCGCAGTGGCAGCCGCTTCAATCAAAAACCGGGAGATGATAAACCGGAAGCCCCGCAGCCTCAGGGCCCATCCAAGCCCGTTATCGGCCTGAAACTCGGTGCCGAAAGCGCGGACGGCGTCACCCTCGACGAAGTGGCGGAAGACTCGCTGGCCGCCAAGGCCGGGCTGAAAATGGGCGACGTGGTCGTCAAGGTTGCCGGACGCAAGGTTACCACCCGGAAGGAATTCGGGGAGGCGCTCGAAAAGGGCAAGTCCCAGCCAAGGCTGAGGTTGGTTTACCGCCGGGATGGCAAAATGAAGCGGGCCAGAATCCCCTTCCCGAGACCCGCCAAGGCCAAGCCGCGACCCGCCGGTAGCGACGAGTCCAAGGATGAGCTCTTTTCCAAACTGCGAAAACGCGCGCAGGAAAATGGCGGACGGCTCGAAATGACTCCGGAGGAAATGGAAAAGCTCGGCGGCATGGCCGAGCTCAGGAAACGCCTCGGTGCCATTGGTGGAGTGCCCGATCCGTTCTTTTTATCCGTCATGAACGCTCTCAAAACGATTGTGGAGAAGGCCGCTGCCTCCACGGTCACCGTCCTTGCCGACGGTAAAGATGTGGCGCTCGGAACCGTGATCGACACGGACGGCGGCATCCTCACCAAGGATTCTGAAACCGCCAAGGGCGTGGTGAGTGTGCGCGTCGGTGACAAGGATTATCCCGCCACCTTGGTCAAACGTCTCCCCGCCTGGGATCTGGCGCTGTTCCATATCCAGGCGGGCGGACTCCATCCGGTGACATTCGACACTGCCGCCAGTGACCCCGTTCGTGGCTCCCTCCTCACCGTTTCCGGACCGGGCTCCGACCCGCTCGGCATCGGCATGGTCAGCGTGAAGAGCCGTCCGCTCGGCCAGATCGGTTTTCTTGGCATCGAAGCCGACCGGAATTCCGTCGTCAAAGGCAAGGTGCTCGTCAAAGCGACGGTCAAGGACGGTGCCGCCGCCAAGGCGGGGTTCAAGGAGGGCGACGTGATCACCGCCATCAACGGCGAGCCCACCACCGACGCCATCGGTTTCACCCAGGCCATCATCAAATTCAAGCCCAATGACATCGTCAAATTCGACGTGTTGCGCGGCGACGAAAAACTCACGCTCGAAGCCAAGCTCGGTGAACGTCCGACTCCGAAAATGAGCAAGGAGTTCCTGAAGATCAACAAAATGAGCGGCCCGCTCTCACCCAAAATCGACGGCTTTCCGTTCGTCCTCCAGCATGATATTCCGCTCGAACCCGCCCAGTGTGGCGGCCCCCTCCTTAACCTCGACGGCCGCTGCGTCGGCATCAACGTCGCCCGCGCCGGTCGGGTCAAGACCCTCGCCATCCCGGCCGGGAAAATCGCGGGTCTGTTAAACGAATCCCGTGCCGATCTCGCCGCCGCCGCCAAAGCCACCCCGGCACCTGACGACGACGACGACGAAATCACCGCCGAGGAAATCGCCGAGGTCAACAAGGCCCTCGAAGACCTCCAGCACCGTCTCAAGCACCTCGAAAAACGCCTCGCGCCGGTCCCCGCACAATGATTCTCCGCCCCCCCCAGCGGGGGCCCCAGCAACCCTGGCTTGGGCCCGCACTCAAGCCCCCCGCTGCCGGAGGAAATCACGCAATCTGCGGGTTTTCCTTTCGGGGGGATCTCCTTGCAAAGCCGGTTCGGTTCGGCTGGGGTGTCGGTGTGAATCCGCACGGGAGATTTCGCAGGTTCAACAAGAGGGGGCGGTCATGAAGATCGTTGATGCCGATGAATGGCGGGAGCATTACGATGTCCAGACGCGTGAAGCGATTTACTACCTCTGTGAGAAGCAAACCGGAGTCGAGGTGTGCGTGGCAGGGGATTGGCAGTTGGCGATTTGGTGCAAGTTGGGACTGATTTTCGTTCCCGTGTCCGGTGCGCGCCGCTGCCTTGTCTGCCCTCACAAAAAGAAGCCCTCCCGAAATCGGAAGGGCTTGTTCGGGGGATTGAGGCGGTCCTCGTCGCATAAACCGCGAATAAGCATTTTGGGGTGCCATCATTGAAAGAAGGGGGCTCCATGCGGCGTACGGTCCCTATGTTCAAGAAATCCGGAGGTTGCCAGATTCACGCTACCGCAGACGATGACCAAGCCCAAGCCGACAAAGCGCCTTGTTTCATCGTAAGTATTCCATTGATACCATCAATGCCGTTCTCTCTGGATGGCGCGAAGGTGTGAACGAGTGTTCAACTATCAACCATCAATCATCTATGATAGCTTGTCGATTTACAGGAAGAACCGGATTATGAACAGGAGATCATTCATGTGGAGCGGACTGGGTGCGGCGGCGGCAATGCGCGGATACGCCGTGGAGCCGCCCGCCTCGCCGGCGATCCATATCGGGATCTGCACCGTCGGCCTCGACCCGGCGAAGGCTGCCGGCCTCGATGGGGTGGAAATCCATGCGGGCGGTCCGGCGGAGCGGTTGGACATCACAAACCCGGAAACCCGCCAGCGATACCACGCGCAAATGAAGAAGACCGGCCTGCCGGTATGTTCGCTGATGATGACATCTTTCTCCCCCTGCCCCTTGGCCACCGACCCCCGCGCCCCGGCGTGGCTTGAACAGGGGATTGACTCCGCACGCGATCTCGGTGCCAAAGTGATCCTGCTCGCGTTCTTCAGTGAAGGAGATTTGTTAGATGATCGGGGGCAACTCAAGGAGAGCGAGTTCAAAGAGGCCGCAAATCGGATCAAACAGGCCGCGCCCCGCGCCAAGGACGCCGGCGTCACCCTCGCCATAGAGAATTACCTCAATGGAGAACAAAACGCGCGCATGCTCGACCTCATCCGCCACGATTCCGTGGGAATTTATTATGATGTCTTCAATACCGGCACCACCAAGCGTCACGATGTGCCTGCGGACATCCGGCGTCTCGGCACGCGCATCGTTCAATACCACTTCAAGAACGGCCCCAAATACCTTGATGAGGAACCCGCCAAGTTCGAGCCCATTGCCGCCGCAATCAAGGCCGGGGGCTTCCGCGGTTGGGCCGTCCTTGAAACATCCAGTCCCTCCGGCGACACAGTGGCGGACGCCCGCCGCAACGGCACCTACCTTCGCAAACTCCTCAAGCCGGCCCCCGCGCACTGATTTCGACCACATCCCACCGAGATCCAACTCGATGCCGATTGAGTAGCAAGCCAGGTGATTGGCTTGAACTGAAACAAGAGACTGCCCATCAGCGTATCTCCCCATCATGCGATTGATGGTGATACTCAGCCTCCTGCTGCTGCCGCCGCCGCTGCTCCCGGGGGGCGGTAAGAATCCGCTGGGGGTCCGGCTCATATCCGGGATGAAAAGCATTCGCGCGGGCAACACATTTTACCTCCG
>JAIPKB010000225.1 GCA_021733795.1 Akkermansiaceae bacterium | reverse complement strand
CTACCCATTCTCGCGGACCTTTCGGAAAAAGGTCCCTGCCAAGCCATTTTTCAGACAGCCTCTCAAGCCCGGGCGGTGGCGACCGGGCGCGATTTCCCGAGCGGTCCATTGGCAGGCGCGTTGTGACCAACGCGGCTACGGGAGAGCTGGCCTCTTCAGGGGCACGCGTTGTGACCAACGCGGCTACGGCGCTCCCGGCGGTGGGCAAGTGGCTGGAAGCCCGCACTCTGAAAATAGCCAGCCGGCCATGACCGGGGTGTCGGCCCGCAGGTCATGACTCATTCCTTCGCCTGCCCTTTGCCCCGCAGCTTGTAGGGTTTGGCGACGGGCAGTTGATGGAACGCCTGTGCCGGGCAGGCGGTGGCGATGGCGCAAACATTGCAGTTGAGGCAAAGGTCGTGGTTGACCTGGAGATACATCGAGCCGTTGCCGAACATGTTGCAGCCCTTCACGCACTTGCCACAGCCCACGCACAAATCCCGCAGAATGTTATATTCATAGTAGGGATCCTCGATGAACTTGCGCTCGATCGCACCGGTCGGGCAGAGTTGGTTTTCCGCGCCCTCGTCGAGATTGACGGGCTCCGGCTCGAAGTAGGCGGTGCAGAGTTTGCAGTAGCCGCACATGCCGTGCGAGTGGACCACCTTGACGGCGGACACTTCGAGCACGCAGTCGGTGGCGCAGCGGCCACACTGGATGCATTTGTCCGGGTCGAGCTGCCAGCGGGTTTCGCCATGGGGTTCCCGGCCTAGCAGGAAACCGGCCGCGCCGCCGAACCCGAGCAGGCCCGCGCCGCGCACGCTGGACTTGAGCAACTCGCGGCGGCTCAGCTTGGATGAGTCTCCGCTCACGGGGCCACCTCCTTGCGTTTCATGATGCGCACCGAACCGCCCACGCCATCGAGGACGAGCACCCGTCCCTGTGGATCGATGGCCGCGTAAATGCCGGAATTGAGGGATTCCGGCGCACCGGTGTTGGCGGCCTTGAGATATTCCGGAAATGCCTCCGGGCCTGCCACCAGGCCGGTGAATTCCCCATGAGCGTCATATAACTTCACCCGGGGCAGGCCTTTCTCGCAAGTGACGAACGAATCATCCGGAAACATCTCGAAACTCACCGGGTTGCAACATCCGCAAAAACCTTCCACGGCGAACGAGCCCCGGCCCCAGGCGATTTCAAGATCGCCGCCGGTGGTGAACGCCTCAATCTGGTGTTCGCCCGGATTGGTGATCCGGAGCAGGCCGTCGCGGGCCATCCGCACGCAGAAATACGGGCTGGGCACCACAAAGCCACGCAGACCACGGTCGGGATCGCGGGCACCGATCACGGCGAGTTTTTTCCCTTCGGGGTCGAGTTTCAGCACCACCCGGTCGCCTGCGTCGGCCACATAAATGGCGGCTGCCGTCACGGCGATTGATGTTGGCAGGAGTTTCTCGCCGAGATGGTTCCAAACGGCAACCTCGGCGCCCGCCGCATCGAGCGTGCGGATCGCTCCGGGCTGGCCGACCAGCCACCCGCCGGTTGGCAGCATGGAAATGGCGTAAACCGGCTGCTCCAGCGGTATTTCCACCAGCACCTCGCCCGTGGCGGAGAATTTGAGGATGCCGGTGTCGCCGCCTATCAAAATGGAACCATCCGCCGCAATGGCAATCGCTCGCGGCCGTTCCAAGCCGGTGGCAAACCGGGATTCCTCTTCGAAACGAAGCAGGGCGGGGTCGGATTGCTGGAAACGGGAAACATCGTAGTTGAACTCCGCGCCGAGTGGTGGCTTGGGGCGGGGTTTGTCCTGGCGGGCGCGGCCCAAGCGGTTGACCGTCAGGCCCGCCAAGCCGCCGATTCCGGCCATCCCGCCTCCCCACAACACCGCACGCAGCAAGGTGCGCCGGCCGGCCGGCGGCCCGCTGGCGGATGGATCCGGTTCAGGTGGGTTGGATTTGGGATCGGACATGGAAGGGGGTGCTGCTGACGGTGGAATTCGTTAGGAAGCTGGGGGAGAGGATGGCTGGGTGGTGGTGGCTGGCCGGGCTTCTTTGGCCTTGGGCAGGCCGCAACCCGCAAACTGGGGGCAGGCACCGCAGGGATGCTGGAGCTCGCAGGTGGCGTCGCCGCGCGCGGCAAGCCGGGCAACGATGCCCCCAAGCACGAGCAAGCCGCCCCAGCGGGCGTTTCTGACAATCCATTCGCGGCGGGTGTTCATGATGGGCATACGGGGAGAGGGTTTCATTTCTTGCCGAGTTCGAGGCAGACCATGCGGGTGAATTCTCTAACAATCAAGCGGCTTCCGGCAAGCGCGAACGGCCCCCAGGCGTCGTGACCGTCGAACACCTGGGCTTGGGCGAGCATTTCAAAGCCTGCGGGGCTGGCCCGGGCCATGGTGAGCAGGCCGTCGTCGTTCATGACCAGGATTTTTCCGTCGGCGATCATGAACGGTCCCAGCCCGAAGCGGTGGCCGGCTCCGCTGGCCCAGCGGACCTGGCCATCGAGGTCGAGGCAGACCAGTTCGCCGTTGGGGCGCACGCCGTAAAGGTGGTCTTGGAAGAGGATCGGGGTTTGTTGGGTGGCACCAAAGGTGTCGGCATCGAGCCGGAATGCAGGCTTGGCCTGCCATTTGCCGCCGTTTTCCGCGAGGCCGAGCATCATCGCGCCCGCTTCATAGCCGCCGGAGAGAAACACCCGCCCGTCCGCCAGCGGGACCGGGGTGGCGACGGTGGCGATGCTGATTTTCCAATCGGGGGTCTCCCAGAGCAGCGAGCCGTCATCGGCGGCGATTCCGGCCACCCCCCGGTGTCCGCAATAAACATATGTTTTTCTCCCGCCCAGTTCCATTTTGGCGATCGAAACATGGGTCATTTTCCAGTCGCGGGGGTTCGAGGTTTTCCAGATTACCTTGCCGGTTTCCAATTCCACCGCGATCATCAGGCTGCTGCCGGACGGGGCGAGGATCACCCGATCACCATCGATCAGCGGGCATTGGCCGGCGTACCAGGCGGGAACGGAGGTGCCGTATTCGCGGACCAGGTCGATGACCCACCGGGTTTCCCCGCTGACCGCATCGAGGCAGCAAACCTGGCATTTCGGGCCGAGCGCGACGACATGGGTGGGAGTGACGGCGGGCACGGTGCGGGACATCCCGTGGTTGCGCTTGACCGGCAGCGGATAGCTGAAGCGCCAGATTTCCCGGCCATCGGCCAGTGACAGACAACGCAGCGCGTCGGTTTGGGCCTTGCGGTCGTAGTCCATCAGATAGACCCGGCCATTGAGCACGGCGGCACCGGCATAGCCCTCACCGACGTCGATAGACCACAGTTTTTGGGGTCCGTCGGTCGGCCAGGAGTCGGCGAGCGGGGTGGGATCCGCAGCGACCGCATCGAGATTGGAGCCGCGGAAACCCGGCCACGCACCCGGCAGCTCCGCGGCCAACCCCGAACCCAGGGTGAGAGTGGCTTTGGCCAGCGGGGACTCGCCCCGGGCATCGGCGGCACCGCCGGCATCGGTCACCGGCAGACGGAGCGGAACATGGCCCGCCGGCACCGCGGAGGCCCAGACGTAGGCCAGCACCCCAAGCGCCGCCGCCGCCGCCGTGACTGGCAACACACGGGCAAGCAACGCGGAGATCTGGGAACTGGCGGGCATAACTGGGGCAAATGTTACGTGCGGAGGTGGCCAATCCTGTCAAATTAACCCGAAATACCATCACTTACGGGCGAGCGGGTGTCAGCAACGACTGATACACTGAAGGCCCCGGAATGCACGGAAAATATTTGGAGATCCAGTGTTTTCAGTGGGTTTCAGTGTCCTCAGTGGAAGTCTTTCTGCCAGTTGCCCTGACAACCCGGGTTTTTTTGCTAAGTTGAGAGTATTGGACGGTGGCGGCCGGATCATTCAGGAAACACCCTCAAATGATCGCCTCTGCCGACACCCGGCGATTGGCGGAGAACGGCACGCCCTCGGCCCGGAGCATCGACATTTTGCGATCGAGTTCCGGGCCTTCGGTCGCTCCATTGAAGCCGCCGAGGCGGCCATCCGCCCGCACCACCCGGTGGCACGGGACTTCCGGGGCGAACGGATTGCGGGCCAACGCCGAACCGACCGCCCGGGCGGTGCCGCGCCCCAACCGGGCGGCCACCCTGCCGTAGCTGGTCACTTTCCCCTCGGGCACGCCGCGCACCACGGCATAGACCGCCATCGCAAACGGGGTGGGCGGGCGGCTATCGTTCATTCGACGGCCGGGCATTCAGACGTTCCTCCAGTTCCGCCCACTGCCCACGGCTCACGATGTAGCCCTTGCAGTCGGCAGATCCGCACCGACACGGATGGTCTTCATAACAATCCACGTCGAAACCGTAGTCATAGGTCAGTTCCTCACCCGGATGGATATCCCGCAGCGCATGGATGATGATCTTGCGACCGACAATCCAGGCCTCGCAGTTCGGGTTGCAGGAATGATTGATCAGGCGCGCGGTATTCCACGGGAAGTCGCCGTCGATGCTGAAGTTCTTCGATAGCGTGAAAATGTAAACCGCCGCATCGCCGGTCTGGCCGGCCTTTTTCTGCTGCCGGACCCCACGGCGATCGCTTTCAGCCTGGCCGATGCGTTCGCCGAAATACTCGATAATCGGGGTTTCCGCCGGAATAAAGCGGCTGGCGTAAACCCCGCGGCCGTGGATTTTCGAATCCCGCACCTCGCAGTAAGCGCTCTGCCCCCGCTTCCAATACTGGAGCAATCTACGGTGTGTTTCACGGTCATCGACCGATGCTTTTCTCGCTGCCATAATCCGTCCTCCCTGGCTATTTCACTTTGCCCGCCGCTCTTCGATCTGCGGAAGTTCCAGATCCTTCGGCAGGGTCGGATACAGCCGTCGCAACGCGGTAACCGTTAGATTGGAACCATCGATGAAGGTCCAATCGTTCTTCTCCTTGTCGGACACCGCGACCTGGAAGCCGACCTTTTCGATGAATACCGGTTTGGGATCGTTCTTGAGCAGCAGGCGGTATTTGGTGAGAGTGGGGACCAGCACCAGCCACTTGGTGAAAACCCCCACCTCGATCTCCTCGCCGCCTTTGATTTTCTGCATCCGCTTGCCGGGCTGAACTTCGAACGAGGTCGGCCTGCCCAGCGGCACCGAGGAGACGATGCTCACGCCTTCCTGCGCCAGGCGGCGGGTCGCACCCTCGATCTGTTTCTGGATCGCGGCCATGCCGCCCGGATTCTGTTTGACGAGGAGGCTTTTCCACTGCGGGTTCATGCGGTCGATCGCCACCTTGAAATCGCCACGGGTCACATCCCGGCCCAGTTTTTCCACCGCATCCACCGCGGATGCCACCACTCCGGGAGGCGCGTTGTGGTCAGCGACCGGCAGCGGGTCCGGTGGTTGGGCTACCGCCCCTCCCGTGACCGCCAAAACCATTGCCATCACTCGTTTGAAATACTTCGTCTGCACGCGGGATTGATGCGCGAGATACCGTCATTCGTCAAGTACGGGAAATTCTGCGTTGATTTTCTTCCGAGGCCGGACCACCCTCGCCCCCCTCACCATGGCAAAGCACACACAGGCACTCGGCAAAGGACTCGGCGCACTCATCAAACGGTCCGTCACCGCCCCCCCCACCGACGGCGTCATCTCGGCCGACGATCTCAAGCGCGTCCGGGACGTGCCGCTGGCCCAGGTCGTGCCCAGCCCATTGCAACCCCGCACCCAGTTTTTCGAGGCCCCGCTCGATGATCTGGTCGAGTCGATCCGGCAACATGGCATCATCCAGCCGCTGATTGTCAGGCTGGTGGGTGACAAGTTCGAGCTGATCGCCGGCGAACGCCGCTGGCGCGCCTCCCAGAAACTCGGCCTCGAAACCGTGCCGGTGATCGAGCGCGAGGCCTCCGACCGCGACGTGTTGGAAATGGCGCTGATCGAGAACATCCAACGCGAGGACCTCAACCCGATGGAAGAAGCGGCCGGCTACGTGCGGCTGGCCAAGGAATACGCGCTCAAGCAGGAGGAGATCGCCTCGCGGGTGGGCAAGAACCGCGCCAGTGTCGCCAATTCGATGCGCCTGCTGGACCTCCATCCCGAGGTGCAGCTCCAGGTCGCCCGCAAGACGCTCTCGGTGGGACATGCCAAGGTGATCCTCTCGCTCAAGGACCAGGATGTCCAGTTGCTGGCCGCAGAGCAGGTCATCCGCCGCCAGCTCACTGTCCGGGCCACCGAGAAACTCGTCCAATCGCTGGCCTCCAACGACGACCCGGCCACCGGCAATGGTACCAAACCCGCTGCCTCCCGCGAGGCCGACGTCCACATCCGCGCCGTGACCAACCGCCTGCGCACCCACCTGGCCACCCACGTCGCCATCCAACACTCGCCGAAAAAAGGCAGGATCGAGATCGAGTACTACGGCAACGACGACCTCCAGCGCCTGCTCGACTTGCTCGGACTTTCAGCGGCGGAGTGAATGGAGGGGAGCGCGGCCGCCCCCGGCCGCGGTTCGGTGCGCCCTCGCGCCGAACGGATGGGTGACGGCTTACGCGGACCGGTGCCGGAATGGTACGCGGAGAGGTCAGCCGCGAGGGCGCGGTGGCCCTGCCGCGCCGACTTGTCCACTGACAGGCGGTGCGAATGAAGGGGAGCGCGGCCGCCCCCGGCTGCGGTTCGGTGCGCCCTCGCGCCGAACGGATGGGTGACGGCTGACACGAACCGATGGCGGAATGGTTCGCGGAGATGTCAGCCGCGAGGGCGCGCCTGACTGCACCCGAGGGCGGGTGCGCTCCCCACGCCGCTACCGCCCGCGTTTGGCGCGGTCGAAACGACGGCGGCGGGAGTGATCGTCCGGTGCTTGCGGGGGTTCGGGTGCGGGTGGCGGAGCGTCCGTTTCCGCCGGTGTGGCCGCGACCGCAGGCGTGGGTGTCTTCCGCCGGGGGCGGTACCGCCGCAGGGAATCGCGCACGGCGGTGGTGAGCCTGGAAAGCCGCGGATCCATGCCCGTGCGCGTGGCCAGGGCGTCGAACAGCATCGCTACCAGCACCAGCAGTGCCAGCGGCAAACGCAGGTCCAACAACTGGCGCACCGGCGGCCGCAGCCAGGCATCGGCCAGGTCCAACAATTCCCGGCCGCCTGATTGCGCGGCGACGGCACGCAGCTCCGCAAGCCGCTCGGGCTCGAACGCCCACTCGGCGGAAACCCCCACATTCACCGGCCCGAAAGGCAGTGCGTGGTCACCAGCCTGGACCACGCCGCGCACGGTCTCGTTTTCCGCCAAATCCACCGCGGCGGAAAAGTGGCCGGGTGCCAGCCGTTGCCACGGAATCTCCACCGGCGCGAGCGTTTGGTCGGTGCCGATGGCGAGCTTGAGGCGCGGCGGGGTGACCGCGAGGCGGCGGCTCCATTCGTCGGATGAATAATACAGGTCCATCGTCAGCCGGTTGCCATCGAGCCTGCGGGCGAGGCCGAGGCCGGCCGGCGTGTCCGCGCCCGCCAGCCAGCGCACCAGGGTCTTGGTGAAATCACTATAGCCGGGCCATTGGCGGGTGGGATCGGAAAAATCTCCGGCCAGCGGAAAAGTGACTGCGGCGGTGCGGCCCAGGCCGCAGCGCATGGTGGCCACCAGCGGCGCGAGGTATTCATCCTTGGTGGCCAGCGCCACCATGGCTTCCGGCCGGGCATACGAAAGGTTGTAGCCGTCCACCTCCGGCAGCCACGCGAGCGGCTGTGGCGAAATCTCGGCCCACTGGCCGGTCGCCTGCGCTACCACGGCCTCCTCAATGAAGGACTTGCGGGCGATCGTCATCGTTTCCTGGGCGAAAAGGCGCGGAATCTCCGCCGCTTGATCGGTGAACTGGATGCGGCCGTTGCCGCGCTTGGCGATGTCTTCCAGCAAGGCCGCGTCGCTATCCTTGCGGGTGCCCATCCCGATCACCGACACGGTGCAGCCGGCGGCGACGGCTTCATCTAACAAATCCTCGTAGTCCCCGGGTTCCTCGGAGTCCGCCGCATCGGCGAACAGGATGATGTGGCGGGTGCCAGCCGGGGTCATCTTCAAGCCCCGCCACGCGGCAGCGAGCCCGTTGTAAACAAAGATCCCTCCCCCTTCGGAGCGGATCGAGCGGATCTTCTTGAGAATCTCCAACTGACGGTCGCCCACCTGGTTCATCGCCACGATCGGGTAGGCCTCGCTGTCCACCGCGTGGACGCTGAGGAAGTCGCCCGGCCCCAGCAACTCCACCGCGGCAGCCGCACCGGCATTGGCCATGTCCATCTTGGTGAGCGGGTTGCCACCCGGACCGGCCACGCTGGCGGCCATCGAACCGGAGCGGTCGAGCACAATGGCCATCGCCACGGTCAGCTTGCGGTGGTCGGCCTTGAGTTCCATCGACACCGGCAGCAGCGGATCGATGGCGGACTGGAAATAGCCGCCGGAGCCGAAGGCATGTTTGCCACCCACCATCATCAGGCCGCCGCCCTGTTCTCTAACGAAGAAGTCGCAGGCGCGGAGGAAACCGGGATCGAGATCGAAAGCCGGCACGTTGTGGATGATCACGGCGCGGGCACCGGTCAGACGGCCCTCCCCGGCGGTGCGGGGGTCGGTGACCAGATCCGGTTCGACCCCCTGGGCGCGGAGGATTTCCGCCAGCGGATCATCGGGATGCCGGGTGATGAGCAGGACGCGCGGGCCACCGGTCACTTCCACCCAGCGGGTGGCACGGTTGTTGCCGGGATGGGAATCCTGGTCAGGCAGGATTTCCGCCTCGTAGCGGTGGGCACCGGCGGCCTTGAGGCGGTCGATGAGTTCCACCGAGCCGCGACCGTCGCGCAGGGTGACTTTCGCCTCGCCGGCCGCCTCGCCGTCGCGGCGGAGTCGGACGGGAATCTCGCCGTCGCCCGTGCCCGCCACCGCCAGGCGGATGAGAAACGATTCGCCCGCCTGGACGCGGTCGGGGGTCTCCATGGCGGCAATGCGGACGTCGCCGGTGACGGGCGGTTGGATCAGGCGGTAGTCGAGCGCGATGCCCTCGGCGGCGAGTTTGGCGGCAGCCTCGCGCAACGGCTCGGTGGCGTAGCCGTCGGTGAACAGCAGGATGCGTCCCGGCCGGTCCGGTGGCTGGGCGGCGAGGACATGACTCACCGCCAGTGCGGTGCGCGTCTGGCCGCGGCGGCTGGCATAGAGCGAACTGGCACCACCGGGGTCGGCGGGCAGCACTTCGCTGGCATAGTCCAGGTAGTGCACGGTGTCGCGGCGCGAGGGGCGGGCGCTATCTAACAATGACCGCCATTCCCGCAGCCCTCGGTCCACCAGATCCTCGGTGGATGCCGAACGGTCCAGCAACACCCACAGGTCCATGCCGCCGCGGCGGCTGGGCAGCTTGGGATCGGTGAGCAGCGCGATGATCCCCACCAGCACCAGCACCCGCCGCGGCCGCTGCAAACCCAGCCCCGGCCAGCGCCAGCCGACAAACGCCAGCGCGGGAATCAACAAAAGCCATTCAGGTGAAGACATAGGAACGAATTTGAAATCTGAAATCTGAGATTTGAAATTTGAGATTCGGGATTCGGGATTTGAAATATGATCGGGAGGGTGGGGACTAGGAGGTGAGGGCGGCGCGGGTTTCGCGGGCGGCATAGGCCCAGGACAGCAGGAGCAGGACGAGGATCAGCAGCAAGACCAGCGGCCACCATGGGGCGAGGGCGTCGGCGGCCTGGCTGGCGGGGGTGGCTGCGGTCCCGGGCAGGCGGGTGGCACAGGCGCGGAAATCACCTTCGCGGGCATCGGCGAAGGCGATGGCACCCTCGATCAGGGTGGTGTCGCCCTCGCGCAGCCGCATGAAACCGGGTTCGTCCGGCGCGGCGAACGCGGCGCGCTCCCGGGCGGGCAGCGTGCGGGAGGAGGTGACCTTGCCGCCGGCGTCGAGGGTTTCCAGGACGAGGTCGCCGCGCGGGTCGTTAGGCAGCAGTGGGGCGAGCGCCTGATGCGGTTCGAGTTGTTCGCGGGCGGTGCCGCGCTTGGCGAGGCGCAGTACCTCGCAATACCGGAGCATCAGCACCGCTGCGGCGGGGAGGCGGTCGAAGTTCGAT
>JAIPKB010000224.1 GCA_021733795.1 Akkermansiaceae bacterium | reverse complement strand
CGGCTCCGGATGCCACTGCGACAATGTCTTGGGTGGCGGCGGGCGTGGCGGCGGGCTTGTCAGCGGCCTGCGCCAGCGGCAGAGCCATGGTGGAGGTCAGGAGAGCGGTGAGGCTGAGGATACGGGCGATTTTCATTTTCGTGTGTTTGGTTGGTTGCGTTGTGGTTGTCTTTGCCAGGCTGGACGGACTTGTCCGCTTGGCGTGTCGAAAGTTCGTACAGATCTTGTAGAACACAAATTATTTTTTGAATTTTTTCTCAATTTTTCATCTCGTTGATTTTGAATGGTTTAGATTGATTTCTGAGGAGGATTTCAGAGTTTTCACTTGCGCTCTTCCGTTTTCTGTAGAGTTTTAGCGCTGGAAATGAAAGAGCAGAAACTTCTCACCCAATGTGCCTCCCTTCAGGCAGGATCAAGTGCCCTGTTGCCGACCATCCGGACGGATCGGGCTCTCGCCCTTTTTCCTCATTTGGCTGCCGGAAGTCGGCGGTTGCCAACCGGAAGGGAGCCGCAATGAACCAGTTTTTCGTCCGCAACATCGACTGGCGGGGGCGAGTTGTGCGTGGTCTCGGTGGGGTGGCCCTGCTCGGCGGCGCGATCTTTTGCCGGACCGATTGGCCTTGGCTGGCGGTGTGGTTGGGCATGTTCGGGGTTTTCGGCCTGTTTGAAGCCCTGCGCGGCTGGTGCCTGATACGGGCCTGCGGCCTCAAGACGAGAATTTGAAACCGGAACCCAACTCATGCACGAATTCATCCTTGAAAACGAACTCTGGCTGCCACGCCCGCTGGACGAGGTGTTCCGTTTCTTTTCCGAGGCGCGCAACCTGGAAGCGCTCACCCCGCCGTGGGTGGGTTTCGAAGTTCTGACGCCCGGGCCGATCACGATGGCGTGCGGCACACTCATCGACTATCGCATCCGCATCCACGGCATCCCTCTCCGCTGGCGCACCGAGATCGCCGAGTGGCAGCCGCCCCACCGGTTTGTGGATCGGCAACTCCGCGGCCCTTATACGCTGTGGCATCACACGCACACCTTCGAGGAACGGGACGGCGGCACGCTGTGCGGGGACCGGGTGCGCTACCGTCCGCACGGCGGGGCGCTCATGAACTGGCTGTTCGTGCGCCGCGACGTCGAGCGCATCTTCCGCTTCCGCGAACAACGGATGATCGAGCTTTTTCCGGCGTGCTGAGCCTAACTGGATTCCAAGCGCCAGGTCCTTAGACAACACCCGCTCGTGCACGGCGCGGTCGGCGCTGAAGATATGGAGTGCCAGGGGTGTGGGCTTTCCTCAATCAACATGGGAAGCCAGCGAGCCTGTGCTGGGCGGCGTGACCCGTTCATAGTGCGGATTATTTGGTCTGATCGAACTAAAAGCCCGCATAGCAGGTTTGATCCCAGGGCGTTGGCTTGGCTGGGCGGTTTGATCCGGAAAGCCGGATTTCCACCTTGATTCGGAGGGCGGAGGATGCCAGCGTGGGGCGTGCTCGACCGTTCCGATGACCTGATTGCCGCCGCATTGCGGCCGATTCCGTTCACTGATGCCTCCCGTGACGCGGTCGCGAAATGTCTTTTGGAATCGGTCCCGGACGCGCACCCGGATGCCGTGGCCTCGCTCGCGCGGTGGCAACGGGTGGATGACGGTCAAGCGCGTTTCCCCTGGCGGAAATGGCTGGCGGCGATCCTCCTCGCCCTGTCGGCATGGGTGCTGGCCGTGACCGCGCAAGAGGCCCGGCGCATCCGGGCGATCTGGCCGCAGGGCCTGTTCGAGCCTCCCTCTAACCTGAATGAGGTGCTGACGCGGGGCATGTCGCCGCAACAGCGGTTTCTTCTGTTAGGTGATGCCTCCAGGGACTCGGAGGCGGAACGCATGCGGTCGCTGTGGGACTCGGCGCCGGACAAGGCGGCCTACTTCGCGGCTTTCGCCTCTGCCTACCAGCGCGAACACGGGACCTATCCGCCGGATGATCTGAAAGTGGCGCGCCGGCTGGACCCGGACAACGCCTGGTTCACCTATCATGCTGCCGGTGAGCTTGCCGGCCGGGCTGTGAAGAAGAACGCACGCTCCAGCAGGGCCCGCCGGGCCGGTGAGCCGATGACCTGGAACATCGTGAATGCCGGGATGTTGGAGCAGGCCATCGCCTTGCTGCGCGAGGGCAACGGCCAGTTACAATATATCAACCGCAACAAGGAATTCATAGCCTTGCAGGTGCCGCTTCTGCCGGACTCCGATCTGTTTGACCGCTTTGCCTCAGCCTATCATCTCGCCGGATATTACGGCGGCCTTCTAACCCTGCGGAAACTCTCCGACGGGATCGCCGCAGCCGCGTGGCGATCGGGAGAAGCCGGGGATGCGGACAGCCTCAGGGAGCTGGCGGGACAAGCGGAGGTCTTCCTGAACACCGTCGCCGAAGTGCGGGACCCAACGCTGGTTGAGGGCTTGCTCGCCAAGGTCCTCATCGCGACCGTGTCCGAAGCGATGCACGCGGCGGCGGAAAAACTCGGGCTCCGGAAGGAAGCCGCCAGGTTCGGAGCGATCCACGAAAAGGTGACGCGTTTCCGGGAGCGGTTCAAACAACGTCAGGAAACTGCCGCCGACCAGGACCTGGTGATGAGGAGCAGCTTTCTTGGCACGAGCATGGTTTCGTCCGCGAGACGCCTGGTAACCGTGCCGCCGCCGATCAGTGATGCGGACCTGCGGCCGGGCCGGATGGTCGAGCGCATGTTTGCCGCGCGGGTCTATTCGTTGATGGCCTGGATCGTGTCGGGAATATTCCTGTTGGGAGCTGCGGTCTTCCGGCTCGTTCAACCCAGGTGGCGGTTGCGCTTGGCGGTGCGGATGAACACGCTGCTGCTGCCGGTGGACTGGCTGTGGATGATGGGTGCGGGCGTGCTGCTGCCGTTCGGGCTCTTGACGGCGGTAGTGCTATGGACGCCGCTGGGCGGTCGGGCCTGGGGCACTTTCACCGGTGGTGGTTGGCTGCCGTTGGGCACGGTCTTTCTAACGATGACTCTGCTGCTGCTTGTGGTTCCCGGCCTGCTCGCAGCATGGCGGATTGGCCTGCGTGCCAAAGCGCTCGGTCCGGGCGGTAGCGGGATCCGCCTCGGCTGGTTGGTGGTGGTGTGCGCCCTGGCGGCGATTCCCAGCGTGGGACTGGTCGCGCCACCAACCGCAAATCTGGGTTGGAACCTGCTCGCCAAAGGGATGCTGCTGGCACCCCTCCTGTTGTTCATCACCGCCGCCATCGTGCGTGCTCCGTTCGGCAAGCCCTTCCACCGCCTGTTCCGGCTCGCCGTGGTATCGGCGCTCATTCCCTGCGTGGCCTGCGGCATGGTCCTGCTGCTCGCCTCGGCCCCCATCTATCAGCACGCGCAGAGTGAATACCAAAGCCGTGACCAGACCGTCAACCTCGGCCCCACCGGCATTTCCCACGACGAGGCCGTACTCGCCCGCATTCTGCTGGCCGAAATCAGGGAAACGCTCCTGGAGGACAAATGAAAGGCCGGCCAATTGCCTGGCATGGCATCCTGGACTCCGACCGCCGCATGGGACGGTTCATTCTGACCGGTTCGCAGCAGTTGACAACTTTGTCCAGTTGCGGTAACTTAGCCGTGTGAAATCCGTGACCATTGCCGAATTCAAGAAGAACCTGCCCGTGCTACTGGGTGAGGTGGCCAGGGGTGCCAGCATCGTCGTGCAGAAGGGTCGGAGCCGCGAAAATGCCGCAATCCTCGCTCCCTATTCGAGCGCCCAGCCCCCCCCGCGCCAACTCGGACTGCTCTCCAAGCGTGGTAAGCCGGTTTTCAAGAACTGGAACATGAGCGACGACGATTTTTTAAAACCTTTCACCGGCTTCCCTGCGCGCCCGGCCACCTCCATGCCCCGGCAGCCGCAGGCAAAATGTTGGATTTAGTGAAGATCGTCGCTGACAGGAAGGAGGGGGCGTCGGGACACCGCTGTGGATTCGTTTTCCAATCCCCATGAAACATCCCATCTGTTCCGTCGTCGGGCTCGCCGTTATGGCCAGCGTTTCGTTTGTGAGTTCAGCCTCTTTGGTGGTCAGCATCGACTACGTCACGGTCGGCAACGCCGGCAATGCGGCGGACAGCACCGGCTACGGCGCGGTCGCCTACGAATATAAGATCGCCAAGAACGAGACGACCAGCGGTCGCTTGAGTTGGATGAAGCGGTGGACTTGAAAGCTGGGCGTGGCGGATGCAATCCGCCGCCACGATTCCGCCGGTGGCCCTGCTCCATCACTTCCCCGCTTCACCCCAGACCGACGGGTTCCTCACGCTCGGCAGGGGTGAAAAGGGAGGGCAGATCTTCCCTCCTGTTAGGTTGTGCCCTTGAGAAATTCAGATCGGGAACCTGTCGTGCCACCACGACTTCAGGAAACCACACTTGCTGCGACTCATTGGCTCTTCTGTGGTCAAACGCTGCGTTCTGAATCAGGCTCAACCCGCCCCCAAGTAGCGCAAAATACGTTTCAACCCCTTCAGGGCGACCCTCGGGGGGGGGTAGCGAAACGGCGGATCGAGCGCCAGTGATCTTCGCAATACTGACCGGCGATGGGTGAAACAATCGAAGCTCGCCCGCCCGTGGTAGGCTCCCATGCCGCTCTCGCCGAGCCCGCCGAAGGGCAGCTTCTTGCCCAGGATGTGCGTCACGGTGTCATTGATGCAGACCCCGCCGGAACGGCTGCCGGCCAGCACCCGATCTTGGACCGCGCGATCGGTGCCGAACAGATAGAGCGCCAACGGCGTCGGCCGCTCCCGCAGCTTGGAGAGCACGTCGTCCAGGTTGGAAAATTCCAACACCGGCAGAATGGGGCCGAATATCTCGTCCCGCATCACCGCCGCGGACCAGGGCACGCCGGTGAGAATCGTCGGCTCCAGGTAGAGGTCGCCGGCATCGTGCCGCCCGCCGCAGATGACTTTTCCATCGCCGAGGTAGCGGGTCAACCGGTCAAAATGCCGGCGGTTGATGATGCGGCCATAGTCGGGGCTCTGCTGCGGGTCCGCGCCATAAAACTCCCGCAGTGCCTGTTTTGCCGCCGCCAGAAACGCGCCGGCAATCCGCTGATCGACCAGCACATGGTCGGGAGCGACGCAGGTCTGGCCGGCATTCATGAACTTGCCCCAGACGATCCGGCGGGCGGTGGTTGCGAGGGGCGCATCAGCGGTCACGATGCAGGGGCACTTGCCGCCGAGTTCGAGGGTGACGGGGGTGAGGTGGCGGGCGGCGGCGGTCATGATGGCGCGTCCCGTGGTCGTGCTGCCGGTGAAGAAGATCGTGTCAAACCGCTGCTGCAACAACGCCTCGGCGGTCGCCTGTTCGCCTTGGACCACGGCGATGAATTCCTCGGAAAATGCCGTGCCGATGATTTCTCCGATCACCGCGGCGGTGTGGGGTGCGAACTCGGAGGGTTTGAGAATGGCACAGTTGCCGGCCGCGATGGAGCCGACCAAGGGTGCAAGCAGCAGTTGCAGCGGATAGTTCCAAGGGCCGATAATCAGCGCCAGGCCGTAGGGCTCGGGCCGGATCGAGCCGCGGGCGGGCCAAACCAGGAGCGGTGCCGGTCGGCGGGCGGGCTTCATCCACGCAGCCAGGTGACGGAGAGCGTACCGGATCTCGCTGAGGACGACCCCCATTTCCGAGGCGTAGGCCTCCTGCGGGCTTTTGCGCAAGTCCCGGTGCAGGGCGGCCAGCAAATCGTCCTCATGCGCCTCCAGCAGGTCGAGCAGCCTACGCAGTTGCGCGCGGCGGAACTCCTGCGGCAGCGTCGCCCCGGACCGGAAATAGGTCCGCTGGCGGGCAATGAGTGGCGTGAAATCCATATTTTGCTTGCCGGATATGGGTGCTGGTGTATCGCTTGGTCAAGTCATGATTAACAAACCGTTGATTTTCCCCAATGAACGATAAGCAAGTCATCGTGATCGGATCCGGCCTCGGCGGCTTGTCAGCGGCCATCTCGCTGGCGCAGGAAGGATACGCGGTCACGATCCACGAGAAAAACGCGAAAATCGGCGGCAAGCTCAATGTGCTCAAGGAGCAGGGCTATACCTTCGACCTCGGGCCGTCGATCCTCACGCTGCCGCATATTTTCGAGCGTTTGTTCGAGCGCTCCGGCAGAAAGATGAGCGACTACATTCCGATCCGCCCGCTGCGCCCGCACTGGCGGAATTTCTTTGAGGACGGGAAGGTCGTGGACCTCGACCCGGACCCCGAGCGGATGGCGGCGGAGGCCCGCAAGGTGGGCGAGGATCCTGCCAACGTGGTGCGTTTCCTGAAGTACTCCGCCGACCTTTACGATCTCGTCAACGCCGGCTACTTCGAGCAGGGGCTGGACACCGCCAAAGCCTTCCGGCGCTTTTACGGCTTGTCCAATTTTCTCAAGTTCGATTTGTTCCGGACCATGCATGGCGGGGTGAAACGGTTCCTCAAGACCCCGCACATGCGGGACATTTTCGATTATTTCATCAAGTATGTCGGCTCGTCGGCCTATCACGCGCCCGCGTTCATGAACTGCATGGCCACCATCCAGTTCCGCTATGATCTCTGGTATGTGGACGGCGGCTTATATAACATCGCCCGCGGTTTGCAGCGGCTGATGGATGAACTCGGCGTGGTGGTCCGGCTCAACAGCGAGGTGACCGAGGTCCGCAAGCAGGACGGACGGGTCACCGGCGTACTCGCCAACGGGGAATTCCATCCCGCCGATATCATCGTCTCGAACATGGAGGTCATTCCGGCTTATGAAAAGCTGCTGCTGGAAGACGCGGCATTCATGCGGAGTCTCGAACGACTGGAACCCTCGTGCTCCGGGTTGGTGCTCGAACTCGGCCTGGACTGCCAATATCCGCAGCTCGCCCACCACAATTTCCTTTTTTCCGGGCATCAGCGCGAACATTTCCACACGGTTTTCCGCAAACGTCAATTGCCGCCGGACCCGACGATCTATCTGGTCGCCGCATCCAAGACCGATCCCACCGTGGCACCGCCCGGCTGCGACTGCCTGAAGATCCTCCCGCACATTCCGTACCTCGATGACGAACATCCGCTAACCCGCGAGGACTACCTGGTCCTCAAGGAGCGGGTGCTCGACAAGTTGGAGCGGATGGGGTTGCGGGACCTGCGCCGGCACATCGTGTTCGAGCATTGCTGGACGCCGCTCGATATCCGCGAACAATATTACTCCAACAAGGGCTCGATCTACGGCGTCGTCAGCGACCGCTTCAAGAACCTCGCCTTCAAAGCGCCGAAGCAAAGCACGAAATACCCGAATCTCTTCTTCGTCGGCGGTTCGGTGAACCCCGGCGGCGGCATGCCGATGGTGGTTCTTTGCGGGCAGAACGTCGCGAAAAACATCGTCGCCTGGGACCGATGCTGATCCTGCTCCTCGTCACCCTGGTGCTGTGGGCGGCGGGGTTCTTGCTGCTGCCGCGGCTGCGGCCATGTGATGAGGCCGGTGGGGTGGAATCCACGCCAAGCCTCAGCCTCGTCATCCCCGCCCGCGACGAGGAACACAACCTCCCGACCCTGCTCGGCTCGCTGGCCGGACAATCGGTTAGGCCGGACGAAATCATCGTGGTGGACGACGGCTCGACTGATCGCACCGCCGCGGTCGCCGGGCAACTGGGTGCCAGGGTGATCGCCTCGCAACCGCTTCCCGCCGGCTGGCGCGGCAAGACCTGGGCCTGTCATCAGGGAGCCCAGGCCGCAGCGGGCGACCTGCTGTGTTTCTTGGACGCGGACACCTGGTTTGAAACCGGCGGGTTGGCGCGGGTGCTGGCCTGCTACCGGGGTGGCGCGTTTTCGGTCGGACCATGGCACGCGGTTCGCAAGCCCTACGAAGACCTCTCGCTCTTCTTCAATCTCAACATGGTGGCCGGAACCGTGCCGGACAGGCTGTTCGGGCAGATGTTGCTGGTGGAACGGGAGAACTACCAACGGATTGGCGGGCATGCGGCGGTGCGGGGACGCATTCTCGAGAACTTCCAGCTTGCCCAAGAGTTTTCAGCAGCCGGCGTGCGGGTGCGGAGCGTGGCGGGCAAGGGCGTCATATCATTCCGCATGTATCCCGGTGGGATCGGCGAGCTGGTGGCCGGCTGGGTCAAGGGTTTCGCCTCCGGAGCCGGGCAGACGCCACGTGCGACGCTCTTTCTGATGGTGGCATGGATGAGCGCTCTGATCACGGTGCCACTCGGCGGCCTGGCCGGCGGCCAACCGCTGGCGTTTGGGGTGCTCTATCTATTGTGTGCCGCGCAGGTCGCGTGGTTTGGGCGCAGGGTCGGGGCTTTTCGCTGGTATGCGGCGCTGTTTTATCCGGTGCCGCTGGGGTTCTTTTTCATCGTGTTTGCCCTGTCATCGATGAGGGCGGGTAAAGCGGTCACTTGGAAAGGACGCAGGATCGATGCCGATTGAGCTGCCAATTCGATGGATTGTCGGGCTCAATGTGATCGGTTGGCCGGTCATCCAGCTCGGTCTGGCCTGGCTGTTCATCCGGCTGCCGCTGGCTTGGTTCGAGCCACCCCAGCCGCCTGCCTGGGAGCGGGGCGGACGCTTCTACGAGCGGGTCTTCGCCATCAAACGGTGGAAGGACCGCCTGCCGGACGGCGCGCGCTGGATCGGCGGAGGTTTCGCCAAAGGCACGCTGGCAGGCACCAGGCCGGACTACCTGCGGCGCTTCATTCGCGAAACCTGGCGGGGCGAGCTCTGCCACTGGACGGCCATCGCCTTCACGCCGGTGTTTTTCCTCTGGAACCCATGGTGGGGCGATGCCGTGATGGCCGCTTACGCCATCGCGGCGAATCTGCCCTGCATCCTCGCCCAGCGCTACAACCGCCACCGGCTGCGGCGTCTGCTGGCACGGAGATGATCGCTGCCCCCGTGCTTCACCTCGTCGGTGGCAGGCGCCTCTTGCGCCAGTCCGTCTCCGGGGCGGCTCGCCCCGTGAGTTCTGCCCATTCTGTCCCCGCCCCTATTCCCTCCATGGATTTCCCCTGATTGGCTGTCACCAGAGTGCGGAAATCGTTGCAGAAATCGTTTGCAGTTTGGGAACCGGTCATTTAGACCGGTCACATGACAGTGATCAGCGCAACGGAATTCAAAGCCAAATGCTTGCATTTGTTGGACGAGGTACAACGCACCGGGCAGGACTTGATCATCTCCAAGCGAGGCCGTCCGGTGGCCCGGGTGGTGGCGGAGCAGCCCGCACAGCCATGGCTGGCACTGCGGGGCAAGGGCCGCTTCAAGGGAGATCCGTTTGCGGCCGTGGTGGAAATCGCTGAAATCGACGCGCTGAAATGATCGCGGCACCGGTGCTGGACCCCGCAGATCGATTGATCGTGGCCACCGCCCGTTCGCTGAAACTCCCGCTTGCCACCCATGACCGGAAGATCAGGACCGCCAGGTTGGTTCCGTTGTGGAAGGTTTCTGGAACTCCTGGTGGGCCGACGCGGTGATGGCCGCTTACGCCATCGCGGCGAATCTGCCATGCATCCTCGCCCAGCGCTACAACCGGCTGCGTTTGCGGCGTTTGCTGGCACGGAGCATAGAGCCTGTCTGAAAGACATCCAAAGGCAGGGACCGACCTCCGGGCGGTCCGCGAGAATGGCAGGAGAATGACAGTCCATGCGCTGACGGTCCGGCTGGTCAGCGGATGACTTATGCGTATCTCATTCGCCGCTCCGAATTTTCTTCCTTCCCACCGCCGGTTCATTCCGCTAGCCTGAGCGTATGAGAAGTGCGGCCATGGAAAACCCCAGAAATCGCCAGGAGGAACTCGGTCAGTTCCTCACCGCGACGCCTGTGGCTGACTTCATGGCTTCGATGTTCGGGTCGCTCTCCAGTACTACCCGCAACGCTTCAAAAGATCGCACGTGGCTTTTAGTCAAGGCCATCATCGAGGTATTCTGCGCGCGGGGTGCAGGACAGATTTGTTCAAAGCCTGATGATTTCTTCTATTCCCGCATTTTTTTGTTGACGGGGTATATGGGAACACATATACCTGCCCCGTATGAAGACCACCCCACTACCCGAACGTATCGCTAAAATGGCCT
>JAIPKB010000223.1 GCA_021733795.1 Akkermansiaceae bacterium | reverse complement strand
CCGTGACCTCTGAACCCGGCGCTTGACCTGAAACGAGCCGGGATGTCGAGCAAGTTGGATTCCCCTTAAAGGTAGGGCTCGGCGGCCTCGCCGCGCCGTGACTGGCCTCGTGGCCTGGGGCGATCAGGATGAAGCGAATGGCTTCGCGCTTGGCTATTAACCCCTCAAGTTCCCTCCACTCGCACCGCCTTGCGGCGGACCAATGGGCGGACCGAGGCCGGACCCGCCCTACCTTTTAGGGAATTGAACTTGCTCGTCTCTTTGACATAAACGAGGTCGTTTACTGAGTTCTGGTTCTAGCAGCGTTCCATTCGCAGGCGCGTTGTGACCAACGCGGCCACAGCAGAGCCCCCTCCGCGTCCACCTCTGCGACCTCTGCGTCTTTGCGTTTCGTTTCACGCCAACCAAGAGCTGCGTCAGCCCGAGGCCGTGCCAGTCCGGTCGAATTCGCCGATTCGAGGAAATCTCGAATAACCGACAACCGGACGGCGTCGAAACGCACGATGCCACGCAGCCTACTTCCCCGCCCCGAACCGCAGCTTGGCGACCACCGGGAAATGATCACTGGGGAACTGGCCGTCACGGGAGAAGGTGACGATCTCGGTGGAGTCCGCAACCACCTCGCCACGGGTCAGAATCCAGTCAATCCGGACTCCATTCCGGCCGATGGCCTTGAAGCCGTTGGTGGTGTTGAGACCTTCGCCCTTGCGCTCCTTGGCGGTCATCCACGTGTCGGCGAAGAAACCTACGTCGGTTAGAATCCGGTAGGCTTCATTGCTGCCGCCGGCGGCGTTGAAATCGCCGGTCAGGATCAGCGGCAGCTTCGTGTCCAACGCCGCCACACGTTTGCGCACCAGCTTGGCGGACTTCTCCCGCGCAGGCTGGAGCTGGTGATCGAAGTGGGTGTTCCAAAAGAAAAACTCCTGCTTCGTCTGACGATCGAGAAACCTGACCCAGGTGACCATCCGCCGGTTGCTGTTGCCCCAGGTGCTCGACCCGATGACATCCGGAGTGTCCGACAACCAGAAATGGTCGAAGGCGAGCGGCTCGAAGCGCGCCTTGAGATAGAACACCGCCATGAATTCGCCGCGGCTGCCGCCATCCCGGCCGGTCCCGATCCACTCGTATTCCGGCAGGTCCGCAGCCAGCTCTTTCAACTGCGGGTATAGCCCTTCCTGTGTGCCGAAGACATCCGGCGCGATCTGCCGAATCACCTCGCGCATCAGTGGCCGGCGCACCGGCCAGGCGTTCGGCGGCTTGGGACTCGCGAACTTCAGATTATAGGTCATCACCGTCAGCGTGGCGGGCGAGGTCTCGTCGCCGGACTGGGCCCGGGCGCTCAGCCCGTAAACGGCCAACATCAAGCTGACACCGGCAGTCAGACCCGTGCTCGCGAATCGACGGTGGAATGCGGTTCGGTTCATGCCCACGATGTTAGCCGACGCTTCCCCATTTGCAAGCCCGGAGAAATCCATGCCACCTTGTCGTGCTCACCGTCTCGGCTCCTTTGTTTTGCCTTGTTTGTTGTTCGGTGCCCGTTTTCCCGGAGGAGCGGACCCCTCGGCGGGCTGGTTCCACAGGCGCCAGGGGTCATCCAAGCGCCGCATTTCAGCAAGCAGCAGGGCCTCCATCTCGGCGAGTTTCGCGGCATATTTCGGATCTCCCGCCAGGTTGGTCTGGGCGGGGGCCGGGGTGACGCCGGTGAGCTTGATGACAGCGGGATCGTGATGTTGGTCGAGAAACTCGTCGGGGTTTTCGGCGAGGTTGAAGAGTTGGGTTTCATGCACCGCACCGTTCAATGCATCGGTTTTGATGAGTTTCCAGTCACCCTTTCTGACGCCGCGCATGCCTGGCTTGGTGCCGCCGTTATAAACCCCGTAAAGAGTTTCGCGGATGGTGGCTTGCCGGCCTTCCAGCACGGGCTTGAAACTGATGCCCTCATTGCTGTCCGGCGCGGAAACCCCGGCCAGGTCGCAGAAGGTGGCGAGCAGGTCGAGCAGGTAGACGTTCCCCTCCGCACGGGTGCCGGGTTTGATACCAGGCCCTTTGACGATGAGAGGCACGCGCCAGGTATGCTGATAGAGATTCTGTTTCCCCTGCAGGCCGTGGCGGCCGATGGCGATGCCATGGTCGGCGGTATAGATGATATAGGTGTTGTCCAGTTCGCCCATGGCTTTGAGTTTCTCCAGGACGCGGCCGAGCTGAATGTCAATGTTTTCAGCGCATGCGTATTCGCGGCCCAACTCATTGCGGATCGTCCGCTCGTCGCGGTTCTTCCAGACTCCGCTCACGGAATTTTCATCGCGCAGGCCGGGATGACCGATGTCGAACGGGTGGGCGGGCAGGTAATTGGGCGGAAGAGCGGGTTGTTTCGGATTCGCCGCTGGCAGGGAGTCCCGGTCGCTATGGTTGGTGGCTCCGTATTTCGCGAGCAGCTTCGGCTTGCCATCGCGGGTGTCGTGGGGGTGGGAGAACCCGAAGTAGATGAAAAATGGATCGGTCACCTTTCCAGCCTCGCGATCCCTGAGGTAGTTCATCACTTGGTCGGCATGCCAGGCACTGCCGGATTCGTCAGTGCCGCCGCGTTTGGTGGCGTCGTGAACGACGCTGAATTGCTGGTTGGCGGCCGGGTAGCTGTTGCCTTGTTTGCAGGTGCGCATCGTTTTGTAACCAGCGCGATTGAAGACCGCCCCGATGGTGTTCCGTTCGAGGTCAGGCGGGCAATGGGCCGTGGCACCCGGCCCGAGCGGCAGATGCCAGACCGTGCGACCGCTCATGATCATGTGCCGCGACGGTGTGCAAACCGCGCCGCTGAAGGACCCCATGTGATACGCCCCGTCAAACACCATGCCCTCTGCAGCAAGGCGGGCAATGTTAGGGGTGTCGAGCGAGGACTTGGGGTTGTAAAATCTGAAGTCAAACGGCGATTGGTCGTCGGTGAGGATGAAGAGGATATTCGGGCGGCGGGATCCAGCACCGTGGACGGACGGCAGGAACACGGAAAACCAGATCAGGAGGAGCAGAACGGTTGGTTTCATGAATGGATCAACGGTTGAAATGACGAGGCGAGTGTCGATGAGGGCATCGATCTATGAAAGCCTTATTTTGCGGCCTTCCATTTTTCGGTTTTCGTGGATTCGCCTTCATCGGCCCTCTTCGGTTTCGAGGCCTTGAGCCGCGGAGCCCTTGCCGCCCACGGGTTCATCGCCGGGTCATTTCTTGGTTGGCCTTTTCGTCCCTTGGACATCTCCCAAATCGTTTCTGCTCACGTCTTCCAACTTGGCTGCGAGCTGCTGCTCAAAGCCGGCGACGATTTCACTGTATTCGGGATGGTTCGCGAGATTGGTGTATTGCTTGGGATCCTTCGTCATGTCGTAGAGCTGAAGCCCTTTCTCGCCGTTTTTACCATGTTGGATATAGGCCCATTTGTCGGTGCGCAGCAGGAAACTGTTGTTGTTCACGCAAAACGCCGTATCACGGACCGAGACCGCAGGATCGTCCAATGTTTTCGCGAGGCTTTTGCCTTGCAGGCGGGCGGGCACTTCGAGACCGCACAATTCAGCGAGCGTCGGATAGAGGTCGATCAACTCGGTGAACGAATCGCACACCGCCGGCTTCTTGCCGGGCACTTTGATAATCAGCGGCACGCGCGACGATTCATCCATCAGCCCGACCTTCATCCAGAAGTCATGCTCGCAAAGATGGAAGCCGTGGTCTGAAGTGAAGACCACGATGGTGTTGTCCTCCAACCCCTCTTTGCGGAGGGTGCCAAGCACCTTGCCGACCTGCGCATCCATGAAGGCCACCGAGGCGTAGTAGGCGGCGACGGCTTTTTTCTCCTGCTCCGTGTTCAGGTTCAGATTCTTGCTGGTCTTGTAGTTGATGCCGGCTTGGGGAATGTCGCCCCAGTCGTCCGCCACCTTGTCCGGCAGGACGATGTTGGAAATGTCGTAGGGTTCGTAGTAGGCCCGTGGCGAAACAAACGGAACGTGCGGGCGCACAAACCCGACCGCCAGAAAGAATGGCTTGCCGCCCTTGAATTGATGCAACAGCTCGCAGGCCTTCTTCGCGGTCTTGCCGTCGGCATGAACCAGGTCATCGCCATCGGCCTTGACAAGTTCCAGCGTATTCCCGCCTTTGACCGGCTTGGTGCCGTCCGGGTTTTTCTCCAACAGCTCGCCCTCGCCCGGGGTCTGCCATTCCAGCCCCTTGCTATTGAACCGCTCGTTCCAGGAGACCTCGTCGTCGGTTCCATTCGAGCCCTTCTCGATATCCCCCGGCACGCCCATGTGGAAAATCTTGCTCACCCGCGCGGCGTGGTATCCGTGGTTGATGAAATGCTGGCTCCATGTTTCGCGGTCGCCGATGTTCTCCCTGCCACTGGTATAGCCCATGGTTCCCGTCGCGTGCGGATAGTATCCGGACATGAACGACGCGCGCGACGGCCCGCAAACCGGAAACTGGCAGAAGGTGCGGGTGTAGCGCGTTCCCTGCGACGCCAACCGGTCGATGTTCGGCGTCTTGCACGCCTTGTTTTCGTAACATGACAGCGCCGTGGTGGTCAGATCATCCGAAATGATGAACAGCACGTTGGGCTTGGACGGCTCGGCGGCGCACCGCCCGGATGGTAGAGCCAACAGACCTGCGGCGACGAGTGCGAGGGTGTGTTTCATGAGACTGTTATTCTGGTGTCTTGCTCCAGGGCTTGGTTTGCTGGGACAGGGTTCGGGGCATCCGGAATCACGGCAGCCATACCGTTTCATGGGCTCGTTTCTTTCGTCTGCCGATAGATACCCACACCGCCCCGGCCATCCCCTTGACGCGGCGGGGCAGCCCGAAGCCGCACATCACGAATCCGGCGGCCCGTCATGGGATGAAACAAAAAGCCCCGGACTCACGGGGAGACCGGGGCGGTGTGGTGTAACGGGCTGACGGTTGAATAGTCATCGAGGGTTGGACTCGCGGCGGGTCAGGCGTTAGGATCAACGTCTTCTGCCAGTTGTCTGGGCAGGTAGAAACAAGTTGGGGGCGTTCGGGAGACACCGATCGGCGGTCTCTCCTAGGCACCATTGTCAGCCCAAGCGGACTCAGGCCGGCCCGCCGAGGGTAGAAGCCCACCATCAAACATCGCTGAAATCGGCGCGCTGCTCCGCGAGATGCGCCTTGACCGCTTCGCGTGCACGATGGAGATCAAGATCGTCGCAGGATCGCCCCCCTTCTTTCAGGTTGCCATATTGGTCGAAGATGCAGACGCATCCGCCTTGGAAGACAACCTCAATGTCTCCGTTGGGCTTGGTGCGCAGTTCCGGCGGAGGGCTATTGTCAGGCCGCGTCGAAACGCCTGCCGAGGGAGGTGTCGCAGAATTACCGGGGACTTCCACCACGCAGGAAGACGTGGCGAGAGCAAGGCCAAGGGCCAGAATGGGAAGGGCTGTTTTCATCATGGTTCTTTTCAATTGAGATGGAGATATAATCAGTATTCGGTGGTCTTGTCGATCTTGAGCAGCCAGCCGGCTTCTCCGGCCTTGAGCTTGTATTGCAACTGGCGGGTCTTGCCGGAGGGCTTGGCGTTGGAGTCGCCAGCCTTGTAAATTGGAAAGCGGCGTAGCAAGGAGCCCTCGCCCACGGCGAACTGATCGTGACCCATGTAGCCTTTTGAGTTCACCTTGTCCTCCCCCAGATCAGGCAGGAAAATCTCGGTCAGTGATCTCTTTTTGTTGGCCGCGTAGGCGACCAGCGAGCCATAACTCCCGCTTCCGGCCGAGGTGACATAAACATAGATTTCCGGGAACCCGTTCGCATCGAGATCCTCGACTTCCGCACCGGTCACCGAGCCGTCCACCTCGACCACGATGGGCTTGTTCTCCCCTTCCAATCCGGTGGGGGTGATGGTGAGCTTGTTCAAGGAACCTTCGTTCGGGCACTTCACATGGAAGGTGAGACCTTGCAGCGAGAGCTTCTTGTCGAAGCCCTTGGCTGGAGCCGCTTCCTCAGCCATGGAGACGAGGGTGCAGGCAGCAAGCGTGATCAGGGACAGGAGCGGAGTTGCCGGGATTTTCATCGGGATGCTTGGTTGTGAATTTCGGAGATAAGAGCGTTCCGGAAGAGCCCGGTCAATCCTGCATGCCGCGGGCCCACTCGGGCTGGCCGTTCTGGATGGCGAAAGCGAGCACCTTGTCACGCAGGGTTCCGGTGCGCACGTCGAAGAGTTCGACGGTGGCCGGGCCATGGTTACCGCGGGACTTCACAACCATCTGCTGCTGGCCGGATCTGAAATGATGCTCTTCCACATTCGGAGCGGCGGTGCGCAGCGTGGAGACGATCTGGCCACCCTGCATGATGGTGACCTGTCCCTGGCCGACTTCCGCCGTCATCGCCCCGTAACCTTGCGGGTGTCCGGGATTCACGTCATGGCGGGTGTAGTTGCGGTAGCCGTTGTTGTAACCCTCGATGAACTTCACCTTGCCGGCGAAATCAAAAGACGAGGTATAGGCCGCTGAGTTCGAAGACCTGCCTTGCGACGCATCCGATTTGCCGGAAGAGTAGCCTTGATTATAAATGGCCTGCAGGGGCGCCTCATAGCTGCTCGCCGGGCCGTAGGAAGAGGGATTATAACCCGGGCCGCTGGAGCCGGTTTCAACGACGCAGGATGGAAGCAGCAGCAGGATTGCGGCGGCGGACAGAGTGATGGCAAGTTTCTTCATAGTGTTTTGGTTTTTAGTGGCGATCGCTTTTCGGTCTTGGTGCGCATGGGAGGCTGATGAGCGGGAGAATTGAAGTCGAGTAATTCCGTTATCGTTGTGGTTACTCATCTCATTTTCTTGCCGCTCCTACGGGAGCGATTGGATGGAAAACGGAGTGAGATTGAATAGCTTATGGCCCGTTAGGAGGCATGACTTGTTAGCGTTGTCCGTATGTCCGAACCGGCACGATACGCGCTATGTTCATAAAATCCTGGTCCGCACTGAGTACCGCATAGCCCCTGATGATTGCAGCCGCTGCAATCAGAAAGTCAGTGTGTGACGCCTGCACACCTTTTGCAATCCAGAGATTGCAAAGTTCAGCTGCCGTCTCAAAGTCACGGGTCTTCAACTCAAGATCCGGAAATGCCGCAAGGCGCTCCCGAAGACGATCGAATTGCTCCCGATGTTTGATGCCGGAAAGTACTTCTTGCCGCACAGGCCCAAGTAGAACAACCAATCCTTCCTCGACCACACGAACCAAATCGACCACCTCGGCTGTCTTCACGACCGCCTTCCGCCGGAAGGCCAATGACCATACCGATGTGTCCACAATTACTTTCATGCCCGTCTGCGGCGTTTGCGGTAGTCGTAATCCTCGCAATATTCAACCGTCCCAAACAGTTCGACAATCTGCTGTTGTTTGTGTCTGGCGATATACTCCTGCAACGCCTCAGTCACCGCAGCCTTCTTGCTCCGGTGACGGCCAATGGTCACAGCCTCCTTCAATAGGGTCTGGTCAATGTCTAGATTGGTTGCCATGCACAATCCCTCGCACAAGCCACTGTGCGCGTCAAGCCGATTTTTCCCTGTCCGGCGATGAGCGCTGGCAACCCGCTACCGAGAACGCCACTCCGCAACGGGGTTAAGGGTCGACGTCATGAGGGTCATTTCGACTCGGGGCGAGTAGCCGGTTGTCCACCACCGGCTGGTTAGCGTCTTATCTCCGGAACTCCCAATACCGCTCCCGGTCTTCCGGATCGGGATCAGGCTTCGGGTAGGCTTCGATATCCGAGGGCTTCACTAGGTTCTTGTAGGCATCCTTCTCGACGATGGCCGTCTCTCCCGGAGCGATTGTCGACACAGGCAACCACACCCCGCCATTCAGTCTGCCGTCCTTTGACCGAATTCCGATGGACAGATAGGGAAGTCTACCGCGTGAACCATTCGTCACCTCGAATCTGGTGTCGCCACTGTCACTTAGTCCGACCACGCGCCACCGAAACAGACGACGGGCCTCGACAATGCCCAGTTCGTCTTCCGTGAAAGGGTCGGGACCGCGCAGGATCGTCTCCCAATCACGCTTCCTGTACTTCTTGCGCGCTCGATCAGCGCGCGAAGTCCGACGGAGGCAGCACCATCCACCACGTGGAATCGCCTCCAACGTATCTCGGTCAGCTCCGCTTCAAGCCAGTCGTACATGAGATCTTCGTTCGTTGCGCTACGTCTAGCTCATCCACGGCGGGGTTGGAAGCCCGAATTCAAACAGGAGCGTTACCCGCCGTTGGATGTCGCGTATTGTTAGGCGTTGCGGTCATTTGGGGTTCTTCATCTCTGTCTTCGGGAGGGAATCCCGAAATGTTGCATCAAGCTCGGCAAGGTCCACATAGATGACGCGGTCAGACCACTTCCCGCTGACTACGGATTTGGAACTGTGCTTGATGTAAGCGCGCCCATCACGCTGGCCGAGGTAAGTAACGCTGTGCATCGTCTGGGGCATTCCGACCGAGGCATACTCCTTCTTAAACTCGGCTGGTGAAACACGCTTTGGGGTAACGCCTGCCGGAAGGTTTGATTCGGTGGTTGCGGGTTTGGAAGGGGCGGCAGGTTGAGCGTGCGTGATGGCTGCACTACTGAACGCCAGTGCGGTGGCGATGATAATGGATGTGTTCATGTTTTGTTGTGTTCGTTTTTGTTGGCTTCGGAAAAGCTGGTGCGCGTAGCGACGCCTAACGTCATCAGGCATTGTGTTTTGGTGGCATGACACTTGAGTTGACCTTACGACCACTGCAGAGGCAGAACACTCCGGCAATTGCACCGCCCCAAATAAAACTGCTGACAAATACCAGGAGGTTCTGGACGATGGCCGGGGCATCAGTTGGGATCAGGCTGATCATTGGTTGCGCAAGAACGGGCAAAATCTTCTGTCCTGCGTTCTGAGGGCCTTCAAGACCAAGCCCGAAGATTAGAAAAGCAAAGACCATCGCCGCAGCATGCAATCCCGCTAGAATAAAACTCAGTCTCAAAAATTGCTTAAACTTGGTGTTACTCGACGGCATGTTTTCAGTTTCTTTCATTTCAATAACCCTATTATACGGTATCGACCGATTTCAAATCGAAAAAACCAATGGTAGTATTGACGTGGTCGATGCTGAATGCCGGAACGCTCTCAGGTAGTTTTCTTGCCTACGCCGATGTGCATGCACCCGGCGAAGGTGAATCAGTCGAGTGGTTATTGAATCGAGGTTGCGGGTTGCATGACATGCCTTGTTGGCTGTCTTATCGCCGTGTTGATCCGTAACCCGGATCCTGCTTGTCGTGTCGAACCGCCGTGATCCGTATCACGCCGGGGAGTATCCGAAACAGGAAATGTATCGGAAATCTCTTCAGATTGCTCCGACGTCGACCCGTGTGATCAAAATGATGCCTTTCCGGGTGATCGCGCGCGTAGTCGGTCGCTTCGCTCAATTCCTGCCAAAACGAATCCCCAAGATCGGACGAGATCGCGTCGTAATGGTCGAGGAATGCCCGGACCTCTGCTGGCACCTTCGGGTGATAAACTACCGCCCTCATCGACTGCGGCGGCCTACCTGCGCAAGAAATTCGGCGTGGCTGATGGGAGGGATCGCTCCCGAGTCCATCTCCGCCTCCCGCCGCCCTACTTCCTCATCATCCGCGCCCGACGGCAAGCCTGACATGCCGTGAAGCAAATATGCCACCAAACCCTCCCGGTCCTCCTCGGAGAGTTCATTGGCCTGTTTCTGAATGTCCGCAAGCTGAACCATGGCGGCAGCCTATTTCGGGAAATCGACCACCGCAACAACAATTTGGCACAACAATTTGGCCCTTCGCTTGCTCTTTTGCCTTCCCCAGCCAACAGGGAGATTACCTACGGTTTCGTGGGTATGTGAACACCCTTATATCGACCATTTTCGGGGGATTTTTCCCGGATTGTGGGATATCTCCGGTATTTGCGTGCAAAACCACGATTTTGCAGGATATCGCTCAAATGGGAGCAAAATCCACCAGGAAAGGAGGAGGTGGAGGGGGCGAAATGGCGTTTTGTGGCGGGTTGGGGAGAGGAGCTTCGGAGATGAGGGAGACCGGGAACCGGGAAATTGGCGGTCGTTGGGCTGCAACCGGACGATTTGAGGGGCGACCGTGGGATATCTCCGGTATTT
>JAIPKB010000222.1 GCA_021733795.1 Akkermansiaceae bacterium | reverse complement strand
CCATGCCGACAGCTTCCGCCATCTCTCCGGTGCGTCTGGGCATTCGGACTACACGGCGGCCAGCGTCCCGGTGATGAAGTTCAATTGACCTCAGTCATCCGCCTACCGTTTCTGGCGGCGGGTGCGGCGCGGCTGGCGGCCTCCCTCGCCCGGCCTTTCGCCCAGTGGCGCAGGGCGGCGGTCTGGCCGTCCATGAGTTGGGCCAGCGGGACCGTATGGGTCATGGCCTCCAGAATGTCCTTCGGGCGGGGTTCCCGGCCGTCGGCGTAGGCCTCGTGCAGGGCGTCGATGAACACCGCCTCGATCTCCGCTCCGGTGAACTGCTCACAGGCGCGGGCGAGGACGACGGTGTCGAAGCCGGTGGGCTTGCGGCCATGCCGGGCGATCACGATGTCCCAGATTTGCGCTCGCTCCAAGGCGTCGGGCAGATCGACGAAGAACATCTCATCGAATCTCCCCTTTCGCAGGAACTCGGGCGGGAGTTTGCTCACATCGTTGGCGGTGGCGACGACGAAGACCGGTTTCTCCTTCTCCTGCATCCAGCTCAGGAACGAGCCGAACACCCGGGACGAGGTGCCGCCGTCGGTGGAGCCGCTCGACTTGCTGCCGGAGAAGCCCTTTTCGATTTCATCGATCCACAGCACGCACGGGGCGATGGCCTCGGCGGTCTGGATGACGGAGCGGAGGTTGGCCTCCGACTGCCCGACGATGCCGCCGAACACCCGGCCCATGTCGAGCCGCAGCAAGGGCAGCCCGAAAGCGCCGGCGGTGGCCTTGGCGGTCAGCGACTTGCCGGTGCCGGGGATGCCGACGATCAACAGGCCCTTGGGCGCGGGCAGGCCGTAGGCTTTGGCGGACGCGCTGAAGGCACCGCCGCGCCGCACCAGCCAGTCCTTGAGCAGGCCTAGGCCGCCGATGTCGTCGAGGGAGGTGGTGGCCTCCACAACTTCAACCAGGCCGTTGCGTTTCAGGGTGCGGGCCTTCTCGCGGGCGACGACGCGGTGGTCGATGCCTTTGGTTTCCACCACGGACAGCGCAAACGCGTTCTCGGCCTCGGTGGTGGTGAGTCCGAGCGCGCTTTGCAGGGCGGCTTCCCGGAGTGCGGCGTTGACGGTCTTGAGCCCGGCGGATTTGAGGATGCCGTCCAGGACAACGCCGAGTCGTTCCGGACCGGGCAGGCTGAAGTCAACGTGGGTGATCTCATGCTCGAGTTCGGGCGGGGAGTTTGAGCCGGCAGCCGAGCAGGATCAGGGCGTGGCCGTTGGCCTTGGCGACGCGCAGGATGTCCCTGATCCGGCGGACCAGCATGGGGTCACTCTGGTCGAGGTGGAGCTGGAGGTCGCGCATGAGCACGACGTGGCGCGGGTTGTCGGCGGTGAACATGCCGTCCAAGAGCTGGAGGGCTTCGAGCGGATCATGGCACGGGGTGACGCGTCCCTCTTTGGTGTCGACCAGGCCCTCGGTGGAGGACCAGGCGTGGAGGTTGCGTTTGAGCGAGGCGCAGGCGGCGGCGATTTCAGATTCGGCCCGGGCTTCCTCGGAACTGATGAGGGCGAGGCCGGGATAACCGGCACGGAGGTAGGTGGATAGGTTCATATAAGTTTCAGGTTTGAAGTTTCAAGTTTCAAGTTGGGGTGGTTGGTGATGAGGAGAAGTCGAAGGTCCAAGGTCTAAAAGTCGAAGGTCGAAGAGAAAGAGGTCTAATAGGCTCTCCAATGACTTTTGGACTTTTAGACTTTCAGACATTCAGACATTCAGACTTGCCCCGTCAGGGGTGGATAGGTGTTGGCGGGTCTCGGGACCTCCGGGTTGGGAGGGCCGAGGTTGTCGCGTTCCCAGGCGAGGCATGTTTCACGCGAGGGGTCGCTGTGGAGCCGCTTGCCGGTGGCGGCGCAGCGGACGATCCATAGCTGCGTGCGTTCACAGAAGCGGATGTCCGTGGCCCGGAAGACCTGGAGCCTTCCGAGCACACGGAGCGGGATCGCCTCGGTGTAGAGGCAGTCGATCTGACCGCCGGGTTTGAAGCGGAGGGTGTGGCTCATGGGTTACGAGCCTCCTTCCAAGGTGAGCAGGACCGAGCCGTCGGCTTCGATCCGGCGGGTGGTGCGCAGTCCCCGGGTGCGGGCCTCGCGGACGGTCTTGTTGACGCCGTAGGATTGGAGCAGGCGGCCGTAGCCGGTGCCGACTTCCCTGGCGACGTGGCCGTCCCACCAGTCGGTGGTCAGGCCGTAGCTGCCGTCATTCTCCGGTGAGGGATCGACGGCGATGTCATAGGGGCCTTTGAGCTTGATGACATGTGGTGCCTTGCGGGTGATGCCCGCGTAGCCGCGACAGTTGGCGTTGGGCAGGAACTTGAAGCCCATTTCGACGCAGGCGTCGCCCAGGGCGTCGAGGTCCCGGATCTGGGTCTGGATGGTGGTGAAGTGGGACATGATATTGTTGGGGTGTTGTTGGTTAGTGGTTGTTGATGGTTGGTGGTTTTCAGGGGGATTTGTCGAAGGTCTGAAGGTCGAAGGTCTGAAAGTCCGAAGAGCCAGAGGACGGCGGCGATGCGCGATTCCCTGGCTCTTTCAGCTTCTCAGTTTTTCAGCGTTTCAGTATTTACTTCGAAGGTGGTGGGAGGAGTGGTTGAAAAATCGGTCTATGGAGAGAATGTCAACGTGGCGGGTGATTCGGTAATGGCTGGATGGGGAAGGTTTGGGCACGCGAGGCCCGGAAATGAAACATCCCCGCCTGACGAACCTGCCGCCGACGGGGATGTGGGTATCGGGTGTTGGGTGTTGGGGGCTTAGCTCACGGCGGCGAGCTTGCGAGTGCCCATCTGCCCGAAGCGTGCGAGCACCTCGCGGGCGTCGCTGCGGGCGAGTTGCACGGCGTTTTCACGGAGGCGGTTGAGGCCCTCCGTGAGGCTGGCCATGGCGGCTCCGTCCTTTCGATAGTCCCCGGCGCGGCGATCTGGAACATCCGGACATCGAAGGCGAACCGCTTGACGATCTCCCCGGACGGCGGGAATGACTGCTCGATGGTGGCGATCAGGTGTTCGGCGTTGCCGTTGAGGTGGCGGGCGGCTTCCCGCCATTCGGCCAGAGCGCTGTCACGCAGGGGTGCGTAACCGACGGCGAAGTCGAGGGTGGCGTCGCGAAACTCCTTTTCGAGCTGGTGCTCGTCCACATTGGACTGGAGGAGCCGGTAGAGACGGGCGGATTCAGCCGGGATGTCGGCGGTGGCCACCAACTCGGTTTCAACAGAGACCGAGTATTGGTGGGACGAATACCCCGGCAGGCCGAGGCGTTTGCTATAGTTGGCGATAAGTTTGATAGCCATGGGGGGTGGGGTTGGTTGTTGGTCCCGGCTTCGCATGGAGCTATGCCGGGGCAAGTTGTGGATTGAGGGTTGAACGAAGAAGCCCGGCGGGATTGCCGGGCCTTCGTGGGTTGGGGGTGTATGTATCATTCCGGCGCCTATGCAGCGCCGGGGTTGTCGATCACGCCGTTAGGGTGCGGGGCATGGTTGTTGTTGGGTGGTGCCTGCGTCTGCTTCAGCCAAGGAGGCTGGATTGGTTGCCCTGGTTGCCCTGGTTGGCTCCCGCAGCGACAGGCCATCCGGTATGGCACAGGTGGCGCTCGCGGGCTAGCCGCAGGTCGGATTCCCATCCAGGACGGATGACGTCCATCTGACAGCCAGCCGACATGAGGTCACTACGTCCCGTATAGTAGCTGCGCCGACCGCGGCGGGCGGCGCGTTCGGCATAGTACGAGATATTGCTGGTGGTGAACTTCCGGCCGGCCTTCTCCGCCGATTCCATCATCCGGGTGGCCATCAGGGTGGCGTCCTGGAGGATTTTCCCCGCCAACAGCGGCGGGGTGGGGGAGGGAGAATGATTGAGAGCGAATGCCTGCGGGAAAGGAGAGGGGGCCGGCGGCGGGGTCACTCCCGGTGGAGGGCGCGGACTACGTCATCCGAGAGGCGGGGTGAGTCGAGAGCGCGGGACATTGTTCGTAAGGCTGTTGAACGATGCGACCACGCCCGAGGAAAGGGGGTGTTGATTACATATAACCCGGAATCGATGGTTATTACAGGAGGGCAGTCGGATTGTACTGTCGGCATGGACACGGTTCATAGATCCGCAACGTCTGGGAAAACTTCCCGTCCAGGCGCATGGGCTACGCCTTCCACGAGCCGCACTACGGTCGCCCAGCATAATCAGTTAGAAGCTTTTCTGAAAAAATTGAAGATTTTTGTTAACCGATTCGTTGTCTCATCTTATAAGTTATTATGGCAGCAAGGGAGGTGTGCCTGAAACACCGAGAGATCCGCCGTGAAAATTTCCTGCGGGTGCGAGTTCCTCGCCGGACTGGCAGCGGTTTTTGTTTGCATATATTATTGGTTGTTAGTCACGTAAAGATCGTGAGCTGTCTGTGAAACAGCCGCCCGCTGGGCCATCGCCGGAGCGTTACCGGCACAACCCACCACTCTCCAACAGCGGGGTAGCCAAGAGGAAAGGCAGCGGTCTCATACGCCGCCCATGCGCCGGTTCGATTCCGGCCCCCGCCATCCATTTCCGATGATTCAATGATTCGCGCGCGAGGAAGACAGCAATAGTTGCAATGGTGACCATGATGTAACAGCAGCATCCGGCCCTGTGACGGCCCCGTTGTGCGGGTGTGAATCCCGTTGGTCACCCCAATTTTCCATGGACCCGAAGCTTAGACAGCGAAGCATCCGGCTTTTAACCCGACGAGCAGGGCGCACATCCCTGCGGGTTCACCAACCTTCCGCAGCAATGAGGCCGCACCAACCACCAACCAATAGACCACCACGACCCTGCCCTACCCCACCATCCGGTCGCCAGCCTCAGCGAGTCTCGTTCAAACCTAAGGCAAGGGCCTGCTGGTATTCTTCGATACTGAAGCCAGAACACCGCTCTTCAAGGACCCGGCTTGACTCAGTCGACAGCCTGTCGACACTCCTGATTTTTGAGACAGGCACCGAGGCCCGGGTCATAGGCGTTTTTTCCGCCCGGCGACAATAAGGTCGCCGCTCCTTATGGCTTGCGACGACAATAAGGTCGCCGCTCCTTATGGCGGATTCCTACCAACGCAACAGGATCTGATAGGCCTGGTTCTCCTCGACCCGTCCGAGCGTGATGCGCACACCGTCGCCGAGGCGCACGGGGTTGAAATCCTTCACCAGCGGGATGTCTCCCCCGGCGAGCGGCTGTTCGGGATTCGACGCCCGCACCAGGCGCACCTCGATCTTCGGATTGTCCCCCGGCAGTCCCTTGAGATCCAGCGTCACCCTGGTGGCCACCTCGGAAACACTGCCCAGCAGAACTTCGCAGCGATCCGCCGTCTTGCTGCCCAGGGCGGCGATCGAGGCGTCACTGCCCTCGGTGGTCACCCGCATCTGACCCTTGGTGGAGCCGTAGAACCGGTAGGCATGATAGACCGGCAGGGTTTCACCCGCCGGTGTGATGAGCCCGCCCAGGTAATCGTCCGGCCCGCCCCAGTTGGCCCGGCAGGCGCGATCCACCCGGTAGACGTTTTCCAGGTAGTGAAACCAGACCACCGCGCGGCCGGGCTGAAGCCGGCCGGGCTTGTCGGGTCCGGCACCCCACTCGTCGCAGTGGATCTCGAGGATCTTCTGCCCGGGATACTCCGCAAGCAGTTCCCGCAACCGCCCCAGCTGCCATTTCTGCTGCTCCGGCGCCGCCGGATCCCAGCCGGTGTAGTGCCAGGCCAGATAGTTGCACTCGAGCTGATTGGCGCGGCAGTAATCCAGGAACGCACGGTACTTCTCGTAGTTGGGAAAGGCGAACCCCGGGCCGCATATGCGGGCCTGCGGGTCGGCCTCCCGCAGCGCCTTGAAGGCGTGACCATACAGTTCATAGTAACCGCTGATCGGCTTGTGGCTGATGTCCGGCTCGTTGACCGGCTCCCAGATGATCGCGGAGGTGCGTGGCCCGACGTCGGCGACCAACTTCTTCACCGCCAGCTCGTAGGCGGCGTAGTCCCCGGGCTTGGCCCCGATCAGGTCGCTCATCACCAGCTTGTAGGTCGCGCCAAGCCGCCCGACCCGGTCGATGGCGCCCGGCAGGCCGTCGGCAATCCTCCCGCGGAACTGGTGCCCGATCCGCCACAGGGCCGGATGCAGCGGCTCGATGATCGCATCGGGGGTGGCGTCCCGCAATCCACCGAGGAATCCGGTGCGCGGTTCGACCCGGCCCGTTTCGCGGCTGAAGTCAACGACGATCGTCCGCGCCGGTTCCGCCGCCATGGCAGGCGGGGCCAACCATGCGGCGTGAAGGGAAAGGACAACGGCAATCCGGAGGGAGGTGTTCATGGCAGGTCTGTTTCGGTTCGTCATCGGGAGAACATCGGCTCAGTCCCCGCCATGCCCGGCGGCGGGCACGATCACGGCATCCGGGATCCGCTCTCCGGTGTAGCGCGGCGGGCCACCTTGGAACCGGTTGTTGCGGAAGACCAGCCCGGCAGCCTGCCCGTCAGCACGGATGAAACTGTCGGCATGCCGCAGGAGCGAACCCTCCATGAGCACGTCGCGGGTTCGACCACCGACGCTGATCCCCCCGCCGTTGTCCGCCGTCCATTGGTTGCGGCGACCGATGACACAGCGGGTCACCGGTCCGGCATAGACCTCAGCCTGCCTCACGCTCCCGGTCACATCCAGCCCGGTCTGGCCCTCGCACAGCTCGTTGTCGAGATACTGCACATACCACGACGGCAGGATGTTGCGGTCGTTCTCCAGGCCGTAGTTCAGGAGCTGGGCGCAGCGATGGAGGCGGTTGCCGGCGTAGATGACGTCGATCGAGGTGCCGTAGCCCGCGTTGACCCAGTTCGCATCCTCGAATCGATTGCCCACCACCAGCACGCGGCCGTTGAATGGCACGATGGTCACCACCGAGGTCTGGTCCGGGGCCACGGCAAATGGCCGGTCGATCGTCCACGAGCGTCCCCGGTGGGCGACCACGTCGCGGTACTGCCCCGCGCCACGGCCGTCGAGCACGCATACCACCGCCTGCTTCCAGTAATGGCTGCCGTCCCCCGCCCACGGCGCGAAGGCCGGATCGGCCGCCAGGATCAGATCGGTGCCTTCGACCTTCGCGAGCTTGCCGAGATACGCCGCCGTGCCCGCGTCGAAGGTGAACGAGAAATCCGCCTGGTGGACGTTGAGGGCCTGGTGGGTGTTGTCCGCATAGTAGAGGTTCCTGCCGTGTCCCGCGATGTTCTGATAGGCGGTCGGGTGCGTGCTGACGAACCGGTTGTTCTCAACGATCACCTGCCGCGACCCGCCCAGCGGACACGGGGTCTTGCCCGACGTCACCAGGTTGCCCGCGATCTGGCACCACCGGCCCGGCGAGATCCCGCCCCCCTTGGCCTGGATATCGCAGTCCGTCACCTCGCAGTGGTCCCCGAGCCGCGCGACCCAGCCTTCGTATCGCTTGGTGTGCAGCGTCCAGTAGTGGTCGATGCGCACGCGCAGCCGCCGCAGACGGACGTTCTCCGAGCCATCGACCACCGTCTGGTAATCCGGTGGAACGTAGAGACTCATATTCTCCATCGTGAAATCCCTACCCGAAACCAGCCGCGGCGGCACCTCGGCGGCACCCGGCGCACGCTCGTAACCGAGATCCGACCCGCCATCGAGGTTGAAGCGCCCCTGGCCCCACCACAACACCACCAGGCCCTCGCCCTCACCGCGCAGGACCGTTCTCGGCGGAATCGACAGTTCGCCCGTCACCCCGTAGCGCCCGGCCGGGAAATAGACCACCCCGCCGCCATTCTCCTCCGCCTTCTTCAAGGCCGCCCGGATGCCATCGCCGCGATCCTCCACCTGGTGGTACTTCACCAGCGACTTGCGCATCTCCCTCGCCCCCTCCTCGCCCAGCGACTCGACCACGCTGAACACATCCTCCGGCCATGCCGCGGGCGGCAGGACGCGAAGCTCGCCAAGCCCGGGGCCGGCGCCGGCCAGTCCGCTTTCTATCCGGACCCGGTAGGTTCCCGGCTCCAGTTCCTCGGGAAGCTGGAATCCCAGCGAGTAGCAGCCCGCATTCGTCGCCTCCAGCAGCAGCTTGCGACCGCCCCCGCCGCTCAGGTGCAACGTGCTGGTGCCGCCGAAGTTCAGGTTCCTGCCGAACACCCGCAGCCAGCCGCCGGCACTGGCGGCGTCGCCCGCGTCCCCCTGCAGCCACCACAACTCCGGAACGTTGATCCACGACTCCGGCCCGGTCCCGGCCTCTCCCGGGTTGCTGGCACGGCACGCGAAGGCGCACGCCGGCCACTCCGCGGGCACCACGACCTTGAGGTTGTCAACGCTGCGCTGCACGACTTCCGCACGGGTCCAGGCACCCGTCGGCGCGGTGCCCGGGCGAACTTCGACCACCGTGTCCGGCCCGAAATCCGCGCCCTGCAACACCAGCGTCTCACCACTCCGCACCGGATCGGACGCCCAGAAGACCTGCGGCGCGTCCCCGGCGCACAAGCCTCCGCCCAGCCACCCGAACAGCCACATCACCGCGGGCATCCTCCATGCGATTGAATTCATTTGCATGTGCTCACCATCCAACGGTGGCCATCCCCGCACTCTTACACCGATTGCTAGGAAATTGCTGATACGGTTGGCGCGCATGAGGGGCGAAAGAGCGGTTCGGAGAGCGGGAGGAAAGAAGTTGAATGAACCGCTGGCGCAAATTGCTGCTGAGTTGCGAGAAGTCCGAGGCCTCATACACGGGTTTGTTGTCGCTTGCCGCCGGGCTGATCTGCTGGTGCGGCAGGGCAAGTTCGGCAAAAGCCGCCTGTTCGCCTTGCAGCAAGTGGATGAGCCCCTGGGCTTGCAGGCGGTGAGCGAGGTGGGCAGTGGGCCGAGGTTCAGTGGCAGGATGCCCAGCAGCAACGCGGCGGCAAAGGGGACCAGGACGACCAACGCGATTGCGAGGGTTTGACTGGTGAGGAGTTGGCGGGCGGCGATCGGCCGGATGCGCGAGAACGCTCGATCGTCATGCCACGGATGGCTGCGCATCAGCAGACGGATGGTCGAGCAGGGCGGTCACGCTCATCCACTCCGGCTGTTGCTGGTTCAGGAGGACAGGGGGTGGCTGGTGGCTCCGGGGTGGTCTGCGCCGAGCTGGCGGAGAAGTCCGGTGGCTTCGTCGAGGGAGAGGTGAAGGATACTTGTGGTGTGTCGAATACCAGCGCGTCCCCATTCACTCCCCATTATATGCGAAGTCTCGACCATCAGATATTGGGACTGATATTGGGACTGGCGCAATCCGAAAAACCTGCGAAGCTGTGCCTGCCCTGCCAACCATGAAACCGTGCCAAAGTTTCCGCTGCCTTGCCCAATCACTCATCGGGTGCCTGATCGCGGGCACGCCGCTAATCGCCGGCCAGCTGCCCGGCCCGCCAGATGTGGCGGGATACGGCACCCAGGTGGCCATTGACGGCGACACCGCAGTGGTGGGCGCGCCCGGGGAAGCGACGGCTTTGGGCACCTACGTCGGGGCCGCCTACGTCTACCGCCGCAGCGGCGACTCGTGGGTCCAGGAAGCCAAGCTCACCTCGATCGCGCCGGGTGCCTCCTACGCCTTCGGCACCAGCGTCGCGATCGATGGCAACCTGATCGCCGTCGGCGCGGGGTCCAGCGTGGCTTCCATCTCCAGCGGCAGCGTCGAGTTCTTCCTGCGCAACGGCACCACCTGGCAATGGGCCAGCCTCTTCAAACCCGATCCCGCCCCCACCTATTTCGGCCGCCTGATCGCGATGGACAACGGGATCCTCGCCGTCGGCGACAGCACCGCCAACCTCGCGGCAGGGCGGGTCCTGATCTATCAGGTCAACGGCGGTTCCCCGACCGGGCCGCAATTCGTCGAGGCCAGCGATGGCGCCGCAGGCGATTCCTTCGGGGCATCGCTGGCGCTCAAGGGTTCGCGCCTGGTCGTCGGCGCACCTTACCACGACACCGACGGCAAAGCGGACGCCGGGGCCGCCTACCTGTTCGACGTGGGATCCCTCACGACCTTCCAACTTGCCAAGCTCAAGCCGACCGACGGCAAGGCGTCTGATTTTTTCGGCTACGCGGTGGCCGTCGATGAGCAACGGGTGCTGGTGGGCGCCCCCAACCAGAGCCGGGGAGGGATGATCGACGGAGCGGCCTACCTGTTCTCCCCAAACCCCGGTTG
>JAIPKB010000005.1 GCA_021733795.1 Akkermansiaceae bacterium | reverse complement strand
GTTGGGGAGTTGGTCGGCTCTGGGGCTGCGGCAGGGCCTGGCGTTGCGGCTGGGCCTGGCGCTGCGGCGTGGGTAGCGACTGGCGTTGGGGAGTTGGTCGGCTCTGGGGCTGCGGCAGGGCCTGGCGTTGCGGCTGGGCCTGGCGCTGCGGCGTGGGTAGCGACTGGCGTTGGGGAGTTGGTCGGCTCTGGGGCTGCGGCAGGGCCTGGCGCTGGGGAGTTGGGCGGGTCTGGCGCTGCGGCGTGGGTAGCGCCTGCCGTTGGGGAGTTGGGCTGGTCTGGCGCTGCGGTGTGGATTGCGCCTGGCGCTGGGGAGTTGGGCTGGCCGCATTGGGATCGCTGCCACCGCGATTCGCGCCGGAGGTCGAGGTCATCGGAACGGAGCGGGACGGAGTGGTTCTCGCGACAGCGGCGGGTTTGTTCACACTTCCGGTGACGGAACTCTGGCGCCCGGTTAAGTTGCGTGCTTCGGCGGTTCGGACGGTGCCGGGTTGCTGCCTTGCACGGGTGGCCGGGTTGGTGTGGATGGTGGTGCCGCGTGCTTCGGGACGTCGCGGCGGCGCGTCGCGGCTCGCAAACCGGTCCGCCTGACGGCCGCTGACCGGCGAGCGGGTCAATTGCTCGCGGGCGACTGGTTGGCTGGAAACCCTGCCGGTGTCCCGGCTGCGGGCTTCCACCTGGTTTCGGGCCTGCCCGAAGCTCCTGACTTCCCGGCCTTGCGCGGCGAATTGCTGGCGGCGGCCCTGATCGAGCGAGCTGAACCGCTGCCCCTCCGCCGGTGCCCTGACAGCCTGATCGAGCGAGGTGGCGAACCTGCGGTTGCGGCCATCGTTGTAGCGGTTCCTGCCGGCCGCCTCCATGGCGGCATAGGTGTGCCGCGGGCGGACGTCCTCATGGTCGCGGAAGAAATTGTAGTCGGTGCGGCGGCGGTTTACCCAACCCTGGTCGCCGCGATGCTGCCAACGGTCGTAGGCATAAATCGGATCATAGCCGCGGTAGCGGTAATCCAGCCAGCAGGAGTTGTAATAGCCGCCGCTGCGATAGCTCGATGCATAGTAGTCGCCGAAGTAGTAATGCCCGTAGCGCGGCCTCATGAACAGGTGATCCGCAAACACGTTGAGCGCGATTACGATACCCGGTGTGTAGCAATAGCCCGGTGAGGCATAGGCGAAGTCATTGAAATACACCGGCGCAAAGATCACCCCACGGTTGGCCACGGCGTGGTCCCAGTAGCCATCGACATATACATATCCGCGGCGGCTCCAGCAATAGCGCGAGGGCACCCAGGTCCAGTTCACCCGCAGCGGCAGCCAATAGCCGGCCCGCCACAGGTAGCGGTTTTCGGCCCAGACCCAGTTGCCCGGAATCCAACTCTGATCATCCGCCGGTGCCGCAACATTGGGACCAATGTCGAGGTTGGCGGGCGGTGGTGTGGCGATATAGTTCACCTCGGTGCGCGCCGAATCCGCCCAATATCCGGAGGTCCACTGGAACTGTCGATCACCGACCTTGCTCCAATAGCCTGGAATCCACTGCCGCCCGGGTGGCAGATTGCGCCAGATGCCACTGATCCAGATGAAATCGTTCTGCTCGTCGCCCCACGCCCAGTAGCCCGGGATCCAGGTGACGTTGTCGCCCACGAGTTGGTGCTCGGGTGGCAATTCCTCGATCGGTGCGGGTGGTTCGGCACTCACGATGAGGCCCGGTTGCGGATCGAAGTACACCGTTTCCGCAAACGCTTCGTGGACCGGGCCTCGGGTGAGGACTTGCACGCCGGCCTCCGTGGTTGATTGGGCCAGGGCCGCCGCGGGCACCAGCAACGCTCCGCTTGCGACCAACGCGGAAACGGCATGGATGATGGGAAAATATGGTAGGTTCATAAGCGTGTATCCCGGTTTTCAGGGGGGGGATACACGATAGACGACTCCGGCTTGGATTTCATTCAATCCAATCGTCAATCAATCCGGTCGTGCGAGAGCAAGCGTGGTCCTTGAAAGCGTGCGGGAAGCGCTCGCTCATGGGCTTTCCTGGAACGTCGCGCCGATTCTGTCGGGGTTGTGGTAGCGCTTGATGCTGCCGCCGTGGGCCGCGACGATGGTCCGGCTGAGCCGGAGCCCGACCCCAAATCAAGCTCCCGGAGTTTGGGATCGGGCCGGGATGGGTTCCAACCGGTGGGGGCAGAAGATAGAAGACAGAAGACTGCAAGACAGAAGACAGAAGACACACGACCGAGAGAGCTTCGCGCGGATCTTGGGCATCGACGCTCATAGAGCGCCGCTACATGGAGGTGCTTGCGCGGGAGAATTCTTGTCTTGCGTCTTGGGTCTTGCAGTCTTGGGTCTTTCGTCCGCCATCGCCGGTCTGCCGCCCGACGACCTGCTGGCCCACCTCATTGCCTGATGCCCACCCCGCCGGCGAAGAACGGGTTGTGTTTGAGTTCCTCACCCACGGTCGTCAGCGGACCGTGCCCGGGACACAGCACGGTGGCTTCGGGCAGGGTGAGAAGCTGCTTGCGGTTAGTGGCCAGGGCGTCGCAATAGGACACCGCCCCGCCGCCCATGGAACCGGCGAACACCGCGTCGCCCACCACCGCGACAGGACGTTCCAGCCCCTCGATCACATAACTGATGCCGCCGCGCGAGTGTCCCCAGGTGAGCCGGGTGGTGATCCGCAGGACCCCACACCGGAACACCCGCCCCACCCGGAACCCCTCGGCTCCGGTAAACGCCTCCCGCTCGCCGACAAAAACCGGTGCCCCGGTCCCGGCCCGCAGGCGCTCCAGATCGTGAATGTGATCGGGATGGGTGTGGGTCAGCAGGATCTGCTTGAGGACCAGCTTGTTGGCGGCTAGAAACTCCAGCATCGGCCCGCAGTCCGCGCCGGTATCAAAGGCCGCCGCCTCACCGCTCTCGCGGTCGAAGGCCATATAACTGTTGACCCGCATGTCCTGATACGGGGTGTTGAAGCAGGCCAATCCCGGGACCGCGACAGGCTGTGGCTGCCAGGCATCCGCGGCCATTTCCACCAACGCGCCCGGATCGAGCCCCAACACCGGCGCGATCGCCCGCAACACCGCCTGATCAATTTTCCCGCGCGGCACCGCTGCCACCGCAGCCGCCTCGATCCCGGCACTTGCGGCCACCTCCGCCTCCGTCAGGCCCAGCCCCCTCATCGCCTTGCCGATGATATCAACATAAGTGTCTTCGAGCGGGATCGGTATGGTGGTCATGGGGTCTGGGGTATGATGTTTTGATTTGAAACGCGCTCAGGCGAGGATCGGACGAACCACCTGGCCGGCGATGTCGGTCAGGCGGAAATAGCGGCCCTGGAATTTGTAGGTGAGCCGCTCGTGATCGATTCCCATCAGGTGGAGCATGGTGGCGTGAAGATCGTGGACGTGGACCCCGCCGTCAAGAATGTTGTAGCCGAAGTCGTCGGTTAGACCGTGGGTATGCCCGGCCTTCACCCCGCCCCCGGCGAGCCAGGCGCTGAAACACCGGGGGTGGTGGTCCCGGCCGTAGTTGTTGGCGCTGATTTTCCCCTGGCTGTACGGCGTGCGGCCAAACTCGCCGCCCCAGACGACCAGGGTGTCGTCCAACAACCCGCGGCGTTTCAGGTCGGTCACCAGGGCGGCGGAGGCCTGGTCGGTTTGGCGGCATTGGCGGGTGATGCCGCCAACCAGGTCGCCATGCTGGTCCCACCCCTGATGGAAAAGTTGGACGAAGCGGACGTCGCGCTCGATCAGGCGGCGGGCAAGCAGGCAGTTGGCCGCGTAGGTGCCGGGAGTCCGTGAGTCGGGTCCGTAGAGGTTGAAGGTTTCCTCGGTTTCGCCCGAGAAATCGGTGACGTCCGGCACGCTGGTCTGCATCCGGAAAGCCATCTCGGCCTGGGCGACGCGGGCCTCGATCTCCGGATCGGCTTCATGGGCGGCCTGGTCGGCGTTGAGTCGGGCCAGGGCATCCAGCATGCCGCGGCGGTCATGCGGTGAAACCCCCTCCGGATTTGTTAGAAAAAGGACTGGTTCCCGGCCGGAGCGGAACTGGACCCCCTGGTGTTGGCTGGGCAGGAAGCCGGAGCCCCACAGGCGGGAGTAGAGCGGTTGGTCGCGGGCAGCATTCTTGGAAACCAGCACGATGAAGGCGGGCAGGTTGTGATTGAGGCTGCCAAGTCCGTAGGACGCCCAGGCCCCCATCGAGGGACGGCCGGGCACCTGGTTGCCGGAGCAGAAGAAGGTGATCGCCGGATCATGGTTGATCGCCTCGGTGTGCATCGTGCGGACCAGACAAATCTCGTCGGCCAGCTGCTGGGTGAAGGGCAGAATGTCCGCGATTTCCATGCCCGCTCGACCGTGTTTGGAGAATTTGGCAAAGGAGCCCGCCATCGGCAGCAGACTCTGGTTGCCACTCATGGTGGAAAGCCGCTGGCCGCCGATGATTTCCTTGGGCAGGGGCTGGCCATGCTGCTGGCGCAGCAGCGGTTTGTTATCAAAGGTCTCGAGGTGGGACGGCCCACCGGCCTGGAACAGATAGATCACCCGTTTGGCCCTGGCGGAGAAATGGGGCGCACCCAGCACCCCGCCCGCCCTGGCGGGGCCGGAGCCTAACAGGTTAGACAACGCCATCGCCCCCAGCCCCAACCCGGCGCGGCCGAGGAAATGCCGGCGGGTGCAACTCATCAGTTGATCGTAGGTGGGCGGTAGTGGATTCATGATCGTGCGGATTGGCGCGGGTGGCTCCGGGTCAGCGGCAGGTGATGGTGGCATCCGCCGCCAGCAGGGTGGAGCAAATGACGGTAAGGGCGGCAAGCGGCGGATCATCCAGGCCACAGACCGCCTTGGCCGCCGTGCGGTCGCCCTGATAGCGGGCGAGCAGGGTTTGATAGAGGGCGAGCATCGCCTGCTGCTCCGGGTCCCGCGGCTGGCGGCTGGTCAGCGTGAGAAAGGCCCGGGCGGTCCGGGCGACGGGATCCGCCGACGGCCCGCCGGCGCAACGCTCGGCGAGCTTGAGCGCGCATTCGAAAAAGGCCGGGTCGTTGAGCAGCATGAGCGGTTGCAGCGGGGTATTGGTGACCAACCGCCGGGCCTGGCAGATTTCCCGGCTGCCGGCATCGAGCGTGAGCATCCCTGGCGGCGGCGCGGTGCGCTTGCGATAGGTATAAAGACTCCGGCGGTGCAGTCCTTCGCCGGTGTCCGGTTGGTATTCGCCACCGGAGGCTCCGGCCTCCGACCACAACCCGGGCGGCTGCCACGGCTTCACGCTGGGGCCACCCACCTTCTGCACCAGCAACCCGGCCGCCAGCAACGCCTGGTCGCGGATCGCCTCGGCCGAAAGCCGGTAACCCCGACCGCGGGCCAGCAGGCGATTGTTAGGATCAAGCTCGAGTTTCTCCGGGGTGGCGGCCGACGCCTGGCGGAAGGTGGCGCTCGTCACGATGCGTTTGAGCAGCCGTTTCACATCCCAACCGCTGTCAATAAACTCATAGGCCAGGGAATCCAACAACTCCTGATGACTCGGCGCATCCCCCTGGAGGCCGAAGTTTTCCTGGGTGGGCACGATCCCGCTGCCAAAGCACTGGCTCCAGAACCGGTTCACGGCAACCCGCGCCGCCAGCGGATTGGCGGGATCGGTCAGCCAGCGGGCGAGACCGAGGCGGTTGCGGGGCAGATCTCCGGAAAACGGCATGACCGCAGCGGGGGGGGCGGGTTCCACCGGCCTGGCGGGGTCCGGCGAGGCGTAATCACCGCGGGTGAGGACGTGGAATTGTTTCCGATAGGGGCTTTCCCGCATCACCATGATCAGCGGAATGCGGTCCAGATAGTCATCGTATAAATGTTTGCGGGCGGCGGTGACCGCACTGCGCGCGGCGGCCAGTTCGGGATCGACATGAGTTATGTAATATTCCCTGAGTCCGGCGGCGGCCTCCGGGTCGGCTGACCTGGCCCGCTGGAGCACGCCGGCGAGCGGTTGCCCGGCCAGCGCCGCCACTTCCACCGGCGTGAGGACGGCACGGAAGACCGCCAGCTCGCCAAGCCGCCCTTGGGCGAATCCCCGGTCGTCCCGCGGCCGGGCGCCGACGCGGATCGTCTCGGCGATGATCGGTTTGTCGAGATGGTCCCGCACGATATCCGTCTCAACCAGCCGCCCATCCAAATAGATATGTAATCCTCCGGCCCTGGAACTACCGTCATAGGTAACGGTGAGCCGCACCCATTTGCCGGTGGGGAAAGGTTCGCGGGTTTCGATGGAGGCGGCGCAACCCGGCCAGAGGTGAATGCAACTCCAGCGCAACTTGTCATGTTCCAACAACAACTCGAAGCCAGAGGCATCCGCCGCCTGGGAGAACATGGCCGGACCGCTGTGCAGGATGAGGGCCCGCTCCTTGGGCCCGGGACTGAAGATCCGCAGCGAGATGCTCAAGGGGTCGTGGCGGGTAATGCCTGCGGTGCCATCAAGTTGCAACACCGTGTCACCATCAAACTCCAGGCCGCCGGCGACCGGCTTGAGCTGGCCGCCGGAAACACCGGCCGGAGCGGCACCGGGCACGAGATTGGCGCATTTCCCGCCCTCCACGGCAGCGAGCGGATAACTGGCCGCGCACGAAGTGAGCGGCACCTCCGGAGTGGCGGCCAGCCAGGCGTCAAACGCCGGACCACGGGCGGCGGCCAGCGTCTGATAGGCCGCTTCCGCCAGCGCCAGCGCCTCGCTGCGCTTGGCGATTTCCGGACCGTGCTCGGGCTGCTCCAGCCGCATCGAGGGCTCCGGCGCCGTGGTCTGGAGTGAATATGGATAGAGCCCGCACTCGTCGATCTGACCGAACATCGAGGCGAGGCTGTAATAGTCGGCCTGCGGAATCGGGTCGTATTTGTGGTCATGACATTTCGCGCACTCCAGCGTGAGTCCGAGAAACGCGGTGCCGAAGGTGTGAACGCGGTCGGAGACATATTCCTGGCGGAACTCGGCTTCGATCGAGCCCCCTTCCTGGGTCTGCCGGTGGAGCCGGTTGAAGGTGGTGGCCAACCGCTGATCCTGGCTGGCGGCGGGCAGCAGGTCGCCGGCGATCTGCCAGACGATGAACTGATCATAGGGAAGGTTGTCGTTGAAGGCCTTGATCACCCAGTCGCGCCATGGCCAGACGAAACAGGCGACGTCGGACTGGTAGCCGTAGGTGTCGGCAAAACGGGCCACATCGAGCCAGTCCTGGGCGAGGCGTTCGCCGTAGGCGGGCGCGGCGAGCAGGGCGTCTACCTGCTGTTCATAGGCATCCTGCGACGGGTCGTTGATAAAAGCATCGAGCTGTTCCGGCGTGGGGGGCAGCCCGGTGAGCGCGAAGGAGACCCGGCGCAACAGGGTGGAACGGTCGGCGGGGGCGTTGGGGACCAGTTTTTGCTCCTCCAGTTTGGCGAGCACGAAACGATCAATCCCGTCCCTGCACCAATCCGGGTTGGCGACGGCGGGCGGAGCCAACCGGCGGACCGGCACAAAGGCCCAGTGGGGTTGGTATTGGGCACCCTCGGCGATCCAGCGGGTCAGGATGTCACGCTCAGCGGCGGACAGCGGACGGTTGAGTTTGGCGGGCGGCATGATGTCGTCGGGATCGCCCGCGTGGATCCGGCCCACCATCGCGCTGGCGTCGGGCTTGCCGGGAACAATCGCGCGGTGGCCGCTTTTCAACAACGCGGTGGCCCCCTCCGGCGTATCGAGGCGCAGGCCCGCGCGGCGACCCTTGTTGGCATCCGGACCGTGGCAGCCGAAACATCGGTCGGATAAAATCGGGCGGACGTCGCGATTGAAATCCGTCTTGGTGGCGGACACCATGCCAGCTGCGATCACTCCTTCCCCGGAGGTGGCTGCATCGCTGGCGATCCGGGGGTTATCACAACCCGCCAAGACCATCACCAGCCCCACCAGGGGGATGGCGAAATTCCACAAAGACAGGCGGTAAAAGGATCGAAACACTCTGAAACACTACTGAACGTTGACCAAACATCTTTCGTTCCGGCGTCGATCAGGAGCCGGGGCACTGGCCCAAGGGATGCGAAACGAGAGCCCAAGCAGGCTCTATCGGGCGGCTCATGGGCGCATCTTTCCCGCCTCTTTGGCTGGCGGACAGGAATGTCCGCCCTCCTTATCTGGCGGACAGGAATGTCCACCCTTCTTATGCCGCCCTGCGAGGGGGGAGCGAATCAACTCGATGTGCCCGTTTAGCCAGTTCAATCTGCGTCTAAGGGGCAGCCCTCAGCCAGCGCGAGCCGGTGCTGGACGGACGGCGGCGTGGCAGGCGCGGCAGCATCCCGCCAGGCGAGTTCCAACACGTGAAATCGCGCGCCAAGTTGTCCCGGGTGGGTGAGCGTCTGAAACTGGCGGATCGCCTTGGGATCCGGCCGACCCTCCATCTCCAGCAACCACGGGCGGGCCAATCCGGTGAGCCACGCCGCCTGATCCCGAAACGCCAGCGGCCGGGCACCCAGCGTGCCAGCCGCCTCCGCCAACCCGGTGAACTCGACGTGCGCCGTTAAATCCGCCATCCCCGGATGCCGCAGCGGATCGCCCGCCACCCGGTGCCGGACGTAAGCCCGCAAGGTGCCCTCGGTGCGGGCGGGGTGATGGTATTCGGGCCGGGCAAAGCCATAGTCCACCCAAATCATCAGACCAGAGTCCAAGGCCGCCAGCAGCGGCTCGAGAAACCCGACCAACACCTCCTGCGTGCGGATTTCCGTCCGATAGCCATCAGGAAAATCCCCGTCCAACCGCGCCAGCGCCCGGACCAACCCGGCATCCACCGGCGGTTCCGCCACCACCCAATGGAACCCCTGCCCCGGGCGGTGTCCCACCCGGCATAGGCACCAGCCCCCGTTCCGCCGCTCGACCACCTGGCAAGGCAACGCGTCGATCACCTCGTTGCCGAAAACAAGCCCCGGCAGCGGCCGCCCCGCGAGCGACCCGACATCCTCCAGCACCCGGACCCGGTCCTGAAACCCGGCGAGCTTCTCCTGTTGGGCGGCACGCAACCGCGGCAACGGCTCGGGAATGGCGTACTCCAGCGAGTGAAACGCCTCCGGCGAAAGCCCGTGCAGCGCGGTGAGCACGTCGTGGGCCAGCGTGCCGTCGTGGGCACCACCCTCGATGATCCGCCAACTTGCGGGGGAGCCCGCCGCCAGCCACCACCCGAGAAACCGCCGCGCCAGCAACCCGCCAAACAGCTCTCCCACACTCACACTGGTGAAAAAATCCCCGCCCCGCCCGACCTGCTCCGTGCTCCGGGCGTAATACCCCGCCTCCGGGTGATAGAGGGCGGCGGCCATGAAATCCGCAAAGTCCAGCGGTCCTCCGGCCTCGATCCGCCGACGCAGCAGATCCTCCAACTCCGGGCTTGCCGAGCCCGTGGCCTTGGCATAAGGATTCTCCGGCAATGCCGCCGGAACGGGCGGTTTGGATTCACGATCAATCATGGCAATACGTCAGAACAGACTCAGAAACAAGCCCCGGAAACGGCGGTTTTACAAGCGCAAAGGCTTCTGGCTTGGCTTGTTGCTACTCATGCTGGCGGTAGCGGCGACCGGACTGATCTTCGTCGAGCGTTACACCCGCACCTACCGCGAGCGGGCCGCCAGCTACGATCTGGAGCAAATCAACGTGCTGGAGGTCCCGAGCGTCATCCTTGACCGCAACGGCAAGGAAATCGGCCGGATCTTTGTCCAAAACCGCAGCTACCGTCCCATCAGTGAGGTGCCGGAGCGCTTCATCAACGCCCTCTGCGCCGGCGAGGATTCGCGGTTTTTCTCCCATAACGGCGTCGATTACATCGGCATCCTGCGGGCGGTCATCTACAACCTCGAAGGCAACAGCCAGGGAGCGAGCACCATCACCCAGCAACTCGCCCGCAACGCCTACGCCCTCAAACAGGAAGCCCTCCGCCGCAACGAGTCGAAAAACGACCGCAAACTGGTGGAAATCTTCCTCGCCCTGCGGATCGAGCGCCGCTACACCAACAAGCGCGACATCCTCGAGTTCTACCTCAACCGCATCTACTTCGGCAGCGGCTACTACGGCATCCGCTCGGCCTCGCTCGGGTATTTCGGCAAGGAACCGAAGGATCTCAGCACGCCCGAGTGCGCGTCGCTCGTCACCCTGATCAAAAACCCCACCGGCCGCTCCCCCCTCAACAACCCGGAAGCCAACCTCAACGGCCGCAACTACGTGCTCGGCCGCATGGCGGAGGAGGGCATGATCAAACTCGACGAGGCCAGCAAGTTCATGCGCGAACCGCTGGCCCTCAACCCGAAACCGCTCCAGCGCGGGACCTCCCACCTCTACGAACGCGTGGCGGAAGCGGTCAGCCAGGCACTGGGTCCGGACGGCCTGGCCCAAGGCGGCTTCAAAATCCACACCACGATTCTCGCCGAAGCCCAGGACGCCGCCCAACAAGCGCTGATGGCATCCCTCGCCCGCGCCGAAATCCGGCCCGGATACGCCCACCCGAAATACGCCGACTACCGCAAGGACCCGGACAAACCCGCCGAATACCTGCAGGGTGCCGTGTTGATGGTCGATCACGACAACGGCGATGTGCTCGCCCACGTCGGCGGCCGCGATTACGCCCAGGTTCCCTTCGATTTCGTGGAATCCGGCAAACGCCCGTTGGGGACCGCCTTTTTCCCGTTTCTTTATGCGGCCGGCCTCAGCGGCAACGAGACCCCGGGCACCGTGGTGGAGGACGAGGCCATGGACAACCGCTCGGTGATGATCGGCGGGCGCGAAGGCATCCTCGGCGAATGGGGGATGGAAGTGGACGCACCCGTCTATGAAGGCCGGATCACCGCCCGCCGCGCCTTCGAACAATCGAAGATCGCCGCCACCGTTAGATTCGCCAACATGGTCGGCCTCCAACGGATCGCCGAGGTCGGCTCCGCCTTCGGCCTGCCCATGCACACGGCGGAATTGCTCCCCCGGCTCAACGTGGGTTGGGAGGAAGCCTCCATGAAACAGGCGGTGATGGGCATTTCCGCCTTCGCCAGGGGGGGCCGGTCCGGGATTGGAAAACTCGTTTATGTGGACCGGATCGAGGATGCCGGCGGCCGCCTGCGGTTTCGCCGGGAGTATCAACTCCCCGAATCGCGGCAAATCATTGATGACGCTACCGCCTGGCAGATTCACAGCATGATGGCCGGCTCCTGTGAGCGGGGCTCCTCGCGCGGCGCGATCGACGGCCTGATCGAGCGGCCCTTCCCCGGTGCCGGCAAAGGTGGCAGCACCCATGATTTTGCGGACACCTGGTTCATCGGCTACAACAAGCGGGTCACCTGCGGGGTGTGGACCGGATTCCTCCAAGCCAATGCGGGCTCGATTTACCCCGGTGCCTTCAGCCGCGATCTGGCGCTGCCGGTCTGGCAGGCGGCGATGAATGCGGCGGCACCCTCGTTCGGCGGCGGCCGGTTCGAAGTCCCCGCCTCGGTGGTGGAGGCCCAGATCTGCACCATCTCCGGCCAGCGTGCCACCCAGTTCTGCCAAGAGATGGTCGAGGATGAAACCACCGGCAAACCGCGTTCCTCCTCCACCGCCGTGACCGAGTATTTCCGCAAGGGCACCGAGTCGATGGCATTCTGTGGAAAGCACGCGGGCACCTCATCGGACGGTATTCCGCACGAACTCGCCATCGCTAGCCTGCCCGCGCTCAACGAGGCACCGATCCTCCCCAAGCAACCCGTGATCGTCGGCGACGATCCCTACCACGCCGAGGTGCCGAGTTCCACGGCCGTTTCGAAGGCCTCCGGCATGATCCGCCACCGCACCAATGTCCTCGACAGCCTCGATGTCGGTGACGGCGATGAAATAATCATCCTCCCTCGCCCGGGCCGCCTCACCATTGAGGACGACTAGTTCCCCGTTTCCCCCTCCGCAGCCCTGCTCAGTGCCGGCAGCAGGAACACCCCCCCGGATGGGAACGGGGCGGACTGGCTGGCGATTTCTGGCCCTTGCCCAGCCCCATCGGCGCGAATCCTCCCACCAGCACCCGCCGGACCGGCACACCGCTTTCCGGATGCCGCGTCAACGCGGCATCCTTCATGCTCTGTTTCACTTCAAACCGCTCCGGCGCAAGCGCCGGGTCTTCAGGCAATGTCTCGTATAGATAGGTAGGCATGGCAAACTCCGGAGAGATCCTCACCCCCCGCCCCACCCCCAGTCAAGCACGACCTCCAAGGCAAAAACGCCAATCCGCGATTTATCCCGCCTTTGGGATTGAGTTACCACCGTCCACAGCTATAGTCACGCCTCCACCTCTCCACCTCTCCACCTCTCCACCTCTCCACCTCTCCACCTCTCCACCTCTCCACCTCTCCACCTCTCCACCTCTCCACCTCTCCACCTCTCCACCTCTCCACTGATCACTGATCACTGATCCCCTCCCATCCCCATGCTCCCCCGTCTCATCGCTCTCCTCTGCTCCCTGCTCCCGGTCACTGCCAATGCCCAGGCAAGAGAAAGCGTCATCGTCGTCGAAGCCTACTCGGGAAAAATCCTCGTCGGCACCAATTCCACGGTCAAACGGCCCGTCGCCAGCCTCACCAAGATGGCCACGGCGATCGTCGCCGTGGACTGGGCCACCGCCACCGGCACCGACCTCGGCCTGTTCATGCTCACCGCCCCGCAGACCGTTGCCTTGGTCGGCGGGCCCAACCCCATGAACCTCCAACCCGGCGACTCCCTCAGCCTCCGCGACGCGCTTTACTCGGCGCTGCTCGGCTCGGACAACCTGGCCGCCCTCACCATCGCCGACAACATCGGCCGCCAGATCCTCGCCAAACGTGGCAAAACCGGCGATCCCGTGGCCCTGTTCGTGGCGGAAATGAACAAACTCGCCCAGTTCTGCGGGATGACCCAAACGAAATTCGTCAACCCGCATGGCCTTGAACGCGCCGGTGCGCAGGGGGTCTCCACCGCCGCCGACATGGCCCGCCTCGGCATCGTCACCATGCGCCGCAACGCCATCAATTTCATGGTTCGCCAGGAAGACCGCCGCATCAGTGTCACCGGCCCCGCCGGCGAGCGTAGTTTCCGGGTTCCCAATACCAACGAACTCATCGGCGAAGAGGGCATCGTCGGGATCAAGACCGGCACCACCAGCGGCGCCGGTGCCTGCCTCGCCACCTGCATGGACAAGCAACCGCTCGTCCGCACCAAACGCGATGGCACCAAGGGAGCCACCCCTCGCCGCCTGGTCGTCATCGTCCTCGACAGCCCCGATCGCTACGGCCACACCCGCACCCTGCTCACCCAGGGCTGGGCCGCCTACGACGCCTGGCTGGCCAACGGCAGCCCGGTCAAAGACCCCAAACGCGAAATCCTCAGTCTCCCCCGCGAATAAGCTCTCCCCAATATTTCAATATTTCAATATTTCAGCTTTTAAAAGCCATGTCCCTCGATCCCCTGCTCCAACTGCTTTCCCGCAAGGCCCGTATTTCCCACGCCGAACTCGCCGAATGGCTTGCCATCGCGGAGGACGAAGTCGCGAGGCGCATCGCCACTTGGGAACAAGAAGGCACCATTCTCGGCTACCACGCGGTGATCAACCCGGAGATCTCCGGCCACACCCCGGTCTCCGCCTTCATCGAGGTCAGGGTCACCCCCGAGCGCGGCGGCGGCTTCGACCGCTTGGCCACCCGCATCTCCCGCTTCGACCAAGTGGTTTCCTGCTACCTCGCCAGTGGTGGCTACGATCTGATGGTGGTGGTGGAAGGCGGCGACCTCCGCGAGGTGGCCCGCTTCGTCTCGGAGAAACTCAGTTCCTTGGAAGGCGTCCTTTCCACCGCCACCCATTTCCGCCTCAAAACCTACAAGGAAAACGGCTTCCTGTTCGCGGCCGAAACCACCACCGAACGGCTCGCGGTCTCACCGTGAGCCGCGTGCCTTCCGCCACCTGACCGGCACTACCTTCTGCCGCCACCGCGACTGCCACGGGAAATTCCCCCACCCGCCGGACCCCGCGAGATGCCTCCCGTTGCCGGCGTGGTCGCTGGACGGGTGGAAACTCCCGGACTCGTCGCCGGACGCGTGGTCGGCTTGGTCCCCGGCGGCTTGATCCCCGGCGGTTTGATCCCCGGCGGTTTGGTTCCCGGAGGCCTGGTTCCCGGTGGTCTGGCGCCCGGCGGACGATATGCCGGAGGCCAACCGTAGGGCGGACGGCCATGGGGCGGACGCACCACCACCTACCGGAAAAACTCTTTACTCACCACTTCGCCGGCCTCCAGCAGGGCACGCGACTTGCGGACTCCGGAAGCGTCCCAGGCCTCGCTCACCCCGTGCGGCACGCCATGGACCATGTTCGCCACGGCGGCCTTCCTGCCGTTGTCGTGCCAGCGCGTGAAGGTGCCTTCGATCACGCCCTCCACGATTTGCGCCTCCGACTTCCTGACGCCGTTCGGATACCAGCGGATCCGGCTGCCGTGCGACACTCCGTGCACGAAGTGCTCTTCAACCTCCAACCGGCCATTTTCATGCCAGCCCCGTGAAACACCGTGTGCTTTGCCATCGTGGATCTCGATGGCAAGCCGCCTGCCACCTCCGGGGAAATGCTCCACCAGCATGCCGCCGAAGGCCTCCGGCTCGCCTGTCGCGTAGAGCATCCCATCGCGCAATTCGAGTTGGCTGCGGGCCATTTCCCGCACCCCGGCCGGGGGCTCGTCACCACCGCGCCGAGCGACAAACCAGCCGGCGGCGAGGATCAATCCCAGCGCCGCTGCTGCCGCGGCGATCTTGGCCCTACTGGACATTCAGACGGAAGAATTGGGATCCGCCAGCTACGCCGGCCGGCACGTAAAGATCCTGGAAATGGGTGGAGTCGGCGCGGTGGATGGTGGTTGCATCCACCCCGTCGGGCCGGAGCGAGAACGCCACCGGGTTGCCATCATCACCGGAGATCCCTGGCACCAGCCGATAGCTGCGACCCTTGACCGCCAGGAACCGCAGATGCGCCCGCCCGTCCGCAACCCCGAGGATTTCCAAGCGGAACACCGCGCGGCTGTCGAAGGCGTAGGTTCCGGCGAGGTACTCAATCCGGTTGGAAACACCGTCATGATCGCAATCACCCTCCGGCGTCACATCCTCCAACCCGTGGAGCCCATCAAGGGCTGCGATCACCCGGTTCTCCCACGAATCGGGCAGCCCATCGCCATCGCTATCGACGCCGAGCGTGAGGTCAAGCCGCGTGCGTCCGCCCGGCGCGCCAATCTGCAACATCCCGCCTTGAAGCTCGATCGGAACATAGTGGACACCCCCGACCAGGACCTCCACGGTGAATTGCATCATCGGCCGCATCGCACTGGTTTGATACATTTGCGCGAGCGTGCCGGCATCCATTGGCACCTTGAGCGAATAGTTCACCCCCAGCGCGATTGAGGCGTCCACCACGCCTGCGAGGATCGTCCCGGAGGTTCCTGCCAGGATCACGGACGAACCGTTGGCCAGCGACTGGCCCTGCTCGTCGCGGACGATCCCGTAGAGTTCGTGATACGGGGCCGGCGGGAAGGCGTGGGCGACTCCACCCGTCAACCACACAGCGGTGAGAATAGCGGCTGTTTTCATGTTAGTTTCCGGAGTATGAGTAGGTTTCGAGGAACAATTGGACATCCTTGACGGTTTCAAGGAAGATCTGCAACCCGACGTCCGGGTTTGCATGCAGGGTTTTGCCGGGGATGATGATCTTCCATTGGCTGTTCCAGACCGAGCGTCCGATCAGGCGGCTGTTGGTGAAGCCGGGCGCACTGCCGAACACCGTCCCGGCAGGCACCGCGCGGAAGGCCTGATGCTTGCGGATCGCAAATGGCTCCTCGCTGAGCGAATCACCGGAAAGGAAACCGGCGTTCTCACTGAAATCCGTGTTGCCGATGTTGAAAGGCAGCGGGATCGCCTGGTCATTGACCGTCCAACTGCGCACCTTGCTGACATCCCCGAGCGGCGGCGACCGCATCGAGTCGATCCCCACCGGGATCAAATAGATATATGGAGTCGCGCTCAGGGCGTCAGGATCGAGGAAGCCGAGATCAGGATCGGGCGGCGTGCTGCCGCCGATCCCGCCGATCTCGCCGCCAATCGAGGTCGGATCGTCCATGCCGATGTAGCCGGCGAAGGCGATTCCCGATGCGCGGATCTTGGTGGCGAATGAGGTCGGGCTGAAACCGTGATCCCCACCCGCGAGCTGCTGGCCGAAGAAGTTGAAGCCTTCGGCGATGGTCGTCTGGAACGGGATCACCAAGCCGGGGACCGGCAGGCCGTCGTGGTTGGCGATTTGCATCGCGTAGCGTTTCACATCGGGGTCCTCGAGGACGTTGTCCAGCAGGCAGGAGGCAAGTTTGTCCTGCCAGGTGCCGTTGCCCGCTGCGCTGGGAATGATGCGGAAGTTTTCGCCCCGCAGCGAGAACACGGTGCGGTAGCGATCGGGGTTGTTGAAACCCAGCCGCGTTTTGGCCACCGACCAATCGGCCTGCATCTGCGCCATCACGCCGGCGAGCCCGGGATCACCGGTGGTCGAGGCCGTGAACTGCGGATTCCCGTTTGCATCGACCACGCCCAGCGCCCGGCTTTGGACGATGCCCTCGAAGAAACCCGCAGCGGCACTGCTGCCTGAGTAGTCAAGCAGGCCGGTTTCGTAGTCGTAGGCGCTGGCCGCCAGGAAGGTGTAGCGCGCGGCGAGATCAAACAGCGCCTTGTATTTTTCCAGCGCTTCGTTGCGGAACACGCGGAACGCGAGGTCGCGGGTGCGGTAGCCCTGGACAATCGCCGCCGCCCGCTTGCGGAAGGTGAGGCGCTCGGCCTGGATGGCGAGTCCCTGCGCCTTGACGGCCTGAAGGTCCCGGGTGGCTTGGTCGAGTTCGCGCAGGGCCTTGTCGATGGCGAGGCGATCTTCCGCATAGCGGGTTAGTCCGGCGCGCAGTCTGGCGCGAGTCTGTTGGTTGTCCTGCTGCCACGCCGTCTCCTCAAGCTTCTTGTAGAATGCATCCTCCTTGGCTCCGATTTCATCGACAAGTCCGAGTTCCCGGGCGATTGAAATCCCCTGTTCCACCACGGACGCCGCCGCGCTCACGCTTCCCGCCGCCAAGGCCGCGGCCCGTCCCGCTGAGGTGGCATCACTGGCGACTCCCACCACTTTCGGGAATCCCTCGGACACCGCCTCCGCCGCCGACTTGGTGGTGTCCACCACCAACTGTGTCAGTTCGGCGGCCGCCCGGATTGACCGCAGGGCGGCTTCGAACGATTCAATCTCGGAGGTGACCTCCTGGTCCCACTGCATGCGGTTGGCGTGTGCCGTGATCGATTCGTTGTAGTACTCGATATCCTCAACCATGTCGCCGACAGCCGACTTGTATGACTCCAAGGTCTGGCTCACCCGCTGGCGGGCGGCGAAGAAATCCGAGGTCTTCGTCTGGATCGTTCCGGGGTGGGCGCGCTGCCCGGTCCAGGATGGGGGTTTCACCATTTCACCCCGCTCGTTGAGTTGGTAGCTGATCGTGGCACCGAGCTGAAGCTCGCCGTACTCGAGGAACTTGTAATCCGGCGCGACCGGCAGTTCGTAGACCGCCGATTCGAGACTGGGGTCGAAGAACAACTCGGGGGTCTCAATGTAACCGAAATGCAGCAGGTCGGGGCCGGCATAGCCTTGCGGGTAGGTCCGGCCCGGTCCGATGTCATCGGGATAGGGTGTGCCATAGAGTTCGATCAACTGGTTTTCAAATGCCTGCTCCTGGGCCTCGATGGCGGCGCGCTGGTCGGCGACACTGTTTTCCTGCTGGCGCAGGAACGCGGTGGAACGTTTCGCATTGTCGAAGGCGAACTCCGCGTTCCGCAGAGCTCCGATCGCGCGATCGAAAACCTGCTCGTAGTGGGTGTTGCCCTTGTCAATCTCACTGGGGGAGATATCAAAACTGAGCGCCCCCCCGGCGAGGCCCAGCGGGTTGAGCCGGTTGTCGGCATTGTCGAGGGTGCTTTGGATCGACTCCGCCTGTGCGACGACCTCGTCCAACTCGGGCACCGTGGAGCGATCGACTTTCTGGATCCCATCGTGGACGGTATCCTCCTCGGGCAGCACCGAGTTGGCGGTGACCCAGTGGAAGTAGGCACCCTGACCGGCGCGGGATGCCCACTCGTCGGTTCCCCAATAGCGCGTCGTACCGCTGCGGCTGTTCACCTTGCCGTCGCGGAGATTCCGCCATCCCGCCTGCGGGTTTGCGTTGAACTCCTTGCGGTAGGTGAGGTCGAGCGTCTGGCTGGCGGTGCGGGCCAGCGCGGCGGCGGCCGCCGCGAACCGCCGCTCGTCCTGGTAATCGATGGAAACCGGTTGGCCCAGCACCGAGACCGCCTCAATCCGGGGCGTCCACGCAAAATGCGGGTTGTTGAGCAAGCCGTAATAGACTGTCAACGCGGTCAGGTAGTGACCGTAGGCGTCGCCGTGTCCTTGCGGATACTGGACCGCCGCGTCGGCGGCGTCGGCGGCTCCATCGACGTTTTGGTCCTGGATGTTATAATTCAGTGAGTAGATCGGTTCGCCGCTGTTGATGCCGCCGGTGAAGTTCCACACCAGGCGGTTGTAGATGGGGGCGACCGCGACTCCGGGTTGCAGGGAGTCGTCGCGGCCGCGCACGAGCGCGAGTTCCTCCTCCAGCACGGTGGGGACCTGCCCCTTGAAGGAGAACAGCGCGGTGTTGAACTCGCCAAAACCACCGGCGGCGGTGTCGAAGGCAATGGTCGGGTTGGCGGCGTCGGCGTAGGCCTCGTTGCCATGGAGCAGATACAGATCACTGAGATAGCCCGCCGCCAACAGCAGCGCGTCGTTGGCCGCCGGCACGTTGAGTGGGGGTGCTCCGGCGATACTCAGTTCCTTGCCCCGGTTCAGCACCGTTTCATAGATCTCGATCAGCCCGAAATCGTTGATGTTGGCGAGGTTCAACGCGACGTTGCCCTCCCACCGCGGGCCGGCCTGGGTCAGCAGCGAGACGTCGGTGTTCACCGTGTTGCTGAACAGATCGGTGACCCGTTGATCAAACGGATTGATCCCCGCCAGCACCCGTTTGATCCAACCCTCGGCCAACTGAGGGGGCATCCAGCGCGACCACTCGCCAGGGGTGGTGGCACCGCCGCCGGTGGCCGCCGCCGCCGCGGTCCCCTGCTTCGCCCGATAGCGCATGGTAAAGTAGTTGTCGGTGAGGGTGAGAATACTGGCACCCTCGATGGTATGCCGGAGCTTGCCCCCTTCGCCGAGGCCCGACTTCGCGCCGGTCGTGACCTCCTGCCAGCCGGTGATATTCTCGGTCTCCTGCTGGCTGTCGAGGCGTAGGTCGAAGAAGCTGGCGGTCCCCGGATCGGCGCTGGTGTACAGCTCGACCGTGATCGTGTTCCGGGCCTGGAGCGTCTCGGGCGGCACCGCAAACACCAGTGGCAGGGTGTTGCCGGCAATCGTCCCGGGTGCGGTGGTCGGGACGGAATCCGCGCGCCCCGGGACATTCCAAACGGCGATCTCGGCACCGTTGAGATATACCACAGCCCCATCGTTGTCGGCAATGTTCAAACTCAGATAGAGATCGATCGGTGTTCCGCCGGCCCAGACGAGCGTGTCGCGCAACACCGCGTCGGGCACCAGTCGCACGCCCGCTTCGGTGGTGGTCTGGTCGCTCGTGCCGTCGTTGATGATGATCTCGTTGGCGGAAAGGTTGCCGGTCAGCTCCCAGGCGCTGTCGTCAAAAGTATAACTCCGCGCCGCCTTGTATCCGGCCAGGGCCGAGGCGGCACCGGCCGCCACCTGCGGGCTGTTCAGGAGCGTCCAGGATGGCCCCGTGCCGTTGCCAAACACCTCGAGCCCGGTGAAGGTGTAGAGGGTGGGTGGAAAGCCCGCGACCGGCTGCCCGGTGATCCAGGCGAATTCATAATCGCCGGGTTCGCCCGCGAAATCGCCCGAGTGCTGCAAGGTCAGCTTCTCATCCAGCGGGTTGGCGGACTCCACAATCTTCAATTCACCCCGGTACAGCGGCGGCGCGACCTTGAAGACTTCGAGGGAAACGGGTTCGGCGGGCGGCGTGAACGCATCGCCATCGCCGGCCGCCATCACCACGAACCCGGTCCCGCCTCCCGCCGCCGAGGCCGCATAGGAGTCCACCGCGGTATCATCGCTGACGATCTGCGCGATCTGTTGCGGGCCAACCGTGACGTTCCGCGAGGGATCGACGATGTAGGTCCCACGGCGCACGGGATCCTCCTTGAAGGTTTCGAGTGTCGTTGCAAGCCCGTCGATCGCGGCCGCCCACTTGCTTTTGTCGGCGTCCGTGACGTGCACCAGCGCCTTGGCATCCGCCACATCCTTGTCACTCATCACATTGAGCAGGAAATAGTCCTCCCCGAATGGGGCATCCACGAACTCCCCAACGAAGACCAGGGCACCCGACCCGCCGATGTTCGGATCGTAGAACAGGCGCCGGCTCAGATGGGGTGGCAGATTAGGGAAGTAGGTCTTCCCGAGGTAGTCGCTGGTGACAACCGAATCCGGGATCTTGGCCAGGCCAGTGGCGGAAAACTGATAGACCTTGGCCCGGGTCGGGTCGAATAGCGTCGCGCTCGGGGTCTTGGCATGCAGATCGGCGGCGATCGATTGTTGGTAGAGCAGCCGCGCGCTGGTCTGGCCGCGGACGGCGGGCAGACCCCGCTTCGGCAGGCCCAGCGACTCGGCGATCCCCAGGACGGGCGGATTGGCGGGCCACACCGGGATGAAGGCAATCTCAAGCGGGTCGCCGGTGATCGGGTTGCCGCTGAATCCGTCCGATGGATCGATGCCGTTGGTGAACGGTCGGAGGTAGGGGACAATCGTCCCCACCACCGGCGGCGTGAGCCCGGGGAAATCGAACTCGGCCTGCGTCTTGTAGAAATAATGCATCCTGAAGTTCTTGCCGAGGTCATTGGTGGTCCCCTCGTTGACGCCCTCCCCGTGTGGCCCGCGGTAGATCCAGGTGGAACCTTTGCGATCGACATAGGTGAATCGATCGTAGTGCTCGACCCCGGCCTTGGTTTGTTCGTTGTAGGTGGCCGGCACGTCGGTGGGTGCTCCCACTTCAACATTCCGGGTTTTGCCATTCGTGTCGAGTGGCAGCGGGATGACCGGCAGTGGCATCGGAGCCTGCAGAATCACTCCGACCGGTGCCTCGTAGTTGAAGGTGTGGGTATCATTCTCACGCACCACCCGGCGGATCACCATCGCGGGCCGCCCGTCTTCGGCGGTATAATCGACGAGCACGAAGGGTTTCGAAGAGGTCGGCAGATTGAGGTCGTCGCGCAAGGCCCAGGCCACTCCGCCGCTCATCAGCGCGTGTTCCTCGTTCGGGTTGTAGCCCGGCAGCGCCGGCTCGGGCTGGCGGTAGATGCTGCCGGTGGCGGCGATCCCGAGATAACCCGAGCCATCGTTGCGGGCGAGCACGATTTCGTCGTATATATTTTCATCGTCCGGATCGGTGACCGGCCACTGGAGTTGATAGCGGTTGACGTAGGATGGCCACTGCACCGGGGTGAAGGCGGTGGTGCCGGCCGGGGGGGCGCTCCGCTCATACCACCAGACTTCGAGAATGTTGTTAGACGGCAGGGCGTTGACCGGGATGATCGCGCCTTTGGCGGCGTCATCGAACCCTTCGACAAACGGATCGAGGTAGGCGGCCGGATTGAACGCATCCCCCTGCGTTTGCCGGATGTAGCCGACGGTGCTGGCAATCCCATCAGGCGGCTCGATCCGGCTGCCGACGGTCGCGGGGGTGGTCGTGTTGTAGTCGTCGAAACCGCCGTTGGGGATCGAATAGACCCGCTCGAACCAGATTTCCCCTTCCTTGGTGTAGCGGATCAGGCTGCGGCTGCCGGTGCCGGGCACGGTGTAAAACACGTTCAGGGCCGTCAGCTGGGCATGTTGCCGGGTTAGATCATCCTGATAGGTGAGGACCGGGTTGTTGCCGGAATTGAGTTGCACGCCGGTCGCCTCCATCGCGGCCGGGTCGGAGCCCTCGGGCCGGGCGTAGATCGCGTAGAACTCGCGCAGGTCGGACTGGGTCGGATTGGCCAGGTAGTCCTCCGGCCACTTGAAGATATAGCCGACATAACGTTTCGGCCACAGCAACTGCATGGCACCCTCCTCCTTCCAGTAGATCAGCACCTCGTTGCTTTGCTGCTCGTCCTGCCCGTCGATCACGCCGTCGTCGTTCAGGTCGAGGATCCGCAGCGGCGTGGTCTCCTTGATCGCGTAGAGAAGCCGCTTGGTGCCGCCGAGAATGACGTGCTCGTAAAGATAGGGGTCCGCCCCCAGCGATGACCCGGCGACGACGGCCGGGACCAGCGCCTCCTCCTCCGGAGTGAGGGCCGCCTCGTCCACCGAGTGGACCTGTTCGCCAATTGACACCCGCAATTCTTCGGGGCGCACTTCCTTGATCACATCCACGATTTCAAATCCGAGGTGCTCACGGTAGATCCGTTCGGGTTCCCGCAGGTCGCCTAACAACTCGACAAACACCCGCCCTTCGACGTTGTAGGCATGGATCTTGTGGTCGAGCGAATCATACCAGAGGGTGCGCCGCTCGGGCGGCAGCGCGACGTTTGGATCGACCGGAGGATCGTGAAGGGTCTGGTAGTCCTGGCCCACAGCCACCTCGCGCGGGAACGCGCTGGTATAAACCACGCTGACCTGGCCCACCCGCGCCGCCGGGACATCGACCACCGGGCCCTTGAACCCGCGTTCGGTCCAGAACAGGCGCCGCGGCGACTTGACGGGTGAACCCGAGACCGAGACGGTGCGGATGACGAAGTTCTCGGGATCGTCCGGGATTCCGTTGGCCGGCGTGCGGAGTTTCCAAATGACCGTGACCTGGCCCGGTTCGGTGGCAAACACGCTTTGCGCATGGGGACTCCAGTAGAAACGTCCCTTGCTCACCGGAGCACCATTGTAGATCCGGGGATCCCCCGGATCGGCATTGCCGGCAATGGAGTTCCATGGTTCGGGAAGATAGAAATTCGGGTCGTCGGGCGGAATCGGAGCCCCGTTGGGCTGGCGGTCCGGCCGCTCGACGAGCGAGCCGAGCGGGATCGTCACCTGCCGCAGCACGATCGGGCGGCCGATCTTGGCCATCTGCAGTTGACGACCATCCGGTGGCAGACTGCCATCCTTGGCGCGGTTCGCCGGCAGGATCAACTGACCGCCCGGTCCTTTGATCGGCCGACCGTAGACGTCGACGTTCGGAGTCCCGGCGAGCACCTTCCTGGCCGCGTCCCGGATGACGGTCGTTTGCCATCCGCTGAAGGCGGTGCCGCTGTTCCATTGATTGGGAGTCGGGGTCGGAGGTGGGGACGGCGCAGTCGGAGCCCCCTTCCCACTGAGGATGTTGCGGAAGCTGTTTTCCAATTGGGTCCCCTGCCCGCCGGCGGCGCCGGCGGGCACCAGCCACCATGAGGCGACCAGCCCGGCAAGGAAAGTGGTGTGTCGCTTTGGATTCATGGGTTCGGCCGGTTTGATTTGGAGCTTCGGGCGATTGCTATCTAGGGGCGGACATCAGCGCTTCGAGCTTGCCGAGGCGGGCTTCGAGGTCGGCGATCTTCGCATCGCGCTCCTTGAGTTGGGCCGCCTGTTCCTTGACGAGGTGATGGAGTTCCTTGGCGGCCCCGAGGGCAACCACGCCGATGCGGTCATAGGCCAGACCATAATAGTCATCCTCGTTCGCCGGCTCGGTGACCAGTTCCGGAAAGTCTTTCAACCAATCCTGGGCGATGGTCCCAATTTCGTGTTTGATGGTTTTCCCATTCTTCATTTTCCGGGGGGGGCGGCTGTGGTCGTAGGCGATTTTGCCGGTCTTCGGATCGACCCTCATTGCCGCCATGTTGTATTCGACAACCCGGATTCCCTCGATCTTGTCGAGGATGCCGGAGAGTGGTTCAAGGTCAGATTTCAGGCGTTCGTCCGAACCTGTAGTCCATGAGGTTTTGTTTTCCTCGAGGTAAACCCCGCCAACGCCGCTTTTGACCCAGATGCGTTTCCACGCATCGTGATAGATCGTCCCGGCGACGACTTCACCGCTACCCATCCATTGAATGCCATCGGACTCGCCCCCATTCAGCCTGATCCTGCCGCCATTCAAACGGATACTGCCGGGGTCGGCAACGGTGATGGCCTCGGTCGGACTCTCCGTCCCTATGCCAATGTTTCCAGTGAAGTAGACATTGCTGCTGTTGCTGTGGTAGGACAACACCTCAGAATCGGTTCCATTCATTCTCCGGAAAAATACGGTGCGGTCCTGGTTACCTACGACGTCGGGAGTGGCGTCGCCTTCATAGAAAAACCCACCTCCATAGGTAGGCGATTGACCTGCATAAAACATCCCGCCTCCCTGAGATGTGCCGGTGGCGTAAAACTTCGCCTGTTCGGTATTCGGCCTGACCAAGTGGAAGCTTGCAAGGGGGTTGGTCGTCCCGACCCCGACATCGCCGTCCGGTTGGATCGTGAACCAGCGTTCGCCGAGGACACCCTGAATGGCAAAGTCATCCGAGCCGTTGAAGTAGCCGAGGTTGGTTTTGGTCTGACCGCCATCCTGGGAAAAGGTGAGGGTCGGCTGGTCGGCTTCGCTCACGTTGTCGGTATCGGCTTCCAGCAGCAGGTTCAGCGGGCCGGTGCTTGCCACATGGAGCGCAGCCGAAGGCGAGGTGGTGCCGATCCCGATCTGGTCGGCCGAGAAGGTTCCGCCACTCGGGCCAAATTCCGCGAACCGCGCTTTTTCCGCGACCGCGGCGAAGGGAGTGGTGAGGAAGGCCAGCCGCGGCCGGATCTCGGTCGTCGGCTTGGCAATCGAATTCGCAGCCACCGCCACGCCGAGGAAGCGCTCCTTGCCATCAAACACGCCCAGCAAAGCGGGCCGCGGATCGTCATTACCGCCCGGGATCACATTGTCTCCAGCCGAACTCAGGATTTGGTCGCCCTCGCCGAGGCGCACCGAGAAGTTGCCATCGGCCACCGTCACGATTTGCTTTTCCGCCCACAGCAGATTAACCCGCAGGCCGGCCGAGATGTGGTCCCAGACGCGGAAGTACATCTCTACGTTCTGGGTCGTTCCCTTGGCGACAGGCTCGCCGAGCGAGTCGAGCACGCGCCCTTGGTAATCGATGAGCGCCGGAGGACCGGCGACCTGGGCGAAGGCGGGCATTGCCAACAGCAGGACTGCGGCGAGAGTGAGGTTGGGCATGGATGGTGTTTTCATCGTTTTGACGGGTGGGAGAGGGTCTTTGGTGGGAATGGTGGGGGCTACTCGGTCAGCACTCCGATCGAGGAGACGCGGTAGAGCACATATTTGCCTTTGACGGTGATGGGCTGCGCCCGCAGACCGGAGATGACCTCCTGGTAATCTCCGCCGAGGATGGTGGTGCCCCATCCGAGGTCGGAGAGCCCAAGGGCGGCGGGATCGGCGGCAAAACTCAGGTCGATCGCCCGCGAGACGGTGTGGGACTCGATCCCCTCCGGCAGCGGCACCGGATTGAACTGCGCGTCCTTGTTGTCATGATCTGGGTGGAAGGCATGCACAAACGGGTTGGTTGCGGCGGTGTGGCTCAACACCACGCTGAAGGACGCCTTGCCAGTCAGCCCCAGATCGGCGCCGCTCTTGAGCACCTTGGCATCCAACGGGAAGGAGGAACTCGAAAACCGGCGGGCGGAGGCCAGCTTTTGCGGGTCCAGGGACGACTCCGCCGGCGTCGCGATCGACGTCCCGCTGCCGTTCTCGCCGAGATACACCTGCTGCAGGAGCTTGACGGTGCCGTTATCGGCGCGGTGCAGAATCAGCCGGATAGGAAATGACGATGGCGTGTCGGCGTCGGCAGCGGTGGTGACATCAACGGTCGCGGTGCCATCAGGCAGCGGGGCGGGTGCCGCCGTGATCTGATCGACTGTGGAGACCATCGCGGCACCCACCCAAAGACCGGACAGGGAGGCGGCGGTGGCGCTCACCGGGAGGTCGATGCGGGAGATCTTCAGCGAGTCGGTGATCTGCAAGATGCTCTGGAAGGAATCGCCTGGATTTCCACCCATGACCCCGCGGTCGACCGCGAACACGACTTCGATTTCCTCCCCGGGGTCGAGCGCCAGGGTGGCGGGCCCATTGAATGGGGTGTACGAAAATTGTCCGTTGACCGGGTTGAACGCACCGCGGAGCCGCAGCGGCACCGGACCGGCGAGGGCCGGCTGCCCGGCCGGCGGCGTGACCGATGGCACCGGAGTCAGCACCATATCAAGTCCGACTTCGGTCACATTCCGGACTTTCAGCGACAAGACGGTGCCGACATCCCCGAACGTCAACCCGCTGTTTGAGATGCCCACCTGCAGCGGCCCGTAGTAGTCGGTGTACTGGGTGCTGCGGATCCAGTAGGCCTTGCCGCGGCTCACCGGTTCAAACAAGGGTGCCACCACCTGCACGGGGTTGTTCGCAATCGGACCGCCGACGTACTTGAAGATGTCGGGCCCGGCGGCAAGCACGGTGCTGAGCGACAGGAACGTCTCAAAGTTCCGGTCCGCCACGCTGTCGGGCGGCCGCATCGGAAACCCGAAGAAGTTCAGCCCCGAGCCCGCCCAGCCGTAGCGCGGTGGCACCGGTTTGCCGGTGAGCTGCCAGCTGAAGTCCGCCGTGCCGTTGGCCACCTTGACCAGATAGGCGGCGTTGCCCCCGAGCCGGGTCATGGTCGACTGGGTCGGGAACCCATTCTTCCACACCAACCACTGGGTATCCGATTGCACCGGCAGGGCGGGGGATTCGGTGAACTGCGTTGATGACGCCAGGCGGTTCCAACGCCAGATTTCCTCGATGGTTCCCGGCACCAGATTGCCGATCACCTGGTGGGACGCGTCGTGTGACAGCCAGATGGCATTCCATCCCGCCTTGAGTGGGTAACTCTCGGTAACCCATTGGGCTCGAGCCGCTGAGCCAAGGGTGAGGAAGACTGCCGCCGGTAAGACCAACTTGATGGTGATGCTCATGATCCAAGCTCCTTCAAACAGACGAAATACAAATTTCGCCCCCCTTGGCAAGATAATTCCGCACAATCCCGCCAAATTTGCGATTTTGTGAACCTATGAACCTATGGGGTCAGTCCTTTATTCTTTGATTTTATTGGACCGGTAGCCCGCGGGAATGCGGAATTACCAGGCGTCCAGGACTCCGTGAGGGCGTAGTCCGGCTCCGACGTGCTCCCGGGCTTGGCCGGGATCCTGGCGGAATGCCCGCCCGCCGTTCCCTTTTCCTCAATGGTGCCAAACCGGGATGACCATCCACCGCGCAAAGAATCGTTGGTGACGAGCCTCTTGAAATCGCCAGGGTTTTGGATTGTGGGGATTCGGAATCAGCGAGCCCCGTTTTTGATCTGCGCTCTTCTGGCGGCCAGTAATCCGATGTTGTGGCGATCCACGTCACCAATCATCGCATCAACCTCACCGAAAGTCCGGCCCGGCACCCGCTGATACCATGGCTGCTTGTCAGCCCATGCCTGGAGCTTGCGATTGGGGAAGGAGACGCCATAACGTGCGTAAACAGAGTTGATTTCCAATTGGACACGCGACGCATCCCAGGTGGCGACAAGCTGAGGATCCAGTGGCTCGGACAAAGGCGGAACTTTCAACGCTGGCGCTTTTCCAAGAATCCGATCCCGACGGGCGACGAGCGCCTTGATGTACTGAAGCTCTTCGACGGAAAACCGATCTTCAGCTTGATCGAACGTGAGTCCAGCAACGGGTTGGTACCACGGTTGCCTGTCCGCCCATGCCTGAAGCTCAGGGGCGGGAAAAACCACGCCATGACGGGCATAAATCGTATTGATTTCGGTTCGCACTCTTGCCATCTCCCACTCCTCGATCTCCTCTGGATTGAAGCCGCCTTGCCTGACAGGAGGGTCGTCACTGACTGGCGCGGATTTCATCACGGCGGGCTCACCGGAATCGCTTTCCACCTCAAGATCCGGACTCTCGGAGCGGCCAGCCAAGGGACTCCCGGCGACGGGAACCGGGGCGGGCCCTGCCTCTTCCTGCAGTTGGTTCCATCGGACAATCAGTCGGTTGACATTATGCTGCGCAACATGACTGAAGTCTTTCTCCGGATCCTTGATCGTCCGCCCGGCAACCCGGCGATACCACGGCTGTTGATAGGTCCACCTTGGGGCGGACGCGCTTTCAAATACCGCGCCGTGGCGAGCATAGATGGCGAGAATCATGTTTCCCACCTCTCCCATATCCATCCGTGCGATCTCTTGGGAAGGGATGGCTCGGTCGATGGCCATGAGGTCAACGGGCGATGGTGGGGGTTCCGAGGTTGTCAAACCAGCAGGCGAAGGCCGCTCAGGATTTGTCCCGGGAGAGGTTGTCGTGACAGGATTCGTGACGATCTGTTTTGAATCGGCACCGCTCGGGATGAGCTGTTCATTTGCGGCCTTGAGTGCCTGTTCAGAGCTGATGCGCTGTCTGTAGGCGATTGCCTCCGCCGCCCCAACTTCATTCCCTTTCTGGGCAGCAATGATCATGAGCGCGGACCAGGCAAAGGCTGCCGAGAATTGAAGCACCTTGCTTCTTTTATGCCTCGGACGCCGAATGGCTGGGGAATCCACGTTGTCCATGTCCACTGGCGCGGGCATCGGGCTATGGACGCTGGCGGGGTATCGCGAGATAGCCATGGCAAACAACACTCCGCCCCCAGCACATAAGGCGAGCACGAAAAAATCGATCCAAATGTTGAATGGTGCTCCAGCCTTGAATTTTGAATAGAGAAATGCCGCCCCGATCAGCCACCCGAGAAGAGCCATCCCCATCCGCGAGCACTTTCTTAGCGCATCGTTGAATTCATGCCATTGCAGGAATGTCTTGTATTCCAGGTCTGACAATTCGGTTTCGAGGTCTTCAAGCAACTGACGAGCCTCACCCAGTTGACGACGGATCTGCTGGTTTTCGTTGTTTCCAAGATCAAGACTGCCGTCTTTAGTTCTCGCTAAACTCGGATGGTCAGATCCCTCCGTCACAACATCCACGAGCTCCCTCAGCGTGATGCAATCCGGATGAATTTTCTTGAACCGTTGCCGTTCGACTTCGCTGAGCCATGCGACTTGCCCCCCCGCGGGGAACTTTTTACGGAGTTTTCGCGAGATCCATGCGTTTCTCACCAAGGCTCCGAGTAGATACAATGGCAACAAGGCGGTTGCCATCACCGCAGCCACCAGCGCCATAACGAAGATGAGCCCGATCCCTGGACCGCTTTGTTCAGCTTTCTTTTTTGCCATGATTGCTTCCGAGTGTTTTGTTGATTCCCGCCGTTCTTCGATATTCGGGAGACGGCGTGATTTTTCAGAGGGTGCTTCCCAGGATTCCAAAGTGACTTGCCAGAAGGTTCAAAGGGACAGGCGTTTTGTAAAGACAAAGATGATCCCCTCCGCAACAATCACTGGGCATGCCCACCGCACGTGCAACGATGGCTGTCGCCACGGCGGCCAGTTGATTGACCGGCGGCAGGGGCTCACCAAGGACGAATTCGTCGAGGACGGAACGCTCGGACCGGTGCCGGGGAGGAAATGAAAGCCTTAGACAGTCAGGGATTCCCAATAGGACCGAATTACTGAAAATCAATAATCCTGCGGAATATTCTTGTCAACTGGGACAAAAACGCGATTCTTCGCAGTGGCGAAGTGACCACCACCATGAAAATCCCAGCGAAACTCGCAATCTTGGCCACCCTGCTCGGCGCAATGCTCGTCGGCGAGTTGTCGGCCCAGCAAGCCACTGCCTTCACTTACCAGGGACAACTGGCTGACGCGGGCAGCCCGGCGACCGGGCTCTACGATCTTCATTTCGAGGTCTTCAATGCCCCGGAGAAGGGTGATTCCCTCGGGGAGATTGCCACCAGCGCCACCACGGTCGCCAACGGCCTGTTCACGGTGCTGCTCGATTTCGGCCCCGGGGTTTTCGATGGCGGTCCGCGCTGGCTGGAGATCGGGGCCCGGGCCAATGGGGAGGACGGTTATGACATCCTGTCGCCGCGCCAGCAGGTGACGCCGGTGCCATTTGCCGCCAAGGCGGGGGGGGTGGACGCGTCGGGGATCACCGGGACCCTGTCCCCGGCAGCGATCGGTCCGGGCAGCATCACCACGACCATGCTCACCGATGGGTCGGTGGGCCCGGCTCAATTGGCCGGATCCGTCGGCATTTGGTCGCGGATCGGCAATGACATCCACTATCTCGACGGCAAGGTCGGCATCGGCACCAGCAGCCCGGTGCAGGAGCTTGAAATCGCGATGAGCGGCGGCGAAGAAAGCGCCCTGACCCAGACGGTCCCGCACGTCTTCCAGGATCCGGTCAAGCGGGCCGGCGCGCCGGGCGGGAGTGTCGTTTCCGGCGGCAGCGTTCCCTGGCTTGATCCGAAGGCCGCACTCAAAAGCGACAATATCTACACGTCCCTCGACATCACCAGCGATCTGGTGACCAGCAGCACCCTCACGCTGAGCGATTTCGGCTTTTCGATCCCGGAAGATGCCACCATCACCGGCTTTGAAGTGGTCTGCGAGGCCATCATCGACGACTCCAGCGACCTCACCCAGGGAAGACTGAACGCCCGGTTGACCACCAGCGGTTCGGTTAGGAGCTACAGCGGAGACCATTTGGCCGAGGGTGACATCATCCTGGGTTCGTCCGCCGACCTCTGGGGCTGGACACCCACCCCGGCCAAGGTCAACGAACCGACCTTCGGTGTGCGCATCGAAGGCAAATCCGGTTCGGTGGTGTTTGGCTCCGGCCGCTACCGCGCCTGGCTCGACCAGGTGCAGGTGGTGGTCTACTACACCACCCCGCGTGACGGCCAACTCAGCTACACCATGGGCTGCCGGCCCGGAGCGGCGAACCTGGAGTTTGCGCCCGGCACCGACCTGGCCAGCCCGGTGATGACCCTGACCCGCGACGCCAGGGTCGGCATCGGGACCGGAGAGCCGGTCCAGGAGCTGGAGATCCGGATGACCGGCGGGGACGAGTCCGGGCTCACTTTTTCCCTGCCGCATACCTTCCATGACCTCTCCAGTCTGGGGCGTCCGCCCGCAGCGGCGGCTGGCTCCGGCGGTGGTGTGGGCTGGGCCACCCCGGGCAATGTCCTGGCCAGCGACAATTCCTATGCCACGGTGGATATCCACGGCGACCATGTGTCCAGCAACACGCTCACCGTGAACAACTTCGGCCTCACCGTCCCCGGCGATGCCACCATCACCGGCTTCGAGGTGGTATGCGAGGCAAGCATCAACGACGACAGCGATGCCGGATTCCCGGGCACGATGAACGTGCGGCTCACCACCAGCGGAGCGATCCGCAGCAGGACCGGAGGCCAGGGGGAAAGCGACATCGTTCTTGGCACGCCCTCCGACCTCTGGGGCTGGACCCCGACTCCGGCGGCGGTCAATGCCGCAACCTTCGGTGTGCGGGTCCAATGCGAATCCGGCGGATCGACCTTCTCGACCGCGGACTATGCCATCTGGCTCGACCAGGTCCGGGTGATCGTCTACTACACGACACCCCGCGATGGCTCGCTTTCCTATACCATCGGCAGCAGCGTGAGCGCGGGGGATCTGCGGCTTTCCCCCGGTGGCAACGTGGCCAGCCCGGCCATGACGTTGACGCAGGAGGGGGATGTCGGCATCGGTACCACGGCACCAACGGAGACCCTGCATGTCGTCGGCAACATCCTCGCCACCGGCACCATCACCCCGAGTTCCGACCGCAACCTGAAGAAGAATTTCGCGGCGGTGGATCCCGGCGAGATCCTCGAACAGTTGGCAGCCCTGCCCATCCAGCAGTGGGCCTACCGCGCCGAGGCGGACACCGTAAGCCACGTCGGCCCGATGGCCCAGGACTTTCATTCCGCCTTCCACCTCGGGGCCAATGACACCACCATCGCCACCGTCGACGCTGATGGGGTTGCCCTCGCCGCCATTCAAGGCCTGAACCGGAAGCTTGAGGAGAAGGAAACCGAGATCGCCGGACTGCAGGAACGGATCCTCCGGCTGGAGCGACTCATGGATACGATCCGGAAGGAGGCGGCGCAATGATCCTCCGACGACGCCTCCGCCCAGGTCCTGAGTCCCCCGGGCCTTATGCCTGGGGCCCGGTCGCAGGGGCGAGTCTGGTGGCGGTCCTGCTTGCGATGTCCCTTCCTGCTCTGGCCGACTTCGTCATCGGATGGCACACCATGGATGCGGGCGGAGGTGAAAGCCACGGCGAGCGTTTCTCCATCAGCGGGACCATCGGCCAGCCCGACGCCAGCGGCCTGATGACGGGCGAACGCTTCGCGGCCACCGGCGGATTCTGGCCCCTGCCAGTTTTGGAACAGATGCCGGGGGCTCCCGTGCTTCGCATCCATCGCGTGGAACCGGGGCAGGTCACGCTCAGTTGGTCGCCGGCCACTCCCGGTTGGGTCCTGCAGGAAAGCCCAAGCCTCACCCCGGACGCGTGGGTGGACGTCCCCAGCGATGCCACCAACCCGGTCAATGTGCCCACCAGTCATACCAGGCGATTCTATCGCCTCCGGAGACCGTGAGATACACCTTGTTCGACGACGTGGCCCACAGCAGGTGGTCCTTCAGGTCATGCGTTGAATCGATCGCGAGCCCGTGACATTCGATTTCGTCGTGAGCACCCTGGTGCGCCCGCCTCGCCCGCACCAGGCCCGCCCGCGCCTTCTTTCCGTTGCCCACCGCCCCGCCGCCCACCGCCTCGCCGTAGCGGCTCCAGCAGTAGCGCGCCGGATCCACCACCATCCCGGCATACACCGGGTTCTTATCGGAACAGTGCCACATTTCTCATCAAAAGGACAGTCCCTTGGCATTGGTGGCGATCACAAAGGCCGACATATCGGCGTAGCTTTCAGTGACGCGCGTTTGCTTTTCACCGGCGGCCCCGCTCATCTGGCCGACGCTGGAGTAAAGCGCGCCATTGGGATCGAGGCCGATGTTTTCCAACAGTTCGGCGTCGGCGGTTTCGGTATGGAACGCGAGCTGCCAGAACATGCCGTTGATCTGGCAGCGCACGGGGAAGTGGTCGGGCGCGCCGGTACCGGTGGCGCGATGGAGTCCCATGCTCATCATCTGGCGGGAGTAGCTCGGATCGACATATTCGGCGTTGAGGGCGAGTTCGCGCAGGAGTTTGCGGCCCGGGGCATAACGAAACTGATGCACCGGATTGAAATCCACCCGGTGCGAGCGCTTGTTCATCGTGCGGGTGGTGTCGCCCTTGATGCGGAGGAAGACGTTGTCGTAGAGTTCGCCATCGAAAAAGAACGAGCCGCGGCCGCCGACGTTGTTCTGGTCGATGACGTGGGAGTTATTGAATTGATAGGTACCGGGGACGAAGACATGATAGACCGGCAGCGCGGTGGTGATGCGGTCCTGCGCGACGGTGCCGAAGTACTGGTCGGATGCGGTTGGGTTGAAGAAGGACGGTGCGGTGCCGCCGGGTGGCCGCGGCGGGAGTTCGAGCGTGCCGTTGTAGCGCACGGTGGTGACGATGGGACCGAGATTCTCAAGAGCGGCTGAGTTGGCCGCGGCCGGGGTCGGGGCCTGGAGATAGTGGCCGGTAGCGTCGTGGGAAGTGGCGTCCAGGGTGATCAGGGACAGGAAGCCGGGATCGGCAGCCGTTCGCTTCAGCGCATGCAGCGCAAGCATGTTCGGGCCGGCGGCCAGATTTGAAGAACTGATCTGAAACACCTGCGAGCGGGTCGGCAGGGCGGTCGCCGTGGCAGTGCCGTCCCACACCGGCGGTGGCACCACGTTGGCCGCAGCCACCTGATTGCCGTTGAGGAAGGCCACAAAGCCACCGCCACAGCGTGCGGCGAACCGCAGGGATTGCACGTCCGCCGGATGGGTGACCGTGAACGGGAGACGCAGGAAGACCCCGGGATTCCCGGGCAGGGTGGCGCTCAGATCCGGCCCCACATCGGCGGGTTCCACGGCTTCACCGGCACCTTGGTGGATTTGCGCGAGCTGCGCCGGGGTGAGGGCGCTGATGCAAACCCGCACCTCGTCTAACAATCCGTTGTATTTATACCAATAGGTGGTGTTGGATCTGCCAAACAGCAGGCTGTCGGAGGGCGGCCACGACCAAGCGCTGGAGTGGGTGGCACTGCCGCTTTCGGCGCCATCAATGTAGATCCGGTCCGTGCGGCCCGCCGCCTGATCATAGACGAACGCGACATGATGCCATTGGTTGTCGTCCACTCGCGCGGTGGAATAGAACGCGGCCCCGCCGTTGGTGGGTTGGCAGAAAATGCGGCCCGGGTGGGCATTCGAGCTGTCGGTCAACGCCAGCACGGTACCCGAGTTGCTGCGGCGGCGGAAGAGAATGGCTCCCTCCGAACCACCGCCGGACATGCCGGCGGATTTCATCCAGAACATGATGGTGCCGCCGGATGCGTTGAAATCCGGATGGGCACCCGCTCTTTAGCCCCGCATGCGCACCCACCCACAAACAGCAATTTCCTAGCAATCCACGTCCTGAGGGCCGACCTCTCTCGTGTCCGGCGTGGGCGATTCTTTGTGCGGAAGCTCCTCCGCGTTCCGGTATCCCCAGGACAGGGCGTTGATCGCCGAGCATTTCAGAAGGGTTTCGGAGTCGCTGAGGTGGGGGCCTGAGGAGCCGTCCTGATGGGCCGTGGGAAACATCATGCGCCGCTCTCCCTTCTTGGTCAGGTAGCCCTTGTTGGTGAGGACGAGCGATCCGGCGGACGAGACGCGGTCGTTGGCCTGGGACCACACCGGATTGCCCAGGGTGGTGAAACGGTCGCCGTCGGGCAGGACGAGGTTGGCGAGGGTGGCGAGGATGTCCATGTGGGCGCCGTACCACCGGGAGGTGTCCACGCTGGTGTCGATGACGCGGTCGTTCCACAGGACGAACGGCACTTGCAGCAGCGGGTCGCAGCAGAGCTTGGAGCTGGCGTGGTCGCCCACGAACACGAAAAGTGCGTCGGGATACCGCCTTTTCAGCTTCTCCGCCATTTCCCCCAGCTTCCAATCCGCATACTTGATGTGCTTTGCGAAATGGATTTTGTCCTTCCGGTTCCGGCCGAAGAAACAATCCAAGGCGGCGTCCGTGAAGGTGACGTCCCCCAGTTCGTCCACCGGAGCATCGTGGGGAGTGTGATTGGAGACATTCAGGAAGCTGATGAAGTGCGGTGTCTGCAAATCGGCGAGTTGCCCCCGGGCCCACTCGAAGAAGTCTCCATCGTTCACGCCCCATTCGTTGGATTTGATGTGGTGCGCCACGTCCGCGCAGCCGGTGAAGTAGTCGTATCCGTATGCCTCGCAGGAATCGCCCTTGGCTCCAAACTTCCGCTGGGACGCCGCAAAGAAAATCGGTTTGTAGTCCGCCCGTTTCAGCACGCGGGCGAGCGTATCCAGCTTGAATCGCTCCAGTGTCCGCGGAACTGGATACCGCGCCTGGGTGGCGACACCTGAAACCGTGGCTTGAATGGCATCGATCGTGCATCCGCTGGAGGCACTGAAATTGGGGGTCAACAGTCCTTCGTTGGCGAACCTCCTGATGTAAGGAGCCAGATCCGCGAGATCGGGGTTTTCGACGACGTCGTACCCGATGCTCTCCATGACAAACAGGAACACATGGGACGGCTTTTTCTTGAGCCAAGCGGGACGGTGGACTTCACGTTGAGAAAACATCCCCGGTTCGACGCCGAGGCGTTTGGTGAGTTCGCCATACTCGTCGGTCGTGATCTCACCGGCATCCTCCAGAATTCCGCGGTAGCCCGAGGTGTGTCCGACGAAGTAGTGCCCGCCCAGGAACATGACGACCTGGAAGAGCGGCGCGGTGGAGAGTTTGACGGGGCTGTAGTGGTCGACCCTTGGAATGTCGGGGTGCAAGGCGAGGGAAAGACTGCCATTCATCAGCAGGATGAGGCCGAGGCCCATGGAGAGTCGGACGGAGGGAGCCCATGGCTTGCAGCCGCTGCGGCAGATCCGGTAGGCCAGGGCAACGGACGCGATGATCAGCAAGGCGATCGCCCAGTCAAGGTGATACTCGCGGCGGGCGAAGGTCCAGAGGGCGGAGAAGTTGCCCCGAAACAGGCCGAAGAAGCGCGTGTCGATTTCGGTTCCGAACTCCCGGTACATGATCGCCTGGATTGCCAGACTGACGATGCTGACGGGAAAGAGCAGGAACACATAGATCCGTCGCAAAACAGAACTTCGCAAGACGAAGAAGGCGGGGAGCCATGCGAGGAGCGCGGACGCGGTGCCGGTGGCGATCAACATCATCAATCGCATCAGTAGGGACGCGAAGGGTTCGTCGGTGAGTGAGAACGAATAGGGCAGCAGCACTCCGGTGACCAAGGGCACGAGGCAAAAAAGAAGAAACACATAGGCTGCGATTCTGCCCAGGAATTCCCGGTATTCGGCGTCGCGGATGAACAAAGAGGGCGAAATTTCGATGTTTTTCATGGGTGAGACTGATGAAACGCACAGATTTTAGCACAGTTATTCAAAACATCCAAGCGTATTGTAAATATTTCCGTAATAAACAGCGCCGGCCGCCGGCTTTTTTCAAAATGAGCGCCTTGGTCGGAGATGCGGCAAATACCCGATGAACAGACAGAGAGTTGCAGTCCGTTACGTTGCCAGCCGCCGCCGTTCATGAAAATGACACCCCCCTTTGATCACCCTGCCCCGGTAGAACGAGACCACCTTGTGGCTGTCGTCCGGGTCTGCGAGGCCCTCCAAGCTGCTGACCTTATGCTGTTCTCTTGCCGGATCCCGCAATGATGGATAATGACGCTGAAGTGACCTCAATCCCCTTTCCTCCCGGGGCCGCTGAACCGCTCTTTCGGCCCTCATGCGCACCCACCCCGAAAAGCAGTTTCCTAGCAATTCCTCGAAAACAATCTGATTTTCTCCGAGGTTCTTGTTGACGGGGCGTGGGGAATCCGTATTCTACGCCTCGGAATTCCAAGCCTTGCCAGCCGTTCCCACACCCATGGTCACCAAAACCGAGTCTCCGCGCGCCCGGCGGAGTGCCGGAATGCCTGTCGAAGCCCCCTTTCTCCCGCTCTCCGAACCGCTCTTTAGCCCATCATGCGCACCAACCTATCAGCAATTTCCTGGCAACCGTTCCTTCCCGAAATTCTCCATCGCCTGATGAACAACGGTCAACGCCAATGAACACGCCCAAGCCAGAACCAACCTTCCACCAGCTTCCGTTGGAAGAACGCATCCGGACTTCCTATGTCTGCCTGGAACGGATGCGCCGGCCCAACGGCGGATATGTGGCCAGTCCCTACAACGCCGATGACAACGAGGGCGACGCCTACAACGTGTATTGGATTCGCGACATCATGTATGCGACCTACGCAAACGAATATCTCGGCTGCTACGACAAGACCGTGGAGAGCTTCCGGCTGGTGTTGGAAATCTTCAAGAAGCATCACTCGCAATTCGTCAAGGCGTCCATCATCAAACCGCACGTGCTGCATCAACGCGGGCTGTTCATGCCCGCACGCGTCCATCCGACCACCCTGGAAACGATCACGGATGAATGGGGCCATCACCAATTGGATGTATTCGGGCTGTTCATGTATAAGCTGGGCGACCTCGTGAAGAAGGGCTTCGGTTTCCGTTTCACCACGGAGGATTACTACCTGATGGGAAACATCCGGAATTACATTTTCAACATGGGGTTTGAGCCGGATTTCGGCGTTTGGGAGGAAGGCCCGGAGGAACATGCCAGCAGTTACGGCGCGGTGCTCGGCGGGCTGACGATGTGGTTCGACCAGGGCCATTACGACCACAAGTATCGTAACAAAATTCCAATTGGCCATCTCGTCCCGGTCAGCGAGCGGATGATCGCCGAAGGTTACAGCGCGCTGATGCGCATGCTCCCGGGCGAGTCGGCTCACCGCCCTTTCGACCTCGCGCAGTTAAGCCTGATCTGGCCTTACAACATCGTTGATTACGAGACCAAGAAAATCTTGCTCGCGCAGATTGAGAAACACTTGGTCGGCGTGCATGGCGTCACCCGCTACCCGAATGACACATATTGCGGCAAGGGAATGCATCCCGGCAACGATGGACCGGCCCAGTGGCCGCTGGGGCTGGCGTGGCTGACCATCTGTTACGGCAAACTGGCGGAAGCCAGCGGTGACTACGACCTGGCGCGAAATGCCATCCCCTTCAGTTGGGAGGAGCGGCGGCGCTTCTTCGCCAAGGCGCTGGAATACTTCACCCAGCTTGAGCGCAACATGACACCCGAGGGCGCGGTGCCGGAAATGTACGTCGGCGCCAAGCCGGGGCATAATACGCCGCTGGCTTGGGCACAAAGTTTTCACATCGTCGCCGCGCAGGTCCTGTCGAATCTCGCCCACGCCCATCCGTCGCATTTCAAAATTCCGCCGTCCATCCGATAGCCCACCACCGCGAGCAGTTCGCTATCGACATACACGGCCCAGAACCGGGTGTGGCGGTATTTCCGCACCGTGAGTCTCGTGTCTTCTCTTCATCTTCTGCGGCGGATTGACCATCCAGTCATCGCCGCATGATCTGATCGAGATACGATAAGCAACGTCTCAGCCACCCTCTCCCTTGAATCCTCCGGTTCCAACACCTCCATCAGCGGTCCCCAGGAGCCGATCCAGTTGCTGATTTCGTTAGACAGTTCGTTAGACGACAGTTGACACGGCCAACACCGGCATCGACCAGCCAAGTGACCCGCCGCGCACCGAACAAGCCCCCTCCCCTGTCCTCACCGAAAAAGACGCCTGCACCTAGGCCAATAGATCAGGAAACACAATCCATGTGGCTGTGGCGTCCCGCCGCAGGCTGTCTCCGGTGCGTCTCGCGCCGGAACCCTCCCCGCTCCCATCCGCAGCGGACAGTCTCATGGTGGATCCATTATGTGGTCATCGGTGGTCGTCGCTCCGATGCCGCTCACGTGCTTGAGGCGCTTGGATTCCACCAACCGGGCCAACGAATTTCTGAACAATCGAGTTTATTGCTGAATCACCTTGCCAAAGCAGGCCGGTTAGCCATTTTTGGCCCTGAAGAGCTCATCCATGATTCTAGCAACCCCCCCATTACTCTGCATGATCCGACCGGACCAACGCCTTGGTCGGCTCCGGCGCAGCTGCGGCTTTTTCGCAGTGTCACCCCCATTTTCCCCACCCTCCGGCTCGGCCACCGGATCTTGGGCCGGCTTTCACCCAAAAAGCAATTTCCTGGCAGTTGGCGCGCCAACGCCAATTGCGCCACGCATAACCGCGTTTGTGCCCTCGAAATCGGGATCCCCATTGATTACGAGAATGGGAAGAGGATGCGCTTGCTGGAAGATCATGGGGTCTGCCTGTCATCCTGCCTGGATTATTGGGAAGATGACCTTGTTCTCCAGGCCTTGCAGCGAAACCTGATCCTGGCACCCGAGTTATACGGCAGTCCCTGGTTCCTGCGCGATGATGAATTCCCGAAGCTTGCCCGCATCCACAACCTGACCCGGAGCTACCGCGACATCCTCGTGAATGCCCTGTTTCTGCCCGATCAAACCTACGGATCCAACGCCGTTTCCCGAGGTGACCGGAAAACGCGGATCGTCACATTGACCAACCCCACCTGGAATCCCGTGACCCGCACGGTCACGCTTGATGAGAGCATCGGGCTTGGTAGCGGTGGACCATATGACGTCCGTCGCCTGCATCCATCAGAAGAAATCCTGGGACAATTCAAAAAAGGCGACACCGTCGAGATCGTGATCCCCGCTTTCCGCAGTTATGCGTTGCTGGTTTCCACGAACCCTTCCCGCGAACCGGGCGTATCCGGCTGTTCGTATGAGGTCGTCCGTGATGTGCCCGGCAAGCCGGCCATCATCAAGCTCCTGGGCATGCCAGGCACTACGGCGACCGTCCGCCTGCCCGCCCAACCACGCACCTTTGCCAATGCCTCCCTCGATGGAAAACCCGCCCCCGAACTCCTGCAAGGAAAGAGCCGCACAATTTCGTTTCCCGGCAACGCGCTCAAACAGCCCTGGTATCGCAAGCTCAACGACCTGACCCCGGTGGATGTGCCGGCAGATGCCGAGTCACTGTACGAAGCCACCTGTTTCGCGGCAAACAACAACGCCATGGAGATCCGCTCGAAATTCCGTTCAGGTCCCACCGCCATCCGCCAGGTCAAGGCGGCGCGGGACGCGTTCTTCGGCCAGAAGCTTCTTGTGGAACGAGGCGCGTGGGATCGTTATCTGTTCGATGACGATCTGACCACCTATTTCCGTGTCATGAACGGGCCGATCTGGGGTGGCGCATTGCGAATTGATATGGGTGCGCCAACCAGGATCGACAAACTGATATTCAGGCCATCCGTTTCGTAAGGATCCAGGGCAGGGCGGAAAATGTTGCCGAGATCATCCACATGAAACCACAGTTCTACTCCATCGAAGAACGCGTGCTCTACGCCGGTGAATACCCGGGCCACTGGGATCCGGAAATCGCCAAAGCCCGACTGAACCATCTGCTCGCCGCAGGCATCCGCACCTTCATCGACCTCACCACTCCTCAGGATCTGCTGGAACCCTACGAGGGTCTGCTGAAGGAACTGGGCACGGAACTTGGGCTTTCCCTCCACCGGATTTCCGCGCCGGTGCCCGATATGGGGGTGCCGGATTCCAAGGCGACCATGCGCCGGGCGCTCGACGCGATCGAACAGGGCATCGCCGGCTCGCCGGCGGTCTACATCCACTGTTGGGGTGGCATCGGCCGAACCGGCACCGTCGTCGGTTGCTGGTTCCGCAAGTGCGGCTTGGGCCCCGAGTCCGCACTGGCCCGCGTCCAACACCTTTACGCCACCCACATGCCCAAGGTTTCGATCCATCCCGAATCGCCCCAGACCGCTGCGCAGCAACGATACGTCCGGTCATGGCGTGCCATGCCCTGAGCGCGCTGCTTCCCCCTGACCAATCATGTCCTTTCAAATCCTCATCCCCGATGAAACCCGCAGCCGGCTTGCGGGATACCTGGTATCGTGGCAATCCGGCGCGACGCAGGCCGGCGCGCGATTGGCCAACCGCCTTCGCGGGGATGATCTGGCCGCGCTGACCGAAGCAGGGTTTCAAGACGCGCTGCTCAACACGAAAGTGCCGCAGATTTTCGCCGAGAGCGCGGTGGCGGGCGATGGCTCGGACTGGAACCTCACCGAACTCCGCCTGCTGGGCGATATTTCCATTTCAGTGCCGGTGACGGTTTATGACAACGGTCGCCATGTTTCTCCGGAGGTGCATGCGGTGCCGTTTGCCGGGACCCTGATCTTCACTCCAGGGGCCTTGCTGTGCAACGGCAGGGGCTGTGAGCCAGCCGATCTGGCGGAAGTGACCGACGGCGACGAAGCCTTGTGCGCCGAGGGATTCTATCGGCTTTACGAGCGTCGTCTGCGGCCGGTGTTCCGCCATGTGAATGCCTGCGCCGCCACCCATGGAAAACCCGCCCTGCTCACCATCCCCGGTCTTGGCTGTGGACAATTCGCAGGCCCCTTCAAAGGACAACTGGGAACCGCTCTCCAGATTGTGCTGGAGCGGTTTCTCAGCACTCACGGGGACTCAGTGCCGAACATCAAGGCGGTTTACTACGACCCCTTCAACGAGTGCTCCAACCACCGTCAGGAAATCCACGGCATTTCCCTGATGGTCCGGCCCTTGCTCCAAGGGAATGCCGGAAAATCCCAACTCTGCCAGCCAGCCACCTATGCCGAGGAAGGCGATGATTTCTCCGATTGCCCGTTCTTCAGCATCGTTGCCTGGGACCACGTGTCCTGGCCGGGCAACGACTTCTTCGGCGGCAGCCGCTGCACCGACGATGGCGTCAAGGCCGCCGCCACCGACTCGATGCGTGTGCTGACCGGAGTTGAAGGGCACTATGACTCCCAGCGTCATGCCTACCTGCCGCCCGCACCATTCCGCACATGGGAGGATGTGGTGGAGCAGAACGGGCTGCGGCTGTGATCCGGGAAGCTGTTTCTGTCGTTTGCGATCAAACTCCATCAAGCGCGGCTCCCGCCGGCTCCTCTGATCCAGGATCCTGCTCTCCGATCTCGTCACGGAGTTGGGCCAGGAATTGCCGGAGAAGCTGCGTGCGCTGGCGGGCCCCGGCTTTTCCTGCCGGAGTTTGCATGGTCCCAGTCGCACCCTGATCGAGATCGAGGGCGGCATCTACGTGAACGGCCGCCACAACCGCGGTGCGGGGTTCGCCGCCGACCTGGAAAAATACCTCGAAGCCGCACTGGCAGGATGGCAGGTGATCAGGCTCGAACCGAATGAGCTGACCGTAGAGTGCGTCGGGCCGCTGACAGTTGCCCTGGCGCGCGGGGCTAGGCAACGTGAATCTGCTTTATTTCATAAACAAATTCCGGCTCTCTGACGTATTGTATGGGCCGAGGAATGCCGCGAGAACCTCGTTTTCCGGGGGCTGTAGCCGGACCGGTTGGAAGCGGGTTTGGAAACGCTCGGTCAGGCTGGCCACATCGAGGTTGGTGGTGCCGAGGAACGCGTGGCCGGGTTTCATGCGGTCGAGATAGGTCAAGAGCATGTCCTGGGCGTCCTTGGAGCAGCGGTCTAACTCGTTGACCACCTTGACCGACCACGGGCCAATGGGTAAAAGCTGAAATACTGAAAAGCTGAAATTGAAACGCAGAGGCGCGGAGGTCGCGGAGTGGGGCGGGGAGATTTATTGGATTGTCAGCGGGACCTAATCTGATGTTGTTGGGAAACTATAACTCACGATCTTCCACTCAGCGTCTTTCTCCGCGCCCTCCGCGTCTCCGCGTTTTGATTCTATCCAATCACGAGGGCGTCCACGTCGGCGGGCACGGGCGTTTGGAGTGGGCCCCCGCCGGCGAGTTCGGCAATCCTGGCATCGACAAGACTGCGGATCAGGTCCACGGGGATTTCGGTGATGGCATAGACGATGCCGCTCAGGCTTTGCAGTCCGAGCAGGCGTTTCAGTTCCTTGCGGGCGTCGCGGGGGTGTCGGCTTGGAGGCGGTCGTCGAAGACGATCTCGTTGCCACGGCTGGCTATCAGTTTGTAGGTGCGTTTCATGATAGACAGAAGTTGGCGTAGGGGGAAGCGGGCGTCGAAGCGCTGGCACATCCGTTCGGCGGTTTCCCGGTAGGTTTTGAATTCCGTGTGCAGGGGGCCGACCCATCCCAGGGCGACTGGAGCCAATCCCGGCCCGATCCCAAACCCGGCGAGGTTGATCTGGGCGACGGCAGCACCTGGGTCTCCTGTTTTGACCGACACCCGCCAAGCCCGCGCCTGAGAAATATTCCCTCCCGCGCCCATTTTCCTTGGCCTGGGAAAAGAAAACTGTATCTTCGCGCTCGAGGATTTCACGCCATGCCAACCATTTCCGTGCCAATGAACAAAATCAACCCGCCTTCAGAAACAAAATAGAATGGCCGGAGAAGCAACAAAGCGCGTTCCAATCGCCGCCCAGTTGAAGACCATGGGTGGCAACTTCTGGGTCGCCAACCTCATCGAGGCGGGTGAGCGTCTCGCGTTCTTCGGCGTCCGCGCGATTGTGCCACTCTACATGTACGGCGCCGACTCGGTCCTGCATCTGTCGATGACCGAGAAGGGAGTCATCTTCGGCATCTGGGCGCTCCTCCAATGTCTGGTGCCTATGATCTCCGGTGGCTACACTGACGCCTACGGCTACAAAAAGAGCATGTACCTGGCTTTCGTCATCAATATCATCGGCTACGTCTGCATGGCCTCGGCAAACGGCTTCTGGAGCATGCTCGGCGCCGCCATGCTGGTGGGGACCGGCACCGCCATCTTCAAACCCCCGGTGCAGGGTGCGGTGGCCAAGAGCCTCAACGAAGGCAACTCCGGCCTCGGGTTCGGCCTGTTCTACTGGATCGTCAACATTGGCGGCTTCTTCGCACCGATGGCCGCGGCTGTCCTTCGCGGCAATGAGGCTGAACCCACCTGGAACTACGTCTTCTATGGTGCCGCGGTGGTGACCGCGCTCAACTTCCTGCCGACGTTGTTCCTCTTCAAAGAACCGGAAATCGATGTCGTAGCGAAGGCCAAGAGCCCGTTCCAGGTGTTTGCCGATTCGCTCACCACCCTCGTGCGCGACCGGCAGATGCTCCGCTTCCTGCTGATCATCTCCGGCTTCTGGTTCATGTTCATGCAGCTCTGGGACCTGTTGCCTAACTTCATCAGCGAGTGGGTGGACACCCGTGATGTCGGAAGCTTCCTGACTGCGGCCGCCGGCACTCTCGGTGCCGATGGCGCCTCCGGATTTCTGACTGCCGAGGGCGCCACCAAGCCGGAGATCATGATCAACATCGACTCCTTTGCCATCATCCTGTTTGTGCTGCCACTGTCGTGGTTCCTTGGTCGCTACCGCATGATGGGGTCGCTAATCATCGGCATTGCCGTCTCGGTGGTCGGCTTCGTCGGCACCGGCACCACCAACGTCGGCTACATCTGCGCCTTGATGATCTTCGTCTTCGCTATCGGTGAAATCATCTGCAGCCCGAAATTCTCCGAATACGTCGGCATGACCGCGCCACCGGACAAAAAGGCGCTGTACATGGGCTACTCCAACATCCCGTTCGCCATCGGTTGGGCCGGCGGCAACTTCCTCTCCGGCCCGCTCTATGACGCGCTGTCTTCGCGGACCCGATTCGCACGCGACTACCTGATTGAGCAGCTCGGCATGAGCCGCGAGGCGGCCGAGGCTCTCGAACCGAATCAGGTCATGCCGACTCTGGTCGAGAAACTCGGTGACGGTGCCGACACCTTCAGTGCAACTCAAGTGCTGTGGGATGCCAACAGCCCATGGGTGATCTGGTGGATCCTGGGGGTCATCGGCTTGACCTCCCTGGTCGGCATGATTCTGTTCAACCGTCGGGCGCGGTCCGCCGTCGACGGCACGGAAAGCTGAACCATCATCTGCATGGAGGCACCGAGCATGGTGGGGCTGCTACGCTGGTCAGCCATGTCTTTCCCCGAATCACCCCGGAGTCGGGGATGTCACGAACGGACTTCAACGCTGGCCCGGGCAGACACACAGGCAAGCCTGTTCCAGAGAATTCCCCACTCCCGCGCCTGTTTTCCCTAGTCTGGGAAAGGAAATCCGCATCCTGCCGCTTAAGGATTTCACGCCATGCCAGCCGTTTCCACGCCAACGCAAAGGACGTCATGGGCTGGTATATCGATGACGTGGTCGTGACGCCTGTCGCACCTTAGCAACGTCACGGTCCTTGAATGTCATCTGGATGACCCGCGCTGGAAAACTCTTGTGGGTGGCAACCAAGCGCTATCCCAAACCGGGCGAAAACTCCGCCTTCGCCAGGCTTTTCCTTCCCACCCCATTGACGATACGACAAAAATGTCTTAGCTTCTTGACGGAATTCATGTTGAAACCCTGAGCTCCAAAGAAACAGAAATGCCCGTTCACACCGACACCCTCTCACTCCGCAGTCACGGCAAGGGAACCACCGAGATCACTCGCGAAATCGCCGGGATCGTGGCCGACTCCGGCATCCGGAATGGCACCGTCACCGTCTTTGTCCGTCATACCAGCGCCAGCCTCGTCATCATGGAGAATGCCGACCCCAGTGCCCGCCGTGACCTCGAGCGATTCTTCGATCAGCTGGTGCCGGAGGACACGCCTTGGTTCATCCACACCGCCGAAGGCCCCGACGACATGCCAAGCCACATCCGGATGGCCCTCACCCGCACCAGCGAAGTCATCCCCATCATCCAGGGCCGCATGACCTTGGGCACCTGGCAGGGCCTCTTCCTCTTCGAACACCGGCGCTCCCCCCATCACCGGGAGATCGCCGTCAGTGTGATTGGCGAGTAGCCCTATGCTTTCGCGGCCATCTCAAGCTCGGCATCTCCAATGCTCACGCAGATGATGAGATCAAAAACCCCCTCACGCAGTCCGTCGGTCATCTGCTCACTGGTGCTATCCGAAATCGTGACCCGCACGTTCTGGTGAATCTGGGAGAAGCGTCCCAAAGCCTTCCGGAGAATATCACCTCCCAACGATGGTGCGTATCCAACCCGGATCTCCTCCCCATCAATCTCACTCCGCATTTGCTTCTCCAGTTGATCAACACCTTCAATGAGCTTCTGCCCGATGCGCTTCACCACCTCTCCCTCACGTGTCAGCTGGATGGATTGGATGGGGAGCGGCAGTGGCGGCGGCAGTGGCAGTGGCGGTGGTGTAACGCCACTGCGGTTGGGAAACTGTCGAACTCTGGTTAGAAATCAAGCGAAAAACGCTGAAACGGTAATTAATGCAAATAAAAGGTCAAAATATGCTAAGAATCATGGGCTTAGCCGGGGGAGAGCCGACCCAGGCTGGTGTTCAACCAAGGCGCAGGGAGAGGATCCGTGGAAGGATTGAGGGGGGATTGAGGAAGAAAACCGGGGCGGGGACGCCCCGGGTAACGGCCTGGCGCGAGACGCGCCAGCCACTGCTTCCTATCCACCGCGTCATTGATTTGCCGGCGGGTGAGGCTGGGTTTTCCGGCGAATTTCCGCATGATCAAGCGGGCGGCTTACTTGTCTGCTGCGGCAATCGTCCGGATCGGAAGAAAAAGCTTCCGTGGGCTATCCAGACAGGAAATGAAACCGAATTTCTGGTAGAACGCGGCAGCCCCCTGATCTTTGGCTTCGACAACGACCAATGCGGATGCCACTTCGCTGGCACTTGCAAGGATCCGTTTCAACGCATCGGCCAGCAGGAAGCCCCCCATCCCGGGCTCACTGACATCCCTCGCCAGTCTGCCAATCAGGGTTGCTGGAGTGGTCGGGTATCGCGGGAGTTTGCGGATCTCGCTTTCGGGAAGCCCTGTCGTGCGCACGGCGAACGACGACAACGTGTAATAGCCAATAATCCGTCCCGGCCGTTCCTCCGCAACCATCACGAAAACCGCAGCAACCCGCCGACGGACATCCTGAGACGCCTGCCTGACCAGATAATCGTCCAGTTCGGGAATCCCGCATCGAAAGCCGCTCCGGTCATGCCGCGCATCCAACGGTTCGGTCCGCAATCCTTTCATTGAACCGCTACGGTTTGGGCATGGCGGGAAAGGATGCCCTTCAGAGCACGGTTGGGTTTCGGGGGCGTGATCATCGCCCGCGCGAACGCCTGGCTGTCAGCCGTGCTTAGCTGCAAAATCTCATGCTTCCGCACCACTTTCACCGCATCCCGCTCCAAGGTAGCGATCACATAATCGGTGATGCTCCTTCCTTCAAGTGCGGCGGCACGGTCAATCAGGCTCTTGAGTGGCTGGGGCACCCTTGCCTCCAATCGCTCGGTAACGGGCTTCAACGGTGATTTGCGGGTGACTGTATTCATCAGCGCTAGTTTCCGGCAAATTGCCGGAATGTCAAACACCAATCTTCAAATCCTTCATCCGGAGTGACGCCCCGCACATGGCATCATCCACGCCCCACTCTCCGTTCTGGTCACCGGTGCCTCCGGCTTTATCGGCCGCCACGTCGTCCACCAACTCCACGCCGCAGGCCACCGGGTCACCGCCCTCGACTACCTGCCGCCGAATCGAGGAGTCTGAAGGTCGAAGGTCTCAACGTCTGAAGGTCAGGCTTTCAGGCGGATTCTTCCTCTTCCTTTTTCTCTTTCGACCTTCGACCTTCAGACCTACGACTCTTCCACTTCCTTCCCCCCACCCTGCGGACGTGCCGGAAACCCTCGCGTCGATCACTGCCATCGGGGCCGAACTCGGGTGGCAACCCCGGATTTCCTTCCCGGACGGGCTGGCTTCCTGATCTCCGCAGCCCACGGCTGTCCAGCCACCAAAACCACCCCAGCTTTACACTTTTCGAGGGTTTGCTTTACACCTGAAAACGGCCGAACCTAACCCTTTCCCTAACATCTTCAAAACGCGCAGTCCGTACAGACGCAACGATTCCGTCGTATCGAGCCTCCAAATTCCCACCGCAAAACGGCGATTCGGGCATGCAAAAAAAGTGTAAAGCTGCAAATGGCACCTTTCATAGGATTTGGATGGGGGTGGGGGGACCCAAGGACTTTGTCGCCACGCTTAATAGATTTCCTACTCATTATCAATGGGTTATGACTGGTTCAAGCGATCGCTTTGTCACCATTCTCCGGTTAGTATATTGCTAGATTTAGCATAAGCTTTCGTTAGTTGTTATTCTAAAAAAAATATTGCAGCTAACATACTAACGCCACCAAACCTCTCTGCCATCCGGCATTCACACGAACCAGACCATCAACCAAAGCGAATCTTCTCACGAAATCTTGCATGGCGCGTAAGATGTTCGTCTGAACATTCTTTGTGCCCGCCATCTTCCATCCCCGCCGCCCTCGTGCATCCCCGCTCTGGCAGATCGTCACTGCCGCCTGGGAAGCCTTCGTCGCCGGTTATGAGAAAGTCCACCGTGCCGCCATGGGTCCGCTGCGCGCCAATGCCTTCGCCGTTGTCGGTGCCTTCCTCCGCTGTGGTGACCTCGCCTACGGTTTCCTCCGCCTGCGCTGCCCGGATTGCGGGGACGAGCACCTCCTCGCCTTCACCTGCAAGGGCCGCCACTTCTGCCCCTCCTGCCACCAGCGCCGCGTCCGCCACCTTTCCGCCTGGATTGCCACCTCGGTCTGCCATGAAGTGCCCCACAGGCAGTTCGTTTTTACCATCCCGCGCGTCCTCCGTGGCATCTTCCGCATACGCCGCGATCTTCTCCACCTCCTCTTCCAGACCGCCACCGACACCCTCCCAAAGACGCAAGACGGCAAGACACAAGACTCAAGACAAGAACTCGCCTGCGCCAAGGCCGTGCTGTAGCGGCATCTCTATGAGCGTCGAAACCAATGATCTGCGCGAAGCTCTCTTCGTCTTCTGTCTTGCGTCTTGCGTCTTGCCGTCTTCTGTCTCCGCCGCAGGCGACTGGAACCAATCCCGGCCCGATCCCAGACTCAGCGAAGTTGACTTGGGCGACGACCGCATCCTGGTGCCCTGCTTCGACTGAGTCCGGCGAGCCTGTTCTGAAGAAATTTTCGCTCCAGCGCCGTTTTTCCTTGGCGCGGGAAGGGGAAACCGTATTCTCGCGGTTGGAAAGAACGTCCCATGAACCCCATCACCCTTCCGTTTTACCGGAGAATCCACCCTGCTCACCGTGACAGGGCGGCGAAATCAGCTTCTCCCGCCCCTCTTTCCCCCGCAACCCCCATTCTCCCGCTCTCCGAACCGCTCTTTAGCCCCTCATGCGCACCAACCTGGAAAAGCAATTTCCTAGCAATAATGATATCCAACCCACCGCCCGCAAGGCAATACAACCACACCAAACCGTGATAATACAAATGAACGTAGTGATGATCGTCCCCACGGGGATCGGATGCGAGATCGGCGGACATTGCGGGGACGCGAACCCGGCTTCGCGCCTGCTGGGCGCCTGCTGTGACAACCTGGTGCTTCACCCCAATGTGGTGAACGCATCGGACATCAACGAGATGCCGCCGAACGCCCTTTACGTGGAGGGCAACCACCTGGACCGGTTCCTGCAGGGCACGCTCTTCCTCCGCAAGGTCAGGTCGAACAAGGTCCTGGTGGTCGTCAACAAGGCGGACTACCAGTCCATCAACGCCGTGTCCGCGGCAAGGATGTCACTCGGCCTCGATGCCGAGATCCTCGAACTGAAAGAGCCGCTCAAGCTGATCGCCCGCATTGAAAACGGAATCGCCGGCGGCGACGTCATCAACTGGGAGGCGCTGGTGGAGCAAGTGAAGGACCTGGAATACGACGCGCTCGGCATCGCCACCCCCATCACGATCGACGCCGAGACCCTCGGCACTTACTGGCGCGAGGGCGGCGTGAACCCGGTTGGCGGCGTCGAGGCGATCGCCACCCGGCTCATCGGCGAGGCGCTGGACAAGCCCTGCGCCCACGGTCCGGTGGACTATGCGCTGACCGGGTTCAAGGAGGTGGTCGACCCGAGGATCGCGGTGGAAATCATCACGGAGAACTTCATCCACTGCCTGCTCAAGGGCCTGCACAAGGCGCCCCGCCTCAGCAAGACCAGCGGCATGAGCAACCGGGACGTGGACTGCATGGTCTCGCCCTACGGCTGTTTCGGCGCGCCGCACCAGGCCTGCCTGGATGCCGGCATACCGGTGATCGTGGTGCGCGAGAACAGGAGCTGCCTGAATGAGCCCGAGCACCCGGAGTTCCTCTACGTGGAGAACTACATCGAGGCGGCGGGCATGATCATGGCCATGCAGGCGGGCGTGCATCCGTCGTCGGTAAGGCGACCGCTCGCCCACACCACGGTCAGAAGGCTGTCATGACGCACGCATGGCGCGCCGATTTCCCGCAATCCACCAACCTAACAACAATAAGAACGAGATACAACCAACATCCAATGAAGTACAACCACATGACACGCAGGGCTTTCGCCCTCTCATCCGTCGCGCTCGCCGCGCTCGCCGTAGCGCCATTCGCCACCGTCTCGGCGCAAGATCCACCCATCCCGAAGCCGGACGGCAAGCCGGCCGACATGACCAAGCCGGTTCAGGTCTTCATCCTGATGGGCCAGTCGAACATGGTCGGCATGGGCAGGATCACCGGCGGGGACGGGTCCCTGGAGAACGCGGTCAAGAACAAGAACAAGTATTCCTACCTCGTCGACGACGCCGGCGCATGGATCGAGCGCAAGGACGTGCGCTTCGTGCGATACATGTCCGGAAAAGGCCCGCTCAACAACGAGTGGATGGGCATCAAGGGCGGCACCATCGGCCCGGAATTCGGCATCGGGCATGCGGTGGGCAATGCCATTGACGCGCCGGTCATGATCCTCAAGGTCTGCATCGGCAACCGCGCGTTGGGCTGGGACCTGCTGCCGCCGGGCAGCGAGGGATTCGAGTTCACCGACAGCGCGGGCGTCACCTGGGTGCATCCCGGATACAAGGGCTCGCCCGAGCGCTGGAAGAAGGGCGAGGAGCCCAAACCCATCGGTTGGTATGCCGGCAAGCAGTATGACGATGACACCGCCGACGCGAAGAAGGTGCTGGCCGACCTCGGTACGCATTACCCCGGGGCGACGCAGTGCGAGGTCGCCGGTTTCTTCTGGTGGCAGGGCGACCGCGACAGCCGCAGCGAACTGGCCACTCGTTATGAGCTCAACCTCGTCAACCTGATCAAGGCGTTGCGCAAGGATTTCAACGCGCCCAACGCGAAGTTCGTCACCGCGTCGCTCGGTCAGACCGAGAAGGGCGCCACCGACGGGGGAGGAAAGGTGCTCGACGCCATGCTCGCCGTCGCGGATCCCGCCAAGCACCCGGAGTTCAAGGGCAACGTGGCCGCGGTCTACACCCACCCGCTTTCGATGGGCGGCAGCTCCGGCGGACATTATGGCGGCAACGCCGAGACCTACATGAACGTCGGCGAAGCCATGGGCCGGGCCATGGTCGAGTTGCTCAAGAACAAGCAGTGAACCGGAGCCGCATGGCATGCGGAGCTGTGACGGCAGGCACAACATGACGGTTGGCCGATCATGCCTGCCATGGGGCCGTTGGCACCTCCCACGAGATGCCAACGGCCTCACTCATGAATGAGAACATGAGGTCAGCCAATACCCGGATTGAGCGGCCCAAACCCAATGAGAAACCGGCAAACGACGGGAGTCAGAATGAAGAATGGAGTGGGCACCATGGGAATTGCGACGGCGGGGCTGCAAGAAGGCAAATAGGAATCACAACGAGACGAAAGGAATAGATGATGAAGACAAGACGCATATTCGCTGTTGGACTGGCAACGGTCGTGTCCTGCATGGCCGGATACCCGGGAGCTGCCGCTGGCGGGGAAGTGAACGGAGCGCTGCTCGAGCGGTACACGGGCATGCTTGAGAGGCTGCGGACGGAACTGGCCGCCAAGGTGCCGAAGTCCGAAGACGGGCAGCAGGCGGACAAGTTCCTGGCAGGCAGTGCGCTCGACGCGGGGCTCGTGAAGTACGTCGTCCTGCTCGAGGCCACGCCGAAGGGCCTGGCCGAATTCGCCCAGCAGGGGAAGGAGCAGGAGACGCTGGTCGGACAGTTGCTCGGGGACGCCGAGCTGATGAAACAGATGCTGGTGGCCGACGGCGCCAAGGACGGCAAGTACGGGCAGGCCATGCAGATTCACGCAGCGATCCGGAAGGCGAGCGGCAAGGCCCGCACGGGCGTGCTGCAGCGCCTGGCGCTGGCGATCAGCCTGGAGCACGCGGTGCCGATGGAACAGGCAAACCCCCAGGCCGATGCCGACGCTCCCGGGACGATCGACCCGGTGAGGCGCTACCTGCACTATGAGAAGGCGTACCTGGATGGCGAACTGGACCCCGAGTTCGATCGCCTGGACACCTGGAACCTGCGCTTTGTCGTCAACGCGACCGAGCCGGACCGGACCCTCGCGTGGGGACGCGAGATGTTCCGCAACTTCCGTCCGGACCACGTCTACAACCCGGACCACGGCTGGCGCTACGTGGGTCTCGTCGGGAGCGACGTCAACTACGGATCGGGGAACGTCAAGTACGATAGGCCGGAGTTGCAGGGCAATCAGAACATCCTGATGAACGGCGGGGTCTGCGGCCGGCGTGCCTTTATCGGACGATTCACCTTGCGCGCCTTCGGGATTCCGGCCACGCCTCGTCCCAGTTCCGGCCATGGTGCCTTGGCGCACTGGACGCCCAAGGGCTGGGTCGTGAACCTGGGCGGCGGCTGGGGCTGCGGCTGGACGGCGACGGTTTACAAGAAGGACACGGATTTCCTCGCCAGCACGCAGGCCCGCAACGACAGGGACGGCTACCTGAAGGTGAAGCGGGCCCAATGGGTCGGCGACCTCCTCGGTGAGCAACGGACCTATGGAGAAAGCGAAGGAAATCCCGCGTTCTGGAACGGCGTGTCGCTGAAGACACAGCGGGCAGTCATCGAGGGATTGAATGTCGAGACGCTTGATGCACTCGGGGCGGAACTCGGCGAGGCCAACGGACCCACCGTGGCGGAAAAGGTGATTGCCGCGGAGGTTGCGCCCGAGGACAGGAAGATTGCCTACGGTGCCAACGGCACCACGTCGATCCCGGCTGCCGCATACAGCAAGCCGTCGGGCAATACCGGCGAGGTCGTTGCGATGAAGAGCTTTGCGGGCGGCATGCAGGTCTTTCTTCCCCGCTTCGGGGTCGTGGGCCTGACGATCCTGCGGGGCGGAGGATGGAGGGAGGGCGCCGAGCGAAGCAAGTCCGGGAGCCGCCTTCTCAGCGGCGGCTATGGCAGATACAACAACTGGGGCTTCCGGGCCGCCATGACGCCTGCCGGTAACAACCCTCCGGCCAAGCTGGCGCTCGATCTCGGTGACGGCGTGACCCTGGAACTGGTCTACATCAAGCCCGGCACGTTCGTGATGGGAGGCGAGAGCACAACGGATGGCAGGTTCAACTGCATCGAGGTGCCGAAACACGAGGTCACCCTCACCAAGGGCGTCTACCTTGGCAAATACGAGGTCACGCAGGCGCAGTTCCAGGCGGTCATGGGCTCCAACCCCAGCGGTGCGACCAAGGACCCGAACTGCCCGGTTGACAACGTTTCTGAGCAGGATGCAATTGAATTCTGTCACAGACTCGCCGGCAAAACCGGGCAGGACGTGCGGCTGCCTACCGAGGCCGAGTGGGAATACGCCTGCCGCGCCGGCAGCACAACGAAGTGGTTCGTCGGCGACGACCCCTCGAAGCTCGGCGATTATGCCTGGTTCAAGGACAACGATGGCGGCAAGTCGCATCCGGTTGGCCTGAAGAAGCCCAATCCCTGGGGGCTCCACGACATCTGCGGCAATGTCTGGGAGCGAGTCGCGGACCGGTATGCCAGGGACTACTACGCAAAGAGCCCGAAGGAGGACCCGGCCGGGCTGGGTCAGGGCGTGAAATCGCAGCTTGAGTACAAGGTGACCGCTTCGAAGGCGGGCAAGTTCGCGTTGACAGCGCAGGTGGTCACGGTCAACTACGATCAGAAGCTCAAGGTTGCCGTGAATGACGATGCGGCGGAGACACTCATCGAGATGCCGTTCACGTGCGGAAAGTGGCAGGACTGCAAGCCGGTCACGCTCACCCTCAAGGAGGGCGGGAACGTGCTTCGTTTCTGGCGCGACACCCCGCCGCAGCAAGGGATGGCGATTCGGTCGTTCACGTTGAGTCCCGTGCCCTGAAAATCCGGATGCGGAAAGGCAATGGACAACCCCTGATACCCGCTCTCCGAACCGCACTTTAACCCCCTCATGCGCACCAACCGCGAAAACAAATTTCCTAGCAATCCTTTTTCGGACTATCCCGCAAGATCATGCTTCTCCTCGCCCTCGGCGGCACCTCGCCCGCCCAGGCGGCGCCTCAAAACATCATCCCGTTCATCGGCGACGGCATGGGGCCCGAGCAGGTCAAGGCCGCTAATTTCTACAAGGGCGGTCCGCTCAGCTTCGAGGGCCTCCCCTACCAGGGCATGGTGACCACCTACTCCGCCAACGCCGCCATCACCGACTCCGCCGCGGCCGCCAACGCCATCGCGACGGGCGTGAAGGTGAACAACGGGGTGCTCAGCCTGGCCATCCTGAGCCTCGTCAACACGGCCGTCGTTTGTCGTGCACCATCCGCACGACGGATCGCACCATATTATCAGGCCATTTTGTGCTGCGTCCGGCCGTTGGCATGCGGATTGAACAGGATCTCATCCTGTGATTTCAGGTTGGAGCGCTGCCTGTTTCGCCCCAGGCGGTTTTCCATGCCTCAAATTCGGACGGGCGGACGCGATAACGAGCAAAGTTTCCCTCGTGGATGCCGGCGAGGGTTTCCTCGGCAGCGGCGACGAACGGCTTGCGATCATGTTCAATGACCGAATCCTCGGCCCAGCGGCGCAGGTGCACCACGGCCTCGCGGCGACCACAGCGGGTGCGGATGATTTCAGCCACCTGCCCGGCGATGGCCTGACGGTATTTCACCCGGAAAGGGTCGGGATCTCCCACCGCGCCGCGGATGACTGTGTAGCGCTGGGCTGACCGCTCATAGGCCTGGATGAAAACCTCGCGAAGGAGGCCGATTTCGTTGAGTTCGTAGACGGCAAGCATGCCATCGGTGTAATCGGCCTCGGCCACGTCCACGAATGAGAGGGGGGCGAGGTTGCGCTGGAAGAGCGGGAGGTTGGCGGCCAGGCGGGACACGCGCTTGTTGCCATCGATGAACGGCTGGAGGTAAGGCAGATGCACCATCGTGAAAAACGCCTGCTCGAACGGATCGCGGATCTCGCGGGCCTTGGCCAGGATCAGATCGAAGAGGGTCTCGATCAGTGCGGGGATGGCGGGCGGCAAATAGGAGGATTTGCCAATGCCCACAGGGTCGGTGCGCAGGGCACCTTCCGCAGCCGGATCCCGGAGGAGATCGGCCGTGAGCAGCGCGTGCAGGTTGAGGATGGTGCGGCGGTCAAAGCCTGCCTCGGAGGAGGATTCCAAGAGGAATTCGATGGCGGCCTTGTGATTGAGAATCATCACTGCCTCGTTGGAGAGTTGCGCGTCACCACTGCGGCCCGCTTGGAAGAGTTGCTCGGTTTCCAACAGGGAATAGGTGTTGCCCTCCAGACGGCTGGAGTTCCAGGACAGGTCGATGAGCAGACGTTGGCAAATGTGGCGGGCATAGGTGCCCGCCGGTTCGTCCGCCATTCCGGTCTGGCAACCGGTTTCATGAAGGTTGCGCCGGGCACTTTCCGGCAGGTAGCAGGACTGGTTGGGTTGGTAGGCATCAAGAAAGGCGCGCTGGTACCCGACCGGGGTGCGCTCGGAAACGGGAAGCCGGAGCCTGGCACGCAGTGCCTCCGCTGCCTCCGACAAGCGGGAATCGCCACCCTGCGCTCGAGGAACCGACTGCCGGGCGCTCTCGGCGACCAGCCGCGCTCCGCCTGCATCGGTCAGGCGATAGACCGTGGCTCGAGCTTCACCGTGGCGTTCCACCAAGCCTGCCTCGCGCAGTCGACTCAGCCGGTTCAGGGCCGTCCGGCGCGGCAGGCGGGGCTTGAAAAACGCCTCATAGTCCAGCGCGTCGAGTTCCGCCTGTTGCCGGAAGGGTTCAAGCCATTCTCTCTTAATGGGCCGGTTCATGGCGAGATAATGGCGAGATAATGGCGAGATGGCAAGAAAATGGCGCGATAATGGCGAGAAAGTAGTGAGAAAACCAGAAAATGGCGAGAATGCCGCGTCACTATTCCGAGGGCAGGAGCAGGGTGGTGACGCTCCGAAAATGAGCCCACGCGCCAACCAATAGCGGAGGCCGTGCCAACCTATTTGATGATTTGAAATTCATGCACCTTCTCGGCTACGAACGCCCTTTGGCTGGCCCCGTCCGGGAACTCAGGCTTTTTGATAACCGTCGGGCTTGCGGTAGCGTTTGACCTCGATCATGATGCCCAGCCCTCCTCGGTTGCACGGGCTTCGAGCGTTTCAAGGTCGATCCCGTATTTGGCTGCGGTGGCCTCCGGGTTGCCATAGCGGCGGTAGTGGCGCTTGACGAAGAGAAAGCGAAACGCAGAGGCGCAGAGGTCGCAGAGTGGAGCGGGGAGATTTATTGGATTGTCAGCGGGACCTAATCTGATGTTGTTGGGAAACTATAACTCACAATCTTCCACTCAGCGTCTTTCTCCGCGCCCTCCGCGTCTCCGCGTTTCGATTCTCTCAAATCACGAGCGCGTCCACGTCGGCGGGCACGGGCGTCTGGGGCGGTGCCCCGCCGGCGAGTTCGGCAAGCCTGGCATCGACGATCTCGCGGATCAGGTCCACGGGGATTTCGGTGATGGAATAGACGATGCCGCTCAGGCTTTGCAGTCCGAGTTGGCGTTTCAGTTCCTGGCGGGCGTCGCGGGGGGTGTCGGCTTGGAGTCGGTCATCGAAGACAATCTCGTTGCCACGGCTGGCTATCAGTTTGTAGGTGCGTTTCATGACCTATAGAGATTGGCGAAGCGGAAGCGGGCGTCGAAGCGCTGGCACATCCGCTCGGCGGCTTCCCGGTAGGTTTTGAATTCGGTGTGCAGGGGGCCGACCAGACCCAGGGCGACGGGACGCTTGCTCCCGGTCCATCCGAGGTAATCCCAGAGGAAGCGCAGGGCAGTGGCGGCGGAAGCCGTGCGCTTGGCTTGGGCTTTGTTCTTTCCGAAGGCCCCGAGGCACTCGACTTCGGCGGCGCGGCGGCAGAGACCCAACACCGTGGCGAGGTGATGCATGAGCTTGTGGCGGTTGAGCGTGCCGGCGAACACCCGGAACCGAGCGGAGCGAGATCGCCAGCCATAGGCTGCCCGCAGGGCGACGCGGGCACGCGTCGGCAACCGAGCGGGCGATCAGGTTGAACAGGCTGGTCTTGCCGATGCGACAGGCGAAAAAATAGAGAGGCGTTCTCAATTTGTACACCATTCCTTTCTCAATATCAGAATCCTCGTATGCATGCTGCTTGGCATTGACAAGAGAATTCACAAGATGGGCTAAGAGGATTGACTTTCCACTTCCATTCTTTCCAATCACAACCAATGGAATTGGGCAGTTCTCGTCGTCGAACCGAAAGTCAATCGCGAAGTCCCGGTAGGGACCGTAGTTTTCGATGATTACGCTTTTCAGGTACCTAAACTTATCGTGACAGTGGTTGGTTCTAACGCCTGCAAATGGATCTGGAAAACCTCATGCATGCTTTTTGTTCGTTTGCGGAGTTTTGTGGGGGGGCGGCCACAATCAAATTATGGCTTGCCGGTGAATCAGCTCCCTTGATTCAAGACTTGTCCAAACCACAACAAGGCCGCCTCGCCTTCTTTGCGGACGATGTCGCCGAGTGAAATAGTAGTAGGGATTGGAGCGGGATGGCAGTGGGATTTCGGGCGCGGTGAAGGCGTAGTTCATCGCCGTCAGACGCTGCTGGCCGTCGAGGACAATATGCTCCCGCTTGCCCTCCCCCTTGAAGCCGTAGATCTCCTCGCAGCTCAGGGCGTCAAAGTTATCCTCCTTCCCTTTCCACAGCAGCAACAATTTACCGTCGTGGAAATACACCAGGGTGAATACATTTCCCGAATGAGACTTTCGCTTTGACTCATGCCTTTCGGAAAGCCGCGTATAGGCTTGATTGATGCTTAATATAGCGACGTCGTCCGGGAATCCCTCCAAGTCGCATTGGCATGGCTGAAGTTGGGCGTGTTTGGTGCCACGAAGGTGTAGTTGCAGATCCTCAAGAATCTTGAACTCCACCAGGTTCACTCGATCCAATCCGTCTTGCGGACGGGTCTGGGCAAACTTTGGAATTCCGATGCGAGGCCCACCCATCCCGTGATTGGGTGTGATCGTCCCCTTGCGGGCTCTCTGGAAGAAGGTCTTGCCGACGATGGCCTTGACGGTTTCCGGTTCCACGTCGTGCTGCGTGGCAATCGAGTTCCACTGTCCAACCAATTTGTCCACGTCACCGGCGAAAGACTCCAGTTTCCCGGCGAACTCGATCACGGACTTGGCCGTGTCGTAATCGCCCTGCTTCATGGCATCCGCTCCTTCGTCACGAATTCTCATGATTTCCGCGCGGACTTGTGTGGCGAGAAGATCGAGCGCGGCTTCGACATCGGTGGTGGTGTTGGTCTTGCTCATGGGTGCTTATGTTTGATCTCAAAACCTGATTCAGGGGAGTCGATTGCAGAAAAGTAGTGGAGATCATTCCACTGGTGGCAAGTCGCCAAGGTCCATCCTTGTGCTTCAGGGATTGCGGTGCGGATGGCGGAGAAGGCCTGCTTTACGGAACGATCCTCCCCGTGGCTGGACTGGAAGTAATCCTGCCAAATCCGAAGAAACTGAAGCGCATCCCGCAGTTCATCGCATGCCTTGGGTGGCAATGTCATGCAAGCGTTCTTCCAAAACTCCATGAATGGAGTGGAAAACGTTACTGGAAACTCTCTAATCATTTGGTTGGTGGTAGGAAGTTCGATTCTTAGGCATGTATTTGATCAAGGCGCAAAGCCTGCCACGAGGCGCCAATTTCCATTCGATTGGCGGGCGTAGAGTTGGCCCATACCCCAACCGCGAGGGCTGTGGCAAGGACACCTGCGCCGATCTCACCCACCTTGCCTACACCGGCCGTTCCATCATCTGCGCCCCGCTCTCCAAGGAGTGCGACGACGAGATGCGCAAGCGGATCACCTCCGCGCTCTTGGCCGGCAGCCGGTTCTTCCACCTGGCCAACATGAAGGGCCACGTCCGCTACGCGTCGCTCGAAGCCGCCACCGACGATTCCGGCGTGTGGGAGGACCGCCGCCTCGGGTGAGCGAAACGATCACCCTGCCCAACGAAACCGAGTATTCGTTCTCCGCCAACAACGCCACCTGGGAACCGGACATCGAGCGGCGCTGCCGCCGGATCCGCCTGCGCTTCACGCCCGACGACATCAACGGCCACCGCTACCGCCACATCGACATCAAGGGTTGGGTGCGCCGCCACCGGTCGGAACTGCTCTCGGCCGTGGCCACCCTGGTCAACGAATGGGTGCGGCAGGGTTGCCCGCCGGGACCGTCGCCGTTCACCTCGTTCCCGGAGTGGGGGCGGGTGGTCGGTGGCATCCTCCACTGCGCCGGGTTGCCGGACCCGTGCCAGCCGCATGAGGACAGCCAGACTTCGGGCGACCAGGCCACCAAGGCGATGCGGGAATTCTTCGTGCTGGCGTTCGACTATTTCGGCGACCGGGAGGTGCTGAAGAATGAGTTTCAGGAATTCGTTCAGCAGAACGAGGATGTCCACGATCTGTTCGACTGGATTGATTTCGCGGCGCGGCGGGGCCTGATGAGCTTCGGCAGGTTGGTCGTCAAGTTCGACAAACGGGAACTCGGAGGCATCACCTTCCGTCTCAGGCAGACATCAAAGAACCGCGCCACCTACCAATTCTTCAGGGAAGGCGACGAATTTCTTCCAATCACCCCCTCCAAACCGCCCGCCGTGGCCGATGAGCGGGGACTTGGGGACTCCGGGGGACATTCTCCAACCCCGTGTATGGAGAAGGAAAATGGTGAAGAAAAAATTAAAATAAAAGCGAATTAACGGAAGTACATAGAGCGGAGGGGCAAATGTCCCCCGGAGTCCCCAAGTCCCCGCTCCCGATTTTCTGCTCCATCCGCGCTGACCTCGACCGGGTGGCAGCCGATCTGACCGGGGCGTCCCGCATCGCCCTGGACATCGAAACCTATGGCCCCCGCAAGGGCGACGGACTCGACCCGTGGAAGGGCGACATCCGCCTGCTCACCCTCAGCCGCCACGGTGGCACCATCTGGACCATTGACCTGCGGGCGACCGGCTACGAACTCGGGCCGCTCAAGCCGGTCCTGGAACAGGCGACCCTCATCATCCACAATGCCAAGTTCGACCTACTCTGGCTGCGGGTGAAGTGCGGCCTCTTCGCCACCAAGGTTGCCTGCACCCTCACCGCCGCCCGTCTGCTAGCCGCCGACACCAAACCCGGCAACAACCTCGACCAGTGCCTGGAGCGGTATCTGCAAATCCCGTCTGCCGCCGACCACAGCCGTTCGGATTGGGCATCGATGCTGCTCACCGAAGACCAGCTCGCCTACGCCGCCCGCGACGTGGCCCACCTCCACGACCTGCTGTGCGTGCTGGAAGGTGAGTTGGAAATGAACGACCTCCAGCAGGTCTGGGCGCTCGAAAGCGGGTTGCTGCCCGTGGTGGTGAACATGGAACACACTGGCATCCGGGTGGAGCGGGAGAAACTTGCCGCCATCGCCGCCGAAGCCGACCGCTTGGCCCAACAAGCCGCCGCCGATCTCCGCACCGCACTTGGCAACCCGGCCCTCAACCCGGCCAGCCCGAGCCAGGTGCTCGCCGCTCTCCGCGCCAAGGGGATCAAACTCGAATCCACTGCCGAGGAGGCGCTCAAGGCCGCAGACGACGGCACCCTCATCCCCCTGGTGCTCATCCACCGCGAAGCGATCAAACGGGCGCAACAGGCTGAGGCATTGGTCGGCCACATCAAAGCCGACGGGCGGATCCACGGGCGCTTCGAGCCACTCGGCACCGCCACCGGCCGGTTTTCATCCAAGGAGCCGAACCTCCAGAACATCGGCCGGGGTGAGTTGCGCGAAGCGTTCGCCGTGCAGGATGGTCGCCGTCTGGTGGTTGCCGACTACTCGCAGGTCGAATTGCGGGCCGCCGCCGCCATCGCTGGGGAAACCAGGATGATCGATGCCTACAAGGCGGGTGCCGACCTCCACAAACTCACGGCGTCGGTCGTGCTGGGCAAACCGGAAACCGAGGTGACCAAGGGCGACCGCCAGCTTTCCAAGGCGGTCAACTTCGGCCTCCTTTACGGCCAGTCCGCCCCAGGTCTCGTCCGCTACGCCGCCACGTCATACGGCGTGAGCATGAAGGGCGACCAGGCGACAGAAATCCGCCAGGCGTTCTTCCGCACCTACTCCCGCCTCCGCCAGTGGCACGGGCTCAGCCACAACCAGGCCCAGGCCGGCGTCACGGAAGTCCAGACCCGCACCGGCCGCCGCCGCCTGATCCCGACCACCGCCAGCGACTGGGAGCGCTTCACCGCGCTGGTCAACACCCCGGTCCAGGGCGGCACCGCCGATGGCATGAAACAGGCCCTCATCCTGATCGACCAGCGGCTACCGCAATCGGCCCGCATCGTCTCGACCGTGCATGACGAGGTGGTGGTCGAGTGCCACGAGGATGCCGCCGAACAATGTCGGGGAATCATCACGACCGCGATGGTCGAAGCCATGGCCGCCCTCTTCCCCGAGGTGCCGGTCGAAGTCGAAGCCAACATCTGCACCACCTGGGCCGAGAAATGAGTCGTGACGATTACAGCCAGCGCCAAAAGGCCAAGGATGCCGAGTACGCCCGCCAATACAATGAGTGGATCGCGTCGCTCCCTGCGGACAAACTCCGCGAACTCAAAGCCCAGGGTCTCGATGTTCCGGACGTTGCCCACCACGGCAACGGGTCCGCCAAGGGTGATGCCGCCGACAGCCCGCTCATGCGCATCGGCGACGATCCAGCCGTGCTGCCCGAACCGGAGCCCGAGCCAGGGCCGTCCGCAGCCGCCAGTGATGCCGAAACCATCTGGGCCACCGTGCGGCGGGTCTTGGGTGAGGTGCTCAACCACGGCAACGCCAGGCTCACCGCCGAGTGCATCGCCCTGGTCAGCGGCCTTGGCTACGACGGTGCCACCATGACCGAGATCGCCAAACGCCATGGCATCACCCGTGCCGCGGTCTCGAAACGCTGCGTCGAACTGACCGAAATGCTCGATCTGCGGCCCTCCCGCGCCATGCGCTCGTTGACAGCCCGCAAGTCGTATCGTTCCGCCCGCATCACCAACACCTCATCCAATGAACTCCCGCCTCACCCTCCCGAACCCGAAAGTTAGCGTCAGCCGGCTCGGCATGTGCATCAACCCCCTTGGAAAACCACATCCCGCTGGTGAACCGGTTCTGCGGGTGGTGGCGGCGGCTCCAAACCTCCGGCTTCCTCGCCACCGCCACCAGGGAACAACGGGCCGCCATGAAGCGCGACCTCGAACCGATCATCAACATCTACAACCAACTCTGAACCATGACCCAGCAACCCGCCGAATGCCAGGCCGCCATCGACGCGGTGAAGGAACTCCTCAACGCCCATTTCCGCGAGGCCGAGGACAGTGCCGACGAGGACGGCAAGTTCAGCCTCGGATTCCGCGTGACCTTCGACCGCTCGCACTCGCCGACCAAGCTCAAGGTGACCTGCCGCGTGTCCAAGATCACCACCGACGAACCGAGCGGAGCGAGATCGCCAGCCACAGGCTGCCCGGAGGGCGACGCGGGCACGCGGCGGCAAATCGAAACCTCGGTGGACGACCCTGACCAGGCGAAACTGCCCCTGTGATGAAGGTCCGTGCCCGCAAGGTGTTCCGTGGTGCCAAGCCGCCAAGCAGGCTGGAGAACCGCTTTGAAACACTGTGGCGGGCGCTGGGTGGCCCTGTGTTGGAGCGGGAGTTCCGGTTCTGCCCCACCCGGCGCTGGCGGGCCGACTTCGCCCACATGCCCAGCCGGACCCTGATCGAGATCGAGGGCGGCATCTACGTGAACGGTCGCCACAACCGCGGTGCCGGATTCGCCGCCGACCTGGAGAACCGAGCGGAGCGAGATAGCCAGCCATAGGCTGCCCGCAGGGCGACGCGGGCACGCGGCGGCAAATACCTCGAAGCCGCCTTGGCCGGGTGGCGGGTGGTGCGCCTCGGGCCGAATGAGCTGACGGCGGAGTGCGTCGGACGGTTGGTCGCGATGGTGGGCGGGGACGAAGGTGAAGTGTGATCAACGTTGAGTCCTCCTACGCCTGACCGGGGGCGAGGCTTCGACTGCGGGTTGAGGTTGTAGCATTCATGACGGCGGGAACTGCAGGCGGGTCAGGCGTTAGGAGTGACGTCTTGTTAGGCTTCATTGTCCTTGCTTTTTCGCCGATGGCCGAACCTGCCAGCCATCAACGGTATATTCGCCGTGGACACCGCACTCGAACTTGAGAGCTGCTTCGAGCCCGGCTGGCTTCCCACCCTGAGGATTGTCCAGCCGGTCGGCGTCCGACACGTTGGTGAGTGCGTTATTCCGAACCACTGCGGCGTAGCTCTCCTTGTTTCGGAGCAAAGGACGCTCCTGCCCTTGACACTCGATCACGTTGTCCCGAATCGTGATCGTCTTGAAGTCGCAACCGGGATTGAAGCCAAACAGCCCCTCCGTTCGCGGGGTGGCCGTGGTGCGCGTAATTATGTAGTTGTTGCGAACCTCTAGGTTGTCGAAGATTTCATTGATCCAGATAACTCCGCGACCTGGGTTGCTGACGAGATTGTTGTTAAAGCTCGCGGGTCCCTTCGCCGGGGCGCTGCCGAATCCCGAGATCAAGTTGCCATGGTCCTTCATCGTATCGAAGTCGAACAGATTGTGGTCGATCTCCACCCCGTTGCGGACAAACTCAATCGAATAGGTGTCCTTGAACCAATTGTGATGGATGTGAAAGGTTTGCCCGCTCTTCGGCACCGGTCCGCCTGCGTGTTTCGGGATGGAGATGGTGCCGCGGCAGACGTTGTGGTCGATCTCGTTGTCCTCGTCGTTTTCGAACGGGAACTCCATCGAGAAGTTGGTTTCGATGGTGTTGTGATGTATGTGGCACCGCTTCCCCTGTCGCACTTTGATGCCGTAGTATTCGCGTTCGGGTGCCATTTGTGTGCGGGTGAAGCGGTTGTTGAATACTTCGCTGTCCTCCATCCAGATGGCAAAGATGCCTCCGCCAGTGATACCGCCTTTGACCCCAGGTTGGCCCTTGTCCCAACGCCCGCCCGCGTCGATGAACTCGCAATCGTGAATTCTCGCCTTCTTCATGCCGAAGGTGCGGAGTCCGCTCCACATCGTATCCTTGATCCGCAAGTGGTGCAGATGCAGGTCGGTGGGGAACCAAGCGAAGACGGCTCCATGCAATTGCGGCCCGCGAAGGGTCATGTCTGAGATGGTGATGCCTGCGGAGTCCCGCTTCAATCGGACGAGATAGGCATCGGTATCCAACCCTTCCTGTTTCATTTCAGGATCGGGCAAGGCCTTGGTAGTCGGCTTCCAACCTTGGGCATTTGTTAGTATGGTCTTGTCCATCCCGACTCCCTTCAGAGTCATCCGGGCTTTTAATTCGAGAGGTGCCGAAAGCTCGTAGGTGCCCGCTGCGATTTCGACGGTTGCTCCCTCAACCCCATCTCGAACTGCGGCGACGAGGGCAGACACACTGTCAACGCTCCCTGCGAAGGCGAGCGCCGGAATGGCGGCGAATACAAACAAAATTCTTTTGAGGCAGAGGATCATAGGTATCGGGTTGGCGCTTCTGTGGCCTAACAGTATTGTTCAACGAACCCCCCGGTGAATATCTGCGCGCATGATGCGCGCGCCCGCACGCGCAGGCGTCACGCCACCTTCGGTGCCGGGAGTTGATGTCCGTTTCATGGGCGTAGCCTCATGAACCCAGGCTGGGGACGCAAGCAAAATGTGCGGAACTCAAGAGGAAAGGTGAGATCGGTTGACTTCCAGCCCCGTGACATGATCCGAGCCCCCCTCTCCGTTCTCGTCACCGGTTCCTCCGGCTTCATCGGCAGCTACCTGGTCCGCCACCTCCGCGCCGCTGGCCACCTGGTGACCGGCATCGACATCCGGCCGCCCGATTCTCAGCTGCCGGACGGGGTGACCTTCCACCTGTGCGACATCCGCACCGACCAGTTCCCGGCGCGCCGCTTCGACGCCGTGGTCCACCTCGCCGCGCTGGCCGGGGGGCGCCAGTCGATCCACCTGGCCGACTCCTACCGCCGAACCAACGTGGATGGCACCGTCCGGCTACTGGACTTCTGCCGGGGCGCGGGCATCCCGCATTTCTTGTTTGCCTCGTCATCCAGCGTCTATGGCCCGGAAACGCCCCTCCCAGCTTGCGAGGACGGCCCGACCGAACCGTGCAGCCCCTTTGCGCTGACCAAGCTTCAGGGTGAACAGTGGGGCCGCCTCCACGCCCGGCTCTACGGCCTGCGGTTCGTGGCGCTGCGGTTCTTCTCGGTGTGGGGACCGGGCCAGCGCCCCGACCTCGCCCTGGAGTGCTTCCGCCGCCGGATCGAGGTGGGTCTGCCGGTGGTCATCAACGGCGACGGCAGCCAGCGCCGCGACCTCACCCACGTGTCGGACGTGGCCCGGGCGGTAGAACTGGCGCTGCAGTGGCGGGGCGGGAAATCGGTCGTCCTGAACGTGGGAACGGGCCGCAACCACTCGGTCATGGAAATGCTGGAAGTCGCCAGGAAAGCCGCCACGCCCCTGGTGGAGCACCGCGCGCCCCATCCGGCGGACGTCCCGGAAACCCTCGCGTCGATCACTGCCATCGGGGCGGAACTCGGGTGGCAACCCCGGATTTCCTTCCCGGACGGGCCGGATTCCTGATCGCTCCAGTCCACGGCTGTCCCGCCACAAAAACCGCCCTGCTTTACACTT